>DATLOY010000133.1:0-13505 GCA_035536015.1 Sphingomicrobium sp.
ACCGTTACCGCCGCGGAGTCGGCGTGATGCTCTTGAATTGTGAGGGCAAGGTGTTCGTCGGCGCCCGGATCGATAATACCGACGAAGCCTGGCAGATGCCTCAGGGCGGCATCGACGAGGACGAGGAACCCTGGGCGACGGCGCTACGGGAGCTCGAGGAGGAAACGGGCATTCCGCCGCACCTCGTCGAGCGGGTCGCCGAATGCCCCGAACGGCTGAAATACGACCTTCCCAAGGAGATCCGGGGTAGGCTGTGGGGAGGCAAGTGGATCGGCCAGGACCAGGATTGGTATCTCGCGCGGTTCCTGGGGACGGATGCGGACGTGAACATCGCAACGAAGCATCCCGAATTCCGCGAATGGAAGTGGATCGACCCGAAGCAGCTTCCCGAGCTGATCGTGCCTTTCAAGCGCGAGCTCTACCGGCAATTGCTCAGGGAATTCGCGGACTATCTTTGAGAAGCGGTGAAATAGCCGATGCCGCCCCCGACCAGGGCCCCGACGATCGGTCCGACGAAAGGCAGCGGGATGGCGACGATTGCGCCGATGACGGCTGCTATCGCAGTTCGCTTCGCAAGCGGATTTTCCAGCATGGCTTGAACTCCCAAAAGTGTATTATATAACTAATACACTAAGAAGTCTAGTCCTGCGGTCGCTTGAATACCGGCATCTTGACGGTGAATATCTGGAGCACCTCCCCGTCCTGGTCGCGGGTTTCGTTCCGCATGGTGACGATCGCCATGTTCGGTTTCGAGCGCGACGGAGTGATGTCGACCACCTCGCTGAACATCTGAAGCGTCATTCCCGGCCGCGTAGGCCTTGGCCATGCGAGCTGGAGCTCGGCTCCGATCAGGCCGTCCGCCAGCGGAACGCTCTCGACGAGCATGCGCATCGACAACGCGGCCGTGTGCCAGCCGCTCGCCGCCAGTCCGCCGAACAAGGATTTCTTCGCCGCTTCCTCGTCGAGATGGAAAGGCTGCGGGTCGAACTCGGCCGCGAACGCCTTGATCTGCTCGGCGTCGAGCCGATGCGGGTCGCTGACGAATCGCTGCCCCACGTGAAGGTCGTCGAGATAGAGGCGCCCTGAAGTCATTTGCGCGCCGTTAGCACAGGAAACGGCCGGTGTGGCCTTCCGCAAACGGCACGGCTAGGAGCCGACGCCATGGGGGAATTGTCGTCCACCGAACGCGAGGCCGTCGAGCGTATCGATGCCAATCTCATGCTCAGCCAGATTCTGGACTGGGCCGCGATAAACAGCGGATCGCGGAATCTGGCCGGCCTCGGCCATATGGCGAGCAATCTGGCGGACGTCTTTTCTGCGTTGCCGGGTGAGCTTGGCTACGAAGAACCGACTCCAGTCGACAACGTCGATACAGGCGGAAGGCCGACGGCAATGCAGCACGGCCAACACCTGCACCTCACAGTCCGTCCAGACGCGCCGATCCAGCTGCTTCTTACAGGTCACATGGACACGGTGTTTGGGGTCGACCACGAATTCCAGGAGACCCGCTGGCTGGAGGACGGAATTCTGAACGGCCCCGGCGTCGCCGACATGAAAGGCGGAATCGCGGTCATGCTCGCTGCGCTGAAAGCGGTCGAGCATAGCCCGATCGCCGATCGATTCGGCTATGAGGTGGTGATCAACAGCGACGAGGAGGTTGGATCGCTTTCCTCGGCCGATCTGCTGGCGCAGTCGGCGACAGGCAAGCGAGCGGCGCTGACCTACGAGCCCTCGGCACTCCCCGACGGGACGCTCGCGGGAGCACGGCCTGGGAGCGGCAATTTCTCCTTCGTCGTTCGCGGCCGTTCGGCCCACGCCGGACGCAACCCGGAAGACGGACGCAACGCCTTGCTCGCGGCCTCTGAGTTGGCATTGCACCTGGCGTCGTCCCGCTATCCCGGCCTCAACGTCAATCCGTCGCGGATCGACGGCGGGAGCCCTAGCAATGTCGTGCCCGACCTCGCGATCCTCAGGGTGAACCTGCGCCCACGCACGCCCGAGGACGAGGACCGAGCCCGCGAGCTTATCCAAACCGCGGTCGATGCGATTGCCGCCGAGCGCGACGTTCGGATCGAGGTGCATGGCGGCTTCGGTCGCCCGCCCAAGCCGTTGACGCCCGAAGCCGAGGCGCTCTTCAATCTCGTCAAACAGGCCGGTGCCGACCTGGGTCAGACCATCGGCTGGCAACCGTCCGGCGGCGTCTGCGACGGCAATAATATCGCCGCCTGCGGGGTGCCCGTCGTCGATACGATGGGCGTCCGCGGCGGGAAGATCCACAGCATGGAGGAATTTCTGATCGTCGAAAGTTTGCACGAGCGCGCGGCATTGTCTGCGCTCACGATCCTGCGTCTCGCCGGGGAGACCGCATGAGCTTCCGAATCCGCCCTGCCCACGCCGACGATTTCGCCGCCATCTACGAGATGGCGAAACTGACCGGCGGGGGATTCACCAACCTCCCGCCGCACCGCGCGACCCTTGTGAAGAAGCTCGCCCGTTCCGACGCCTCATTTTCGCGCGAGGAGGACAGCCAGGCCGGCGACATGTACATGTTCGTGCTCGAGGATCCCAAGCAGAAGGTCATCCGCGGCACCTGCCAAGTCTTCGGCCAGGTCGGCGTGGTCCAATCCTTCTATTCCTATCATTTGAGCACGCTGACCCAGAGCAGTCCGGAGCTGGGCAAGACGTTCCACAATCAATTGCTCACCTTGACCACGGACCTCGAGGGCTCGTCCGAAGTCGGCGGCCTGTTCCTCCATCCACTCTCGCGCGCGGGAGGCTGGGGCGCCTTGCTCGCCCGGAGCCGCTATTTGTTCATGAAGATGCATCGCCCGCGCTTCGGCGACCGGACACTGGCCGAGCTTCGCGGAGTCATGGACGACGGCGGCAACGCGCCGTTCTGGGATGCTCTCGCGGGCAAATTCTTCGACATGACCTTCCCCGAGGCGGATGAGTTCAATGCAACTCACGGGACGAAATTCATCGCCGACCTGATGCCGCGCGCGCCGATCTACGTCACCTTGCTCAGCGAGGAAGCGCGCGCCGTGATCGGCCTGCCCCATCCAAGCGGTCGAGCGGCGCTACGGATGCTGGAGGCGGAAGGCTTTTATTACGATCGCTACGTCGACATTTTCGACGGCGGGCCGACCGTGACCGCCGACACGAACGAGATTCGCACGATCGTCGAATCGCAGTTCGAGACGGTATGCGAGATCGGCGAGGGCGGCCGCAACAAGATGCTTCTCGCTGCCGGCCGGTTGAAGGACTTCAGGGCATGCTTCGCTTCGGTGAAGCGGGTTGCCAAAAAAGGGCTGTGCATCGACAGCGAGGCCGCCGAACTGCTCGGCGTGAAGGTCGGCGACAACGTCCTCGCCGTTGCTCGCTGATGGCGCTTCAGGAAATCAATTTCGACGGGATCGTCGGCCCCAGCCACAATTATGCCGGGTTGAGCTTCGGGAACCTCGCCTCGACGAAGAACGCCGGCCAGGTTTCACAGCCCCGGGCGGCCGCATTGCAGGGCATCGGGAAGATGCGCTCGAACCTGGCGCTCGGACTCGCCCAGGGAATCTTCCTGCCTCATCCGCGGCCCAACCGCGCCTGGCTTGCCGACCTTGGGACGAGTGCGGAAGGTGCGGGCCGGCTCCTGGCGGCCAACGCAATGTCGGCTTCCGCGATGTGGGCCGCCAATGCCGCGACGGTGTCCCCAGGACCGGACACGGGCGACGGCAAATGTCATCTGACGGTCGCGAACCTCCGGACGATGCCGCACCGCAGCCACGAATGGCCAGCGACACTTGCGCAGCTCCAGGCCGCTTTCGGACGATCGAGCCATTTCGAAGTGCATGGCCCCATCCCTCCGGCCTTCGGCGACGAGGGCGCGGCGAACCATATGCGGCTGACCGCCTCCCACGGCGAAGCGGGCGTCGAAATCTTCGTTTACGGTGTCTCGGGCGGAGCCTTCCCCGCTCGCCAGCATGTGGAGGCATCGCGAGCGATCGCCCGGCGGCACGGCCTCGACCCCGAGCGCACATTGTTCGCCGAACAGTCCGAGGAAGCAATCGCCGCCGGCGCGTTCCACAATGACGTCGTCGCCGTCGCCAACGAACGCGTCCTGTTCGCTCATGAAAAGGCCTTTGCCGACAAGGCCAGGCTGATCTCGGAGTGCGAGCGCCTCGTTCCCGGCTTCGAATTCGTGGAAGTGCTTGATGCAGATGTCCCGCTCGACGATGCCGTGCGCTCCTATCTGTTCAACGCCCAGCTCGTGACCCCGCCCGACGGACAGATGACGCTGGTTGTGCCCACCGAGTGCCGCGAGACTGCGTCTGTCTGGACGTGGTTGGAGCGACACGTCGCCGGCAATGGCCCGATCCGGCGGGTCGAAGTCGTCGACGTCCGCCAGTCGATGGCCAATGGCGGCGGCCCCGCCTGCCTGCGATTGAGGGTCGTGGCTGATCCGGCGACCGTCGATCCGCGGTTCCTGGTGGACGATTCCAAGCTCGACTGGCTGGCCGATACGATCGGCACGCATTGGCCCGAGCAGATTCACAATGACGAGCTTCAGATCCCCGCCTTGATCGCGGATATCGAGCGTGCCCGGGCCGCGCTGCTCGAAATGCTCGACCTTTCCAACCTGATTTGAAGCAAATCCCGAAACGGGACGGTTGGCCCATTCCTTATCGTCACTTTAACCTTGTCTATTAGGGCCCAAAGGGCTCAAAACTGCGGACGAGACGTTCTTTGCTTAACCTTTGCAGAGGATGAATATGCTGCGGAAAGTGGGCCGCCTGTTCACGATCAAGACGCGCTTCGAGGCGTGGCTTGTGATCTATGCCATCGCGCTGGGCGCCGTTGAGCGCGGGCGCCACTATCTCGAAACCTATCCGGGCTACGGCGGATGGATGCTGGCAGTGGCCTGCACCGGCGTCGTCTTCCTCGCCGGGGCCAAATTGCTGGATTCGGTGAAGAAGCCGGAGCCTGTTCTCGCAGCGGGACCCTATCGCGCTCCAGTGCAGCGGCGGTCTATTGGTCGTAGTCGACCCAGGCGCCTGCCGATGCGTCGTGATTCAGTTTCACGCTTTTCACGTCGCACAGATTAACACCGCTCCACGTGACCGGCCCCTTGCCGGGAACGTTCGCCTGCAGATCGAAGGCGCAATCCGGATCCTTGAACTGGATCGACCCGCGTGCTCCGGCCGAGGGCGCCGAGCCGAGCGGCTTCCAATCATTCGTCCCGGCACGCCGGATCGAAAGGCCCGACAGATTTCCGCCAGTCCCATTCACCAGCGTGAAGTTGGAAGCACCCGCGAAGACGGGAGACGAAGTCGCGACCAGCGCGGCGAGAATGACAAGCTTGGTCATGTCGGCGAGCATACACTTCCGTGCAGCCCGCCGAAACGAAAATCCGCAGTGATTACGCGGCGTTGAGCTGCGCGTAGTTCGGACGGGATCCGCTCCAGAAGACGGGAGCGGGAGCCGGACCGCGGGTATGAGCTTCCATCAGAGGAAGCGCGGTCGAGCAAAACGCGCACTCGGCCGACACACGGCCAATGATCCAGTGCGTCCGGCCGCAACCGGGGCAATGGTTGATTTCATTCTCGCGATAGACCGCGTGATAGCCGCGGGCGTTCGGATTGAACGGCGTGCGGCGGGTATCGGTCGGACTCAGCATGGTAGGCATCCTTTGAACCATTTGCCGTTTAACGAGCGTCGAGTCGTTATGTTTCAGCGATAATCCGCTTATGCTGTTCGGCTGTCACGCGCGGGCCACAGCTTGTTCCGCTTCGGGACAGGTCCGAGGCCTGCCTGTGGATAGTAACCATTCATTAGCTAATCAGGCGTCATGGTGCCCGCTGCAGCATTGTGGACTGGCTGCGAACTGGGGACTGGGGCCATGGAGTCAAACGCGCGTTATTACAGCCGCCGTGCCGTCGAAGAGCGGATGAAAGCCCAGCGCGCGATTACCGAAACAGCCCGAGCATGGCACGCCAAGCTTGCTGAAGATTTCGCCCAGCGCGCGGTCGCTTCGACCAACACCGCCCTCAGCGCCTAAGCCTCTTAAATCGGATAGCCCGTCGTCGCCGCAACCGAAGGGTTGCGCCACATCGTTGGTCCCCCTATGTCGCGCGCCTGCCGTTTTCCCGGCACGCGCCCGTAGCTCAGCTGGATAGAGCACCAGACTACGAATCTGGGGGTCAGAGGTTCGAATCCTTTCGGGCGCGCCATTTTCCGCCAATTGTCAGTCACGTCCTCCGCTTCTAGAGATTTGAGCCGATGCGGAGACGCCTGATCTTGATTATCCCGGCGATCGCGGTCCTGGCCGGATGCGCGTCCGGATCGCCGCCTCCTTCGCTCCTTCCGCGGCCCGCCGAGGCAATCGATCCGCGCCTTCCAGTGATCAAGCCGATGAACGACCGGCCGGTCGATCCAGCTTTGGCCGGAAAGCTCGCGGAGCTCGTCAACCAGGCCCGAAACGGGGATTCCACTTTCCGCGCCGCGGCTGCGGAGGCTGAGCGGCTGGCCGCTTCAGCAGGGCCCGCGCAGAGCGAAAGCTGGATCGTGGCCCAGGAAGCGTTGTCCGCCGCGGTTTCGGCGCGCGAGCCGACGGCGAGAGCGATGGGCGACATCGATGCGCTCGGCGGCGACAAATTGCAGGCCCAAGGAGGGCTCGCCCCGGCTGATCTCGATGCGATTGATCGTGCGGGCGCGGAAGTTGGCGCTATCGACCAGCGGCAAGCGGAGACGATCAAGACCGTTCAGTCGATGCTGGCTCACTAAATTCCGGAAAATGTAATCAGCGGCAGAACGCTCGCATGATCGTCGGTCCAGGGCGCGAACCGGGGACGCGACCTTAGCGGACGCCAGCTCTCGCCGCTCATCTCGGCCAATTTCCCGACCGTTTGGGGCGATTGCGACAATGCGATCCAGTCGGACCCGGTCTCGTTCCGCGCCGCCGCATTCGCATCCGGCCGGTAGCTGCGCATGATCGCATTCCAATTTCCGGCATTGGCGGCCGCGGCAATCACCGGCTCCAGGTCCAGATAGCGGTTCGAGATGTGGACCATCAAAAGGCCTCCCGGGGAAAGAAGACGGCGGTAATCCGCGAACGCCTCCCGGGTCAGGAGGTGCATCGGCACAGAATCCGAGGAGAAGGCGTCGACGACGAGCAGATTGGCGCCCGCGGCCGGCTCGCGCTCGATCAACAGGCGCGCATCGCCGATCTTGATCTGCGCGTCAGGCTTGCACGTCGACAGGAAGGTGAAGCGCGTCGGATCGCGAGCGATGCGCACAACCGCAGGATCGATCTCATAGAAGGTCCAGTGCTGCGCCGGTCGCGCATAGCAAGCGAGCGTTCCCGCGCCGAGGCCGACGACCGAAACGTTCGCACCCGGCCCGAACAGAGCCGGGACCGCCTGCATCGCGAGCCCGACCCCCGAGCGGTTGGCGTAATAGGTCGTCTCCATCCGCTGGCGGGCCGGCGACCCAAGGTTCTGGATCCCGTGGAGCGTAGTCCCGTGAGCCAGCATTCGAGAGTCGTGGGCGCCAGGGCGGATCGAATAGATGCCGAAGAAGCTCCGGGTCATTTTCCCGGGACTGGCGCTGAGCTCGAGCCGCTCCCACCCGCCGGCAGCGATCAACAGCGCAGAGACAGTGATGGCGAACAGCGTCCGATTGCCGATCGCGAAAATCGCGACACCGATCATCGCGAGAGTGGCAATGCGGCTCACGTGGCCGGACGCCGGCAGCCCGAACGCGTCCTTTCCGGCAATCGCCAGGATCGCGGCCGCAACGGTCGCAATGATCATCGCCCTGCGAGCGCGCCGGTCGCCGTTCCAGATCTTGCCCAATCTTTCGAACGGGTTCCGGCCGCGCATCAGCCAGGCTGCTGCAACGAGAAGAAGCAGGTGCTCGTAGGTCCAGTTGAAGATCAGCGGCGCAACAAGCGCGCAGAAAACGCCGCCGAGCGCTCCGCCGACGGACATTGCGAGATAGAAAGACGTCAGATTTTGCGCCGGCGGCCGCAATTCGAACAGCCGCGAATGCAGCGCGACGGAGACTGTGAACAAGTTGATGATCGCCACGGCGCCGAAGGCCAGAACGAGCCAGCTGAAGTCGATGAAAACGCCGAAGCAGGCAAGGAGGAGGATGAGCGGCGCCAACCGAATGACCGAGTTTGCCGGGCGCCGGTTGGTTGCAAATGCGACCGAAAAACTCAGCAAATAGACGCCAAGCGGGACCACCCAGAGCAGGGGCATGGCGACGAGGTCGGTGGTGATGTGCAGCGTCGTCGACAGGATCAGTCCGGACGGCACGGCGGCAAGTACGATCCATTTGGCAACCAGCCGCCAATCGGTAGCCGATTTCGCTCGAGAATCGGCGCGAGCCGGAGCCGCGGCGCTCGGCAGATTGAGTCCGCACCAGCTGACCATGAGGACGAGCAAGGCATAGCCGATGGTCCACAGCCAGCGCTGCTCACTCACCGCCAGAAGAGGCTCGACCAGGAGCGGGTACGCGATGAGTCCTCCGAAGCTTCCCAGGTTCGAGGCCGCGTAGAGGGGATAGGGGTCGCCCTCGCCCGACAAAGCGAACCAGCGCTGCAGCAAGGGGGCCTGGGCGGACACGGCGAAAAACAGCGGTCCGATCGACACGAGGAGCAGCCACGGAACCCAGAGGAACGGATTCGCGTCTGGCGGCGGCACCGCCGACAATAGGCCGATCGGAAGGGTCAGGCCGACAAGCAGCAGCAGCGCGACATGGATCGCGGCCTGCTGCCTCGGACGAAATCGGCCGAGCCAGTGCGCATAGGCGTAACCCGCGAGTAGCAGCGCCTGGTACACGAGCATCGCAGAGTTCCACACGCTGGGCGCGCCTCCGAGACGGGGAAGCGCCATGCGCGCGATCATCGGCTGGACCAGGAAAAGCAGGAACGAGCCGATGAAGATCGTCGCGACGAACCGCACTCGCTTCGCTTTGGGGGCCGCCGCCACAGTTTCAGCCATGGCTGTCATCGACCGGGCCGGTCCATCACGTAGACCACGTGCGCGCTGAGCGGATGATCGGGCGGAAAGGCCGGGTGCGCGAAGTCGAGGTCCGCCCGCCTGGCCATGCCAATTCGCTCCATCAAGCCCCAACTCGCGGTGTTGGCGGGAACGGTGAAGGACACGATGCGGTCGGCATGGAGATTGGCCCAGGCCCAGGCGAGCGTGGCTAGCGCCGACTCCCTGGCATATCCCTGACCCCAGGCATCCTCGCGCAGGCGCCAGCCGATCTCAATTTCACCATTCACCGGAGTTCCCGGGACATTGGCGATCTTGAGACCGCAAAAGCCGAGGAAAGCGCCATCGCCCTTGCGCTCGACAGCCCAGAAAGTGTGGCCGGTGTCGCGCTGATAGCCGTCGATCCGCTCGAAGGCGGCGTCCATCTCCTCTTCAGTCTGGAGGCCGCCGACGAGCCGCGTCACGGCCGGCGTATTGAGGTGGCGAGCATATTCGGCGCGATCTGCCGCATCCCAGGTGCGCAGGATCAGCCGCTCGGTCTCGGCGATGATCTCAGCCACCGATCGCCTCCACGCCGCGACCCAGCGCGTCGATCGCATCGTCGATATGTTCGATATGCGTGCGGAAGGAGAGGATTGCGCAGCGCAGGCGGAAGCTGCCGTCGATCCGCGTACCGCTCAGCATGATGCGTCCTTCCTGCTGGATGTGGCGGAGCAGACGTTCGTTGAAATCGTCGACGTCGCCGCTTTTGGTGAGATAGCGAAAAGCGACGACCGACAGATCGGGCGATGGCCCCGCGTCCCAGCCGTCGATTTGCGACAGCCGCGCATGGAAGTAGCGGGCGAGCGCGAGTTTTTCCGCCTGCGCCGCCCGGAACGCGGCTACGCCGGCAATCTGCAGCGGCAGCCACAACCGCATCGCGCGGAAATGGCGCGTGAGCTCGGGCGAGAGATCGGCGGGCGATGGCCCGACCTCGGATTCGCCGAGGGGACGGATGTAGTCGGCGCTTGCGCTGAACGCCTCCTGCAGAAGCTTGCCATCGCGGACGAGCGCGGCGCCGGTACCGTAGGGCAGGAACAGGGTTTTGTGCGGGTCGAGCGCGACGCTGTCGGCCTGCTCGATGCCTCTCAGCCGCACGCGGTCGCAGAGAGCGAAGAGGCCGCCATAGGCTCCGTCGACATGGAACCAGGCGCTATGTCGGCGGCAGAGCTCGGCGATTTCCGGCAGCGGATCGATCGCTCCGGTGTCGACCGTCCCGGCCGACGCGACGACGAGCCAGGGACGGACGCCGTTGCGTTTGTCCTCCTCGAGCGCCTGCTCCAGCGCCTCTACCGACATGCGATAAGCATCGTCGGTCGCGATCACGCGCCTGGGCGACCGGCCCCGGCCGGCGATGTGCAGGGCCTTGTCGATGCAATAATGGGCAAAACGCGTGACATAGACGGCGCCGCCGCCTTCGGGATCCTTCGCCTCGCGAGCCGCGACCACCGCGGTGAGGTTGGCCGTGCTCCCGCCGGAAGTGAGCGTTCCCGAGGCTCCGCTGGGGTAGCCGATGACGTTGGCGAGCCACGCGGCACAGGCATTTTCGATCCTGACCGCGCCCGGACTGGCGGACGCAAAACCCGAATATTTGTTCGACGCCGCGGCCAGGAGGTCGCCGAACGCCGAATAAGGCAGCGCGCCGCCAGGAATATAGGCCATGAAGCGCGGGCTGGTCGTCGCGAAACCGGGCGCGTCGATGCACGCCCGGACATAGTCGAGGACCTGGTCGGGTTCTCGCCCCTCTTCGGCGAATTCGGGGTCGAGCCTCTGGCTGAAGACCTCCGACCAGGGCCGGTTGCTCGGTGCAGTCTCGACCTGATCCCAATAAGCCAACACATGCTCGAGCGATCGTTCGCCGATCACGCGGCGTTGATCCGCGTCGGGTTCGAGCGGGCGAGTCTGCTCGCGGAGCGCCTCGATCTCGCTCCGCAGCTTATCGATCGTCATCCGGCGATGAGCCGCGCGGCATCGAGCGCGTGGTAAGTGAGAACTCCGCTCGCCCCGGCGCGCTTGAACGCCATCAATGTCTCGAGGATCAAGGCATCGCGCTCCCCGGCGCCTGCAGCAGCGGCTGCCTCGATCATCGCATACTCGCCACTCACCTGGTAGGCGAAGGTCGGGACACCGAAGGCTTCCTTCACCCGCGCGACGACGTCGAGATAGGGCAGGCCCGGCTTCACCATGACGAAGTCCGCACCCTCGGCGAGGTCGAGCTCGACCTCACGCAGCGCCTCTTCGACGTTGGCCGGATCCATCTGATAGGTGCGCTTGTCGCCCTTCAGCCGGCCGAGCGACCCGACCGCCTCGCGGAACGGGCCGTAGAAGGCCGATGCATATTTGGCGGCATAGGCCATGATCGCGACGTTGGAGTGCCCCGCCTCTTCCAGCGCCATACGGATCGCGGCTACTCGCCCGTCCATCATGTCAGACGGGGCGACGATATCGGCTCCCGCCTCCGCCTGGACCAAAGCCTGGTCGGCCAGGATCCTCACCGTATCATCATTGAGTACGTAGCCGGTCTGGTCGACCAATCCGTCATGCCCATGGCTCGTATATGGATCGAGCGCCACATCGGTCAGCACGCCGACCTCCGGCACCGCGGCCTTGATCGCCTTGATCGCCCGGCAGATCAGATTGTCCTTGTTCAGCGCCTCGCGTGCATCCTCGGTGCGGAGCTCATTCGGTGTGTTGGGGAACAATGCGACACAGGGAATGCCGAGATCGGCGGCGAGGCGTACGCGGCCGGGAAGCTTGTCGACGCTCCAGCGCGAAACGCCGGGAAGGGAACCGATCGGTTCCTCGCAGTCCGACCCTTCGCAGATGAACAATGGCCAGATGAAGTCACTCGGGTGAAGCCGGTTCTCGGCGAGCATGGCGCGCATCCACGGTGACACACGGCCGCGGCGCATGCGCAGAGAGGGAAAGGAAGACATGGAAGCCCCTTAGCGCCTCATTGTCGCCCCCTCCACATGCTTCGCACGGTCCCCCTCCCCGTTCCGAGGGAGGATCAGCCTGCGGGGTTCAGCGCTCCGCCGGGCTCCCGGGTCGCCAGCGCCTCCTCGGTGCATTCATCCTCGTCCGGACAAGGCTGGGCCTTCATCCGGGCCTTCTTCCATCCGCCCTGCAGATAATAACCGACCGAAAGGGCCAGGTTGACGAACGAACTCACCGGGAAACTGGTCCACAGCGCATCGGCGCCGAGCCAGCCGTAAGTGCCCAGGATCCAGCCGAAGCGGACGGGGACCAGTCCGATCGCGAGGATGATCAAAGGCGCCCACACCGCGCCGTTCGCCCGCACTGTCGCGAACAGCACCATCGTCACTCCGAACAGGAGGAAGTTCCAGGTCGCAAGGACGTGGATATGCCGCGCAATCGGCAGCGCCGGGCTGCCCGATCCCATGAACAGGCTCAGCACCGTACGGTCGGCGAGGGTCATCAGGACGATGAGCGCCCCGGTGATCAGCAGCGACTGGCCAATGCCGACCCGGGTGATCTGGCCGACGCGATCCCATTTGCCCGCACCGATGTTCTGCGAAGCCATCGCACTGACTGCCGCGCCGAGCGCCATCGCGGGCATCTGGACATAGGTCCAGAGCTGCATCGCGACGCCGAACGCGGCCGTCGTATCGACGCCCTCACGGTTGACCAAACCGACCAGCGTCAGCGCGGACACCGAAATGACGATCATCTGGATGCCCATCGGCAGTCCCTTGATCACCAGCGTCTTCAGGATGGCGGCGTCAGGGATGAGATAGCGCAGCTCGCTCCCGCGCAGGCGGAGCGGCAGGTCCTTCGCGTAGATGTAAATGAAGAGGCCAATCAGGCTGACGTAATTTCCCACCAGCGTCGACATGGCCGAGCCGGCGATCCCCATTTCCGGGAACGGACCCCAGCCCCGGATGAAGAAGGGGTTGAGCCCGCTGTCGAGCACTACCGCGACGATCATGAACCACAGCGGAGTCAGGCTGTCGCCCGATCCGCGCAGCGCCATCATCAGCAGCGTCAGCAGCAGCAATGCTGGAAGCGCGAGGAAGATGACCCTGAGGTAAGCCAAAGCGAGCGGCGCGGCGTCACCCGGCGTACCGAGCAGCTTCAATATCCCCGGCGCGAGGAAATAGCCGGCCACCGCGACGGCGATCGTGACCAATGCGAAGGATCCGCCGGCGGTACCGAAGACGCGCCGCGCCTCGTCGACGTCCCTGCGGCCCCACGCCTGTCCGATGAGGATGGTCGAGGCCATTCCGAAGCCGAACACGAAGGCCGACAACAGAAACATGACCATGTTGGCGTTGGAAGTCGCGGCAAGCGCTCCCTCGCCGAGGAAGCGGCCGACCCAGATCGCATTCACCGTGCCGTTCAGCGACTGGAGGATGGAGCTGGCGAGCGTCGGCAGCGCGAAGGCGAGCAGGGTCGGAGCGATGCGGCCCTGGGTCAGGTCGCCGCGCGGTTCTCGTCTTGCCCCTGCGTCTGCCA
>DATLOY010000134.1:0-2909 GCA_035536015.1 Sphingomicrobium sp.
GGCGACGCCCGCCTGGGTGCTTCTCGCCTATCTGATCTCGGGGGTTTGTTTCATTCTCGCGCTTCGTGGACTGTCGAGTCCCGAAAGCAGCCGGAGGGGCAATCTCACCGGCATGTTCGGGATGGCCATCGCGGTCGGGACGACGCTCGCCATCCACCAGGTCGCTTCGCTTCCAGAGGTCGCCGGCGCGATCCTGATAGGCGGCGGAATCGGCCTTGTGACCGCGCGCAAAATCCAGATGACCGCCATGCCTCAGCTGGTCGCGGCTTTCCACAGCCTCGTCGGAATGGCGGCGGTCTTGGTCGGGGCGGCGGCTTACCTGAATCCCGAAGCGTTCGGGATTGGGGTGCGGATCACCCCGATCGCGACGCCCTCTTTCGTCAGCATCCTGCCTGTCAGCCGGATTGAGATGGGCCTCGGCGTTGCCATCGGCGCAATCACTTTCTCCGGTTCCGTGATCGCGTTCCTTAAGCTCAACGGTAATATGTCGGGCAAGCCGATCCTGCTTCCGCTCAGGCATGTGATCAACCTCGGCACGGTGGTGGCGATCCTGGCACTGATCGCTTACTTCCTGACCGACCAGGATCCGTGGGTCTTCTTCACGATCGCGGGCTTGAGTTTCGCGATCGGCTTCCTGCTGATCATTCCGATCGGCGGCGCCGACATGCCGGTCGTGATCTCGATGCTGAACAGCTATTCCGGCTGGGCCGCCGCGGCGATGGGGTTCACGCTCCACAACAGCGCGATGATCATCACCGGAGCGCTCGTCGGAAGCTCGGGCGCGATCCTCAGCTACATCATGTGCCGGGCGATGAACCGCAGCTTCATCTCGGTCATTGCCGGCGGGTTCGGCGGGGATTCCACTGCGGCAGGCGGTGCCGCGGCCATCGACCGGCCTTACAAGCGCGGCTCGGCGGAGGACGCGGCGTTCCTGATGAGCCAGGCCGACCAGGTTATCATCGTCCCCGGCTACGGGATGGCGGTCAGCCAGGCTCAGCATGCGCTCCGCGAAATGGCCGACCTGCTCAAGAAGGAGGGTGTGCGCGTCAAATATGCGATCCACCCCGTCGCCGGCCGGATGCCGGGGCACATGAACGTGCTGCTCGCCGAGGCGAACGTGCCTTATGACGAGGTGTTTGAGCTCGAGGATATCAACAGCGAGTTCGCGCAGACCGACGTCGCCTTCGTCATCGGCGCCAATGACGTCACCAACCCGGCCGCCAAGACCGACAAGAGCTCGCCGATCTACGGAATGCCGGTGCTCGACGTCGAGAAGGCGCGCACGGTGCTGTTCGTCAAGCGCTCGATGGGTGGCGTCGGTTACGCCGGCGTCGACAATGAACTTTTCTATCGCGACAACACGATGATGCTGCTCGCCGACGCGAAAAAGATGGTCGAGGAGATCGTCAAGAATCTCGGTTGAAGTTCGCCGAACCGTTTGCCGCAAATCGATTCATTTTGCGTAAAATCAGGCGTTTACGACTTGCCGGTCTGGGCAATCTGAATGACAAAGCGCGCTCGTCGAGACGCTGATTCTCCTCGGCGCGGGAAAGGGGCAGTCACTTTGCGAAAGCTGGGTATCGTCGGTGGCATGAGCTGGTCGTCGACCGCGCTTTATTACGACCACATCAATCGCGGCATCGCGCAAAGGCTCGGCGGTCTTCATAGCGCGCCGCTTGCAATCGAAAGCGTCGACTTCGCCCAAGTCGCGGCGATGGAGTTTGCCGGCGATTGGGACGGCATCGCAAAGGTTCTCATCGATGCCGCCAAAAGGCTCGAAACCAGCGGCTCTGAAGGCATGCTGATCGCCTGCAATACGGTCCACAGATCCTATGACGCGGTGGCCGCGAACGTCGGAGTCCCGGTGCTCCACATCGGGGATGCCGCCGCGGAACGGCTCGTCGCGGATGGCCGGACCCGCGTGGCATTGCTCGGCTCGCGCTTCACGATGACAGAAAATTTCATACGCGAGCGGATCGAGCGGCGCGGGATTGCTCTCGTTCCCATCGAAACCGGCTGGATGGACGAGGTCGACCGGATCATCTTCGAGGAGCTGGCTGTGGGCCGGGTCGTTCGCGACAGCCAGCGCAAGCTCAAGACCTTGATCACCGAGCTCGCGAAGCAGAAGGTCCAGGCTGTTGTTCTCGGCTGTACTGAACTCGTCCTCGCGGTGGATGTCCGGGCCAACGTGATCCCGGTCTATGATACGACCGCGATCCATTCTCGCGCCGCGGTCGAATGGATGCTTACAGAGGAAGAAGAGGCCCGCGCCGCGGCCTGAGTTTGTTTTTAGCTGCTGCTCGGTCGACAGCATGTGCACTCGAACATGAATTCTCGATGGCTTTTGACTGCTGGCGAGGTCCGATACCACTCGGCGGCGTTGGCGTGATTTTGTTCGAGTATTGCCAATGCGTCTGAGACATTGACGATATAGCCCTCGAGCTTCTTGTAACCTTGAATCCGGGGCAAGCACCAAAACAGAAATGGAAAAAGAACGAATAGAAACAGCGATCCCAGCTCTCGAAGCCAATAGTTGCCCGTAGGTCCAGTGACTGTTCCTGAAGTCCACCAACGGATCGGTCCGGATCGACAAGTCGGCAGCTTAACGCCGACCCAAGCTTCGCGAACCCACTCTGGCGCCTCTCCTTGCGGAGTACTGGTAATCTCGATGTACATATCGGGATCGTAACAATCTGATCGAGACGCCACCATGTCCCCGAGTACCCCTCCCGCAAAAGAGTGGAATCACCTATCTGGCATGGATGAGTAAGGCCGATCGTCCCGAGCATCCGAGAGCCGCCGAGCGCTTTAATGAAGAGCAGGCGACCTACGCCGTTCGCGGCGATGGCCAGCCCGACCTCGAACTGGGCGTGGCTGCGATCCGCGAGGTCCTGAAGACGCTGCCAGCC
>DATLOY010000135.1:0-9722 GCA_035536015.1 Sphingomicrobium sp.
TGGGTCGACGCCTTCAACATGTCGCAGGGCATCACGCTCGATTTCAGCGATTTGTGGTCGCCGATCCTGCTCGCGACCTTCTATTACCTTGCAGCCGCAGTCGTCTTCCCGCGCGAGCACGAGCAATATGTCCATCTCCACGCCTGGTTCGAGGCGCGCCGGAAGTTCGTCGTCGGCATGCTGCTTGCCGCCGAAGCGGTCGACCATGTCGCGAACTTCAGCTGGTACATCGATCAGCATGCGCATCAGCCGGCGCATTTCTGGGGCTGGCTCATCCCCTACAATCTCGCGATCGACGGATGCTTCATCGCCCTGTTCCTGGTGCGGAGCCGGCGCGCAACGATCGGCTTGCTTGTCGCGGAGATCCTGCTGTTCCTGGTCCCCTATTGGCATGAGGGCGCGATCGACCGGATGTCGATGCGGCTGTTCGGTTATTGAAGGCGGGATTCGCCGTTCGCGAACGCCCGGCTTTCTTCACTTTCGGTTCAGGCCCCAACCGTTTAGGTGGCTGCTCCACGCGACGCCCGACGAAAGCCAGCCCTGCCCGCCTACCGCCTCCGCTCCGCGCAGGAATTGACGCCCGCTCGGCGGCGAGCGACGGGGCTCGCGCTCGCGATCGGGGTCAATGCCGGTCTGCTGCTCGTGCTTCTGACGCTCGGGGTCATTCCGCTGCCCCAGAAGAAAACGAGCAACGCGACAGTAGTCGACCTCATCCCCGAATCGCACAGCAGGGCTGCAGCGCCGGCGCACGCCTCCACACGGCCACTGCCCAAGCCGCCCCCGATCATCCTGCCGGTCAAGCCGAGCATCCGCCCTCCGCCTACCCAGGCGAGGAAAGCCCCGCCGCTGCTGGAGCTGAGCCACGACGAGATGGCGTCGGCGGATCTCCGCAACGTCTCGCCCGGCGATTCGGAATATGGCGACAGCGAGGAAGTCGGGCGCGGTCCACACGGTGAAATCCTCTACGCCGCCGAATGGGCGCGCGAGCCGACCGACGCCGAGCTCGGCGGGTACCTGCCGCGCAATGCGACGGACGGCTGGGGGCTGATCGCGTGCAAGACGATCCCCGGCAACCGCGTCGACAATTGCTTCGTGCTGGGCGAATCGCCGCTCGGGTCGCACCTCGGCCGGGCGGTGGAGCAAGCGGCGTGGCAATTCCGGGTGCGGCCGCCGCGCAAGGGCGGCAAGCCGCTCATCGGCGAATGGGTGCGGATCCGGATCGAATATGAGGGCCGCGGGGGCTAGAGCCGAGCCTGGCTAGGGTGCGGGCTTGATCTTGCGCGGCCGCGGACCGTTCCTGGGCTGGCGCCGTCGTCCGCTTTCTATCTGTCGCCAGAGATTGATGCTCTTGTCGTCCATATCGGCCCGCGAAACGTCGGGTGGACGACAGAGTTCCTACGGCTGGAGCCCGGCCGCAGCCTTTCGCTCCGCTTCGGCTTCCTTGAGCTTCTCGCTACGCTCGGCGCGGTCGGCCAGGGCCTGCCACGCCGCTTCGGAACGGCGGCAACGCTCGCGCACGTGGTCGAGCGTCGCCGCCTCCGCCTCGGCCCGCGCCTGATCGGCACGGGCGAGGTAGAATTCGAGGTTGGTATTCCTAACGGTCACCACGATCAGGCCTGCTCGCCCTCATCGTTGTCGGCCGCCGGACCCTCGTCGGATGAAGCCTCGGGCGCTCCGGCCTCATCGGCCTCGCGCAGGTTCTCGGCCTTCAACTTGCCGCGATTGTCTTCCTGCAGGTCGTAGCTGACGCGCTGATTTTCACGCAGGGTGCGCATTCCAGCGCGCTCCACGGCGGTGATGTGGACGAACGCATCCTGTCCGCCGCCCTCGGGCGCGATGAACCCGTAGCCCTTGTTTTCGTTGAAAAATTTTACAGTGCCAGTGGGCATAAGCATTTCCTTCTTCTGTTCCGGAGGCCGGAAGTCGGTCCCCTGGTGCTAGGAGCGACAAGAGAAGGAGAAGGAGCCGCAAAGCGCCTGAAGTCCGTCAATTTGCGACTAGTAGCCGGACCTATATGCCCTTTTGCGACGGATATTGTAAGCCACCGCCATTGCTACAGCAGTTTGTTTCACTTGGTTTCACCAGAGCTTATGGGCTAGGGACGGCTTTCGCTCATCAAGGGGGTTGAGTAATAATGGCCAGGAATATTGGACCGGAAGATCGGGTCGTTCGAATCGTTGCCGCGCTCGGGCTCGGCCTTATCGCCTATCTCGGAGTGCTCGGCCCCGTGGCGTCCATCGTCTGCTGGGTCCTGGCTGCGTACCTCCTGCTGACCGGCATCTTCGCGCGCTGCGTCATCTACAAGATGATCGATGTCGACACGAGCGTGCAGGAACAGCCCTACTCGACCACCGACGACAGGGCTGGCCTTTAGGCGGCCGCGGTGCGGCCACCCCTCATAGAGCCGTGAGGATGAGGGCGGCTTTGTCCGCCCGGACAGAAGCCTTCGCTTATTTCTTGCACTTTATGAAGTGGCCCTTTGAGTCGCGGCAGACCTTGGGTTTGGCCGGGCATTTGACGAACTTGCCCTTGGCATCCCTGCACGGAGCCGCGAAGGACGGTGCGGATCCGGCGAGAAGGCTCAACGCGGACAATGCGAGCACGAGCTTTTTCATGACTTCCTCCCTGCAACTGGGAGCGTCGGAGGATGCGCTCGGCAGCCCAACGGGGCAATATCCGTGAGATTAAATCCCGGCCATGCGCCGTCCGTCGTGTGGGGCCTCTTCCCCGGCTGACCGCGGGCGAGGGCTTAATTTCGCTTAACCAATTCCCCTCATCCGCCGCTAACCGCCCCTCGGTTAATTTGCGACTCGGCAGCGATGGCTCAGAGACTTTAGCGAGCTCCCGAGCCCCCGCTGCCACCAAAGTAGCCAGTTGTAAGGAAGCCCTGCCACTACCCCTCGCCTCCCCGGCCTCGGCAGGGCTTCCCCAACCCCCTTCAAAACTGCCGTAGGAACCTCCGACCGAGCGCACCGTTTCGGGTGTGTCACGCGGCCTCCCTTCGTGATCCCCCTGGGCAAGCGTGGCGGCGTCAAGAAGCGGTCCAACGCACTTCCGCACGTTGGGCCGCTTTTGTTTCGACACGCTCGCGCCGTGGCGAAATTTCCCAACTATAGGCGCCACAACTCGACGTCGGATGCGGACGTTCCGTCGACATGGAAGCCTAACGCTTTGAAAACACGCACTTCAGCAAGTTTGGCACGGCTCTTGCTCATCTTCTTGCATTGGGATCGGAGCCCTCCCATCTGACCGCCAGCGGATCGGCTGGGGAGAAGCTCCGCAAGGAACGAGAGGACCCCAGTCGATGCATGATGTTACGCTTCATTCCGAGCCTAAGAACGAGCCCCGGGTGGCGCTTCCCCTGCGCGACCACACCATCTTGGGCGTGTGCGAAGCGATCGGCGAAGACTTCGGCTTCAATCCCGTCTGGATCCGCATTCCCCTATCGGCGATGGTCCTGTGGAGTCCGCTGATCGCGATCGGCACCTATTTTGCGCTGGGCGCCGTCGTGCTCGGCTCGCGGCTGCTCTTCCCGCTCCCGAACGCTGAGACGGCTCCAACGGCCGCCGGCTCGGCGCTTGTTCCCGCCAATTCGGAACGAGAAGAGCGAGTCGCGGCCTGAATGACGATTCGATTAACACGTTTATCCGCAGCTTTATCCACAGGAATCTGATTCGGGTCAGCGAGTCGCGTACGATTCCGCTTGATCAACCAAAAGCGGCCGCTAAGGTCGATCTCGTGCTTTGGGACTTCGGTTTCAAAGCATGGGGAACCCCGCCGGGTCAAACCGGTGGGGTTTACCCGTTTATGGGCTCCGAAAATCTCGAATTCACGTGATGATCGGCTGCGTGCGAGCGCAGGATCAATATTCGCCCCGGGCCTCCGCCCTCGCCTCAAGCAGATCGAACAGAGCGCGATGCTGAAGCAGCATCTGCTCTCCGCCGAACCCTAGCGCGCGCTCGCTTGCCGGGCTGTCGGACGAAGCTCCGATCACTTCGACAACCGAGCTTTCATCGGGAAGCGACGGGGCCGGGCAATCAAGTCCAACACGAGCCGCAACACGGTCGAGCAACCGACGGATGGGCCACCAGTCGCCGACCAGCGCGGTCGCCGATCCGAGGGCGCAACCCCTGCGTTCGGACAAAGCCAGGGTCTCCAGCGCGTGGCGCGCCGCGACCAGGCTTGCCTCAGTCTCGGCAGCACCGGGAGTGCTTGGAAGCGGTCCGACAGCGGATGTCAGGCGGACGAGGTACAGCCGTTCGCGTTCGAACGCGTCGCTCGCGTGGCCAAGCCATTCGTGCGCCGGGCCCTTAGGGCAGCGATCGAGCGCCAACTGGATGAGGCCAGGATAGCGACCATGAAGGCTGCAAAGCAGGTGTACGGAATCGGCGAGATCCCGGCCGGCATGCGGTCCCGAGGCCTCGAGAAGTGCGACGAGATGAGGATGACGCGATGTCCCTTCGCTCGCGACGCGCGCGAGCTGGGCTTCGGCAACGCTGACCGGCGTGCGGCCGACGGACCGATTGATCGCCATCCTTTTCCCCTCGTCCCAATGTCTCAAGGCAAAAAGCCTTAGGAACCCGTCCGTAACGCAAGGGCGTAAAGACGAGGTTTATGTGCGGGTAAGAAAGCGGTGACCGAGATTAATCGTCCCGGTACGCGAGCTCGAAGTTCCCCCAGCGCCGTCCCCTGAACCACAAGGGGACGAAAACATTCTTCACCGGAATGAATTTGTCGCCGAGCTCCATCCGGTAAGTCGCGAGCGTCGCCGGCCTTTCGCTGGCGAGCGCATTGCGAGTCGTATCGTCGATCAGGATCCTCTTGTTGCGGCAATGCTCGTCATTCCACACCGGGTCCGGACCCTGCGGATGGCTGCGTTCGGTAAGGTGGGTGGGCAGATAGCCGTTCATGTCGCCGATTGCCGACCCGATGATCCGATTGTCGGATGCCTTGGTGCGGTCGAGGATGGGACGAACGAGCCGGTCGGCCGCCGCATTGAAACGCACGTCATATTGCACCGGATTGGTGCCTTCGACGATCTTGTAGTCGCGGTCGAAGACGTCCTCGACGCTGATTTCACCTTCGTCGATCGCGCGCTCGATGGCCGCGGCAATCTGTCGGGCGGCTTCCTGCGCTTTTAGGATGAATGGCGTGTCGTCGATCTCGGCGCCGGAGTTCGCGAGCGTGTCGAGCATCGTGTTCGACAGCATCTCAAGATGCCCAAGCCGCTTCTGCGCCGACAACAGCTCGGTGCCGTTGTCGCGCGCGTCTCCGGCGAAATCGGTAAGACCCGCCTTCACGCGATCGACGCTGGTCTGGATCATGCTGGTCGAGTGGGCGATGCCTTCGGTCTGGCGATCGACCATTCCCACGATCTCGGAAACCTCGCGGACCGTGTCGCTGATCATCCCGAAGCCCGATTGGGCAGCGCGGCTGCGCTCGACACCCGTCTTGATCTCGGTCGTGACTGCGCTCGCTTCACGAGTCAGCTCGCCAATGGTCGAGGCGATCTGGCTGGTCGCGGCGCGAGTATCGTGAGCGAGCTTCTTCACCTCGGCGGCAACGACCGCGAAGCTGCGCCCGGCATCGCCGGCACGAGCAGCCTCGATCGTCGCGTTCAAAGCCAGCATGTTTGTCTTGCGGGCGATCGTCTCGATCGTCGAGGAAACGCTTTGAACCTGGTTCATCGCCGACGCGAAGCCGGCCATGCGTTCGCCCAGCTGGACGACCAGTTCGGTGAGGCCCTTGAAGCCGCCGATCGTGTCCTCAATCGCAGCACGACCAGCATCGAGCTTGGCCTTGGCCTGCTCCGAAAGGAGGCGAGCTTCATCGGTTGAATCCGACACCCGGGCCTGATCGGCCATCAGCCGTGTCGTCACCTCTTCGAGCTGGTCGAGCATCTTCAGATGCTCGCCGATGCGGGCCGCGACGCCCTGCACGTAGCCAGCCACGTCGCTGCATTCCATCGACAGCGATCCGCAGTCGCGTGCGACCGCGCGGATGGCGTTTTCAGTGACTTCTTCAATCCCCAAAGTGGCCATCGGCGCGTCCACCCCCCGAACAAAATCCGGAATGGAGATACGAAGAACGTCCTACTTCTTCGTTAACCAAAGCTGCGAGATGGCTCAGTAGAGCAAATAGGACCGCCTCTGCTCATGCCAATCGCGCTCGTCGGGATCGGTGAGCGTATCGAGGTCTCGCGCTTCAGCCGAAACGTCGTCGACCCACTCGCGCAGCAGTGGCGATCCGTTGATCACGTCGATGGCAAGCTTGTCGAACTCATATTCGTAAGGGAAATCGCGCCAGAGATCGTAGTCCGGATAGAGCCGGCGGATCGCCTTGAACGCCAGCGACTGCAGCCTCCACGGCTTGAAGGATTCATGGCCGTAGAAGCGTCTTTCGGCGTGGATGAAGATGCCGCGGCACATCTCGCCGACATATTTGTGGAAAGTCGGCTGGAAGGTGATGTCGCGCAGCTTGCAGCCGGCGAGCCAGTCGGGCGCGAAACGCTCCATTTCGGCCATGATCTTGCGCGGCTCCAGGTCGGGCGCTCCGAATAGTTCGAGCGGATGCGTCGTGCCCCTGCCCTCGCTGAGCGTGGTCCCTTCAAGCATGACGGTACCGGCATAGGCCCGCGCCATGTTGAGATTGGCGGCATTCGGGCTCGGGTTGATCCACACGCGCTCGGGCGGCCAGCCGAAACCGGGTCCTTCATCGGGCTTCCAACCCTCGATCTCGATCACGTGATAGTCGACGTCGAGCTTGAAGTGATCGACGAACCATTTGCCGAGCTCGCCGAGCGTCAGGCCGTGGCGCATCGGGATCGGGCCGGCGCCGACGAAACTTTCCCAACCGGGACGCAGCGTCAGCCCTTCGATCGGGCGGCCCGCGGGGTTGGGCCGGTCGAGCACCCAGACGCTCTTGCCGTGCTCGGCCGCGGCTTCGAGTACGTAGAGCAAGGTCGTGATGAAGGTGTAGATCCGGCAGCCGAGGTCCTGCAGGTCGACGAGGATCGTATCGAACGTCCCCATCGATTGGCCGCTCGGACGGCGGACTTCGCCGTAGAGGCTGAACACCGGTATTCCGTGGACCGGGTCGGTGAAGTCGTCGGACTCGACCATATTGTCCTGCTTGTCGCCTCGGAGCCCGTGCTGCGGGCCGAAGGCGGCGGTGACGTTGAGGCCTGCTGCCGCGAGCGCGTCGAGACTGTGCGCCAAATCCCTGGTGACCGAAGCCGGATGCGCGAGCAAAGCGACGCGCTTGCCTTCCAGGGGCTTGCGCAATTCCGGATCGGCGAGCAGCCGGTCGATTCCGAACAGGGTCATTGCGGCTGTCTAGGGGAGCTTTGCCGCGAAGCAATCCGCCGCGTGGAAATCGGGCTTGTCTCCGGGCGGATGGGCAAGCGCCCAATAGGATTTGGTGCCGTCCTTCTCTTCCAGAATCGCGGAAAGACCAAGCGACCAGATGGAATCCGCATCCACGGGGATCGTCGCCCCGAGCGCCCACCAGGTGAAATTGTCTTCGAAGCGAACATAAGGCGCGGAGACTTCCGCATCGGTCCTGCCGTCGCGATAGCCGGTAAAGTCATAAGCCGCCCACTCACCCGACGGTGCGAAGTTCCATTCGCGATAGGCGTCGGAGCCGGGAATTCGAAGGAAAGCCTCAAAGCAGGTCGTCTGCCATAGGTCCTCCGCGCACGCTGGATCGACAGGCTCCGAAATGACGAATCGCTCGGCCGGGGCGCCCACTCCGAACCAGATGTTGGTCGAGGCTACCGAACCGAGAGCGCCGGCATGCTCGACCGTCGCCCAGACCTTCAACGGTTGGGTTGGGTTCGTGGTCGGATGCGGCACCAGGTTTAGTTGCATCTTTCGTCCGTTCGTCCTGATCTTGTCGAAGGACTGTTCTTTCCTTTCGCCAATTGCGAGATGTACGCCCAGTCACCTCGGATGAGGGCCAGCTTTTTTGCGCGGCTCCAACCCTTGATCTGACGCTCAGAGGCGAGCGCTTCGTAGCGCGTCGGAAATTCCTGAGACCAGACTAGTTCAACAGGGAAATGATCGGACGCAAATCCGCGCATTTGGCCGAATTTGTGCTGGGCAATACGCACTTCCAAATCCTCGGTGTGGCCAATGTAGAGATAGCCGCCACGGCAATGAAGCATGTAAGTCCAGAAGCTCATTGCGCGTTGGTAGAAGGAAGGACAGTCCTTCGACAAGCTCAGGACGAACGGTTGAGGGTGGGCATCCGAAGAGCGCGACCTCAGGACGAACGGTTGTGAGTTTCAATGGTCGAGTCTAACCGCGAACGATGACGTCCTACCGTTCTTCCCTTCTGAAGCTGCTCGACGAACGCGGCTACATCCACCAGGTGACCGATGCCGAGGCGCTCGATGTGCTGGCGTCCAAGGAGGTTGTGCCCGGCTACGTCGGCTACGATGCGACCGCGCCAAGCCTTCACGTCGGCAATCTCGTGTCGATCATGCTCCTGAGACGGCTGCAGCAGGCGGGCCACAAGCCGATCGTCCTGATGGGCGGCGGGACGACGAAGGTCGGCGATCCTTCGGGCAAGGACGAAGGGCGCAGGCTGCTGACGCCCGAGGTGATCGCGGCGAACATCGCATCGATCCGCCGCTGTTTCGAACGCTTCCTGCACTTTGGCGACGGTCCGACCGACGCAATCATGGTCAACAATGACGAATGGCTCAGCGGGCTCGAATATATTCCGTTCCTTCGTGAGGTCGGCCGGCATTTCACCATTAACCGGATGCTGACCTTCGACAGCGTGAAGCTACGGCTCGACCGCGAGCAGCCGCTGACGTTCCTCGAGTTCAACTACATGATCCTCCAGGCTTACGATTTCCTCGAGCTCTCCCGCGTCGCGGGCTGCCGGCTGCAGATGGGCGGATCGGACCAATGGGGAAATATCGTCAACGGAATCGAGCTGGCGCGCCGCATCGACGGGACCGAAATGTACGGCGTCACTACCCCGCTGATCACCACCGCGGACGGTTCGAAAATGGGCAAGACGGCGTCGGGTGCCGTCTGGCTCAATCCCGATCAGCTGAGCCCGTATGATTATTGGCAATTCTGGCGGAATACGCAGGACGCCGACGTGGGCAAGTTCCTGCGGATCTTCACGGATATGCCGCTGGACGAGATCGCGCGTCTCGAAAGCCTCCAGGGCGCCGAGATCAATGAGGCCAAGATCATCCTGGCGACGGAGGCCACCGCCTTACTGCACGGGCGCATGGAGGCGGAGAAGGCCGCGGGAACCGCGAAAACGACCTTCGCTGAAGGCGGCGCGGGTGCCGACTTGCCTACGTTCAGGACAGGCGACGGCATCTCGATCCTGGCGGCGCTGACGGGATTGGGGTTCTGCGCTTCCAATGGCGAAGCGAAGCGCAAGATCGCCGAGGGTGCCGTTCGGCTGAACGACGTGACCGTGAACGATCCGGCGCTGATGCTGTCGGCCGCGGATGAGCCGCTGAAGCTCAGCCTGGGCAAGAAGCGGCACGGGCTGCTGGTCCGCTAGCCGCTCCGGATCAGTCCGACGGCCTGGTCGCGCTCGAAGAGATAGAGGCAGACGCGGGCCGCCTGACCGCGCGGGCCCGATAGCCCGCCGTCCCGCTCGAGCAGCAGCTGGGCGTCGCTCGTCGCGACCGACGCGAGCTCCTGGACCAACTCGGGCGTGGCGACGCGAAACTGCACATCGCCCGATTG
>DATLOY010000136.1:0-5543 GCA_035536015.1 Sphingomicrobium sp.
GGGACGACCGAGGTCGCGGTGCTTTCACTGCGCGGCCTCGCCTATACGACATCGGTTCGCGTCGGCGGCGACAAGATGGACGAAGCGATCAGCTCCTACGTCCGCCGCAACCACAATTTGCTGATCGGCGAAGCGACCGCCGAGCGCATCAAGAAAGAGGTCGGGATCGCCAAGCCGCCGGTCGATGGCATCGGGAAGACCGTCCACATCAAGGGCCGCGACCTCGTCAACGGCGTTCCCAAGGAAATTTCGATCAACCAGGGCCAGATCGCCGAGGCGCTTTCGGAGCCGGTCGGGACGATCGTCGAGGGCGTCCGCATCGCGCTCGAGAACACGGCTCCCGAGCTCGCTGCTGACATTTGCGACCAGGGTATCGTGCTTACGGGCGGCGGAGCTCTGCTGCAGGGACTGGACGAGGTTCTCCGCGACGAGACGGGGCTGCCGGTGACGGTCGCCGAGGATCCGCTGACCTGCGTTGCACTGGGTACCGGGCGGGCGCTGGAGGAAGAGCAGTTCCGCGGCGTCCTGCAGACGGCTTAACGGGGTCCTGAGCGGTGGCGACCGCGCGTCCCGGCTGGTCGCGCAGAGCCCAATACGGGCTGTTCTTCAGCTTTCTCGCGCTGATCGCCGGCATCATCGTCGGCGTGATCATGCTCGTCCTCTCGCTCGTGGCGCCAAAAAGCTACGAGGGTATCCGGGGCGTTGCGCTGGACATCACCGGCCCGATCGCCGCCAGCCTCCATTCCGTGACTGCGACCGCCAAGGGCCTCGTCACCGGTGCGGGCGACTATTGGGACGCGGCCAGCCAGAACGCGAACCTCCGGCGCGAGGGTGCCGAGATGCGCCGCCAGATCCTCAAGGCCAACGCCATTCTTCAGGAGAACAGCCAGCTCAAGGCGGCGCTCCAGCTTCGCGAGCGAACGCGTGACGCGATCGCCGCGGGCCGCATCGTCGGCTCGTCCTTCAGCAGCCCTCGCCGCTTCGCGATCCTGTCCGTCGGAGCCAATGACGGAGTTCGCGTCGGGATGCCCGTGCGATCCGCCGACGGCCTCGTCGGTCGAGTGATCGACGCAGGCGCCCTCGCGTCGCGAGTGCTGCTCGTGTCCGATCGGGCCAATATTGTCCCGGCGCGTCTCCTTCGCGGCGGAATTCCAGTGATCTCGCAAGGGCGCGGCGACGGGACGATCGACGTTCGGCCGCTGGAGGTCGGGCGCAATCCGTTCAAGCGTGGCGACA
The DNA here is from genome assembly GCA_035536015.1 of Sphingomicrobium sp. Taxonomy (GTDB): domain Bacteria; phylum Pseudomonadota; class Alphaproteobacteria; order Sphingomonadales; family Sphingomonadaceae; genus Sphingomicrobium. Next base: position 1,237 of record DATLOY010000136.1, read on the forward strand.
TCATCATCACGTCCGGAACCGGAGGACTCTATCCGCCGCTCGTCCCGATCGCGCGCGTGGTGAAGCTCGACGATGACGGCGCGGTCGCAATTCCGCTGGCTGACCCCGCGAACACGAGCTTCGCGATCGTCGAGCCCGCATATGAGCCGGCGGCGACGGACGCTGAGTCCGTCGCGGGGCCGGGAGGACCCTGATGGTGCGCGCGGCTCTTTCCGGCCGGCAGATCGGCAAGGGACCGGTGCTCTACGCCGGCTTCATCCCGGCGATATCCGTTGTTGCCGCATCGCTTCTAGCGGCCCTTCCGATCGTATCGTCCAGCGGCTGGTATCCCGATTTCGGCTATCTCGTCCTGATCAGCTGGCGCTTGCTGCGTTCGGACCCGTGGCCGGCCTGGTGGGCCGCGCCCCTGGGCCTCGTCAACGACCTGTTCACCGGAGCGCCGGTAGGCCTGTCGATCACGTTGTGGACGGCGACAATGCTCGCGCTCGACTTGATCGACCGGCGCACGATGTGGCGCGACTATTGGATCGAATGGGGACTTGCGACCGTGCTGCTGGCGATTGACGAATGGCTGCAGTGGCGGCTCGCCGCAGCCGTCGGAGCCGACGTCACCGGCTGGGCGATTGTCCCGCCACTTATCGTCTCGATCTGCGTTTTCCCAATGAGTGCCTGGCTGGTCGCGCGCATCGACCGCTGGAGGCTCGGGCGATGAAGCAGCGGCTCACAACGGTCCACCAGTCGCTTACCTTTTCCCGGCGGATGATGCTGCTCGGGGGAGGCCAGGCCGCCATCGGGAGCCTGCTCATCGGCCGGATGGGGTGGCTCGCCATCGCCCAGAACCAGAAATACCAGCTTTTGTCGGAGAGCAACCGCGTCCAGCTGATCCCGGTGCCGCCTCGCCGGGGCTGGATCATCGACCGCAACGGAAAGCCGATCGCGATCAACCGTTCGAGCTTTCGCGTCGACATCATTCCGCAGCAGCTGGTCGATGGGCCGAAGGTCATTGCCCAACTCACATCCCTGCTGAAGCTCCCTCCGGACGAAGTCGAGCGGATCAACCGAGAGCTTTCCACGTCGCGGGGTTTCCAGCCGGTCTCCGTGGCGGAAACCATCCCTTACGAGCAATATGCGGCGATCACCGTCCGGCTTCCGGAGCTCCCCGGCGTTTCGGCCTCGCGCGGCTTCCAACGCTACTACCCCGGAGGATCCACCGTCGGTCAGCTCGTCGGCTATGTCGGCGCGGCCTCCGCGGCGGAATATGAGAAGGAAAACAAGAACCCGCTGCTGCTGATCCCCGGCGTGAAGATCGGCAAGGAAGGTCTTGAACAGACCATGGAATCGACCTTGCGGGGCGTTCCCGGCGGCCAGCGCGTCGAAGTCACCGCTCGCGGCAAGCTGGTCAAGGAACTCGATCCCAAGCCCGACCGCAGCGGCGGGACCGTCCAGCTGACCATCGATTCCGACCTCCACGAATATGCGGCGCGGCGGATCGGCGACCAATCCTGCTCGGTCGTCGTCCTGGATGTCACCAATGGCGACATCCTGGCGATGCCGTCGATGCCTTCCTTCGATCCCAACAATTTCTCCGACGGCATCAGCCAGAACGAATGGAAGATGCTGTCCGAGGACAGTCATTTGCCGCTTGTCGATAAGGCGCTGGAAAGCCTCTACCCGTCCGGATCGACGATCAAGCCGTCCATGGCCATGGCGCTGCTCAACGCCGGGATCGACCGCAAGCAGCGCGTCAATTGCACGGGGTCATACCCGCTCGGCAATCACGTCTTCCACTGCGACAAGCGCCATGGCCCCGTCGATATGGACGCCGCGGTCGTCCATAGCTGCGACATCTATTTCTACGAGATGTGCCGCCGGGTCGGGGCCGAGAAGCTCGCTCCGATGGTGCGGTCAATGGGCTTCGGCGAGAAGTTCGATCTTCCCTTCGATAACCAGCGCTACGGCACGGTCCCCGACCCGCAGTGGATGATGCGCAAGTACCACCGCGAATGGCAAACCTATGACACGATCAACATGTCGATCGGCCAGGGGATGGTGCTGATCAATCCGCTGCAGCTTGCGGTGATGGCGAGCCGGCTGGCGACGGGGAAACGCGTGGTCCCGCGCCTGCTCAAGAACAAGCCCGTTGTCCCGCAGACCCAGCTCGCGGTCGACGCGGATCACCTGAATTTCATCCGCAATGCCATGGCCGGCGTCGTCGATCACGGCACGGCGGCAGGCGCAAAATTGCCGATCGACGGAATCCAGATGGCGGGGAAGACCGGAACTGCGCAGACCCACCGCCTCAGCGCCAGCGAACGCGGCAACTACACAGCCGCCAATTGGAAGCTGCGCGACCACTCGCTCTTCATGGCCTTCGTCCCCTTCAATAATCCGCGCTACGCGGCCGCGGCAATCGTGGAGCACGGCGGCTTCGGCGCGGCGGTCGCGGCGCCGTTGATCCGCGACACCCTCACCTATCTCTACGACAAGAACAAAGCTCTTCAGGCACTGAACGTCTTCGAGCAGAGCATTGGCGGCACGCTCGAAGAGCGAATTGCCCGCAAGACCGCTGCCTGGAGGGCCGCGAACGGCCTTCCGCCCCTAGATACCAAGCAGGCATGATCACTTCGGCGATCATTCCAAAGCCGCTCGCGCGGCTGCCGTGGCGACTCATCTTCCTTGTGGCGACCATCGCCGGGTTCGGACTGCTCGTCCTTTATTCGGCCGCGGGGGGCTCGATTCATCCCTGGGCGGTCAAGCAGGGCGTCATCTTCCTCGCCTTCCTCGGCATTGCGATCGCCATGTCCTGGGTCAGCGAAGCCTCGATCAAGAGCATTGCTTTCCCGCTCTACGGCCTCACCCTGATCATGCTGATCGGGGTCGAAGCCTTGGGCTTTGTCAGCAAGGGTGCGCAGCGCTGGCTCGACCTGGGCCCGATCCGCCTGCAGCCCTCCGAATTCATGAAGCCGGCGATCGTCCTCACCCTCGCCCGCTTCTATGAGCTCGTGCCTGCCGGCGACATAAGGCGCTGGCGGGCGATCTGGCCCGCGCTCGTCCTCCTCGGAGTTCCGGCGTTCCTCATCCTGGTCCAGCCGGACCTCGGAACCTGCATCATGGTCGTCCTTTGCGGCGTGACGGTGATGTTCCTCGCCGGCCTTCCCTGGTGGGTCTTCGTCGGTCCCGCCGCGATCGTTGGAGTGGCGGCCCCGATCGCTTACCAGATGCTCCACGGCTATCAGCGCAAGCGGATCGACGTTTTCCTCGATCCCGAAAGCGATCCGCTCGGGGCCGGCTATCACATCAGCCAGTCGAAGATCGCGATCGGATCCGGCGGGATCTGGGGCAAGGGCTTCCTCCAGGGCAGCCAAAGCCATCTCGATTACCTCCCCGAAGGCCACACCGACTTCGTCTTCGCGACCATGGCCGAGGAATGGGGCCTGGTCGGCGGAGTGCTTCTGATCCTCGCCTTCGGAGCCGTGATACGCTGGGGCATGCGGGTCAGCGCGAATGCTCGCACGCGTTTCTCGCAGCTTGCGGCGGCGGGGCTTTCGGCGACCATCTTTTTCTACGTTGCGATCAATTTGATGATGGTGATGGGCCTCGCGCCGGTCGTCGGAGTGCCGCTGCCGCTGGTGAGCTTCGGCGGTTCGGCGGTCATGACCGTGATGCTCTGCCTGGGCCTGTTGATGGCGCTCGAGCGCCAGCAGAGGACCGTGTCGACGATCGGTTGACCCGGGAGCGGTTGCACACCACCTAAGCCCATGCTACCGGCGCCGCCGCTCAAGGCGCGATGCAATTCGCCGGAGCATCCGCCTCACGGCAGTGGACGCATAGCTCAGTTGGTAGAGCAGCTGACTCTTAATCAGCGGGTCCTAGGTTCGAGCCCTAGTGCGTCCACCATTTTTCAGAGACCTGGCAGGGATTTCTTCCCGCGGCCGGACAGCTCGTCATGAGTGCTGAAACATCAACGCGCAGCCGCACGAGTTCACCGATCGGGGGGATTCAGACGCCAGTTCTTCCGGTAAGTCCTTAATCCGCAGCGTTGGCCTTCGATCCATTACAGGCATCAGAAAAATCTCGAAGGTTCCTTCTCTGATCCTTCTTGAACTGCGTCTGACGGATCAACATTTAGCCGCCGTTGCGTATTTCGCGGCCGCGCGCCGCCGGTGAGTTACCCCTGGCAATGGAGAAGTTGTGGACACCACCACCTCCGGTGCGGCGTTCGAGCGCGATACACTCTGGATCAGGATTCGTCGCCAGCCGCCTGCGCTTCAGGCGGCGCTGGCGATCCTTGTCGTCGCCCTCATAGT
>DATLOY010000137.1:0-10600 GCA_035536015.1 Sphingomicrobium sp.
GTCGAGGGCCTGTGCCTGAAGGTGGTCGACGGCGAAGACCCGTCGGTCATCGTCCACGATCCCAAGAACCGGGGCATTGCCGCGATGCTGATCCTGATGCCGGAAAGTTTCCCGGTGGCGCTCGGCGTGATCTACGAAAACCCGGCGCCGACCTTCGAATCCGCCGTCCTCGAACAGAACCGCGAGGCCGCGTCGGGCAAGTCCGCCGATCTCCAGAAGCTGGTCAGCAAGGGCCAGACCTGGATGGTCGAAAAGGAGCCGCACAAGCTTTGAGCGAGGAAGGCGAAGAACCCTCGCCCTCCGCGGCTGCGCCGCTCCTCCCTCTCCCGCATGCGGGGGAGGGTCGGGGTGAGGGCCTTCTTTCTCTCAATCTCTGAATGGACAATATCACGCATACCTTGGCCGGTGCGCTCATCGGCCAGATGGGGCTGAAGCGCCGTTCACGCTTCGCCTTTGCCGCCTGCCTGCTCGGAGCCAACGCGCCCGACATCGACGTCTTCGCTCCGCTTGCTTTTCCCGTTGACGGGATCGAGTTTCACCGCGGGCCGCTCCACGGGGTCTTCGCGTGGCCGGTCCTCGCCGCCGGAATTGTGTTGATTCTGTGGCTGGTCGATCGTCTTCGCCCCGCTCCGCCCGATGCGATCCCCTTTCGACCGGGACCGTTGTTCGTTGTCGCTTTCCTTGCCGTACTGACCCACCCGTTTCTCGATTGGCTGACGACTTATGCGATCGCGCTGCTCGCTCCTCTCAGCTGGCGGTGGAGTTCGGGCGATGCGATCTTCATCATCGACTGGGTTTACTGGCTGCTCATGGCTGTGGGCATCAGCTGGTCCGCGATCCGTTGGCGTCGAGGAACGGCGCACCCCGGCCGCCCCGCGCAGATCGCCGGCCTGCTCATGTTCATCTACATCGCCTTCAACCTTGGCGAGAGCGCGCGTGTCGAAAATGCGACGGCCGCCGTCCTCCGAAGCCGGGGCATTGAGCCGACCCTCGTCGTCGCTGGTCCGCCTCCGCTCGCCTTCTGGGAACGGACGATCCAGTGGCGCAGCGCGGATCGCTTCGGCAGCGGGACCTACGACTTCACGCACGGCCTCATGATCGATCGGCAGAGCCAGCCGCTGCGGTTGGACGATCCGAAGCTGGCGCGCGCCAAAGCGCACATGCGTTACGTGGGATCGTTCCTTGTCTGGTCGCGAATGCCGATCGTCGTCGACATCGACGGACGCACCTATCTTTCGGATCAGCGCTTCTACGGACCGCTTCGTTCGCGTTCGGTGCCGGCTGCCGTTCGCCGATTCTTCCGCGGGCATGCCTTCCTCATCCCGCTCGACAATCCGCCCCCAAGTTCATAACTCGTGAGGGTCCAGTCCCGTAGCCAACGAGGCCGTGGTGGAGACGAAAAAGTGTTCTGGGAGTGCGCGAGTGAAGCGGAATAGCACAAGCTATTTAGCGAACGAGCGAGCGTGCCAGGGCGTTTTTGCGTCCCACCCGAAGGGCATGGCCCCGCCGGCGCCGGATCGTCGTCGAAGCGCTCGGACGGGGGCCGACTGGCCCGCCCTTCGCGCTTCTCCTAGCCCATCATCCGGCAGGAGCCATGTCACGGCTCTCGCTGGCTACGGGATTGGACCCTTATCATGAGCACGCGCGGCGAACATCTGGTGCGCGCGGACCGGCGCTTCGCGACGGGTGGGGGAACGCTTGCGCGTCTCGCCGCTCCGGCAATCTCGAAAATCCTCGATCAGATTGACACGCGCCTGCAACGTGGCGGGATTCACCTGACGTTGCCCGACGGGACCGAACGCGAGGTCGGCTTCCGCTCGTCGGGACCGGACGCCGTCGTGATCTTGCATAGCTGGATGGCGCTGCTTCGGCTGGCGACGGCCGGATCGGTCGGCTGGTACAAGGCGTGGACGCTCGGCGAATGGTCGAGCCCGGAGCCCGTCGACATCTTCGAACTGTTTTCGGCGAACGCCGCTCAGCTGGGCGAGGTCGGCCGGGCCAAAGGGCCGTTCCGCTGGATCAATCTTCTGGCGCATCGACTGCGCGACAACGCGCCGCACAAGGCGCAGGCGAACATCGCCGCCCATTACGATCTGGGCAATGATTTCTATTCGGCCTGGCTCGACGAGACGATGACCTATTCCTGTGCGCGTTTCGCGTCCCCGAAAGACTCCCTCGAAGATGCGCAGCTGCGCAAGGTCCACACCTTGCTGGACAGGCTGGCTCTCCGTCCGCGCGATCGCCTGCTCGAGATCGGCTGCGGTTGGGGGACTCTGGCAATCGAGGCCGCGAAGCGGGGCGCGGAGGTTGTCGGACTGACCCTGTCGAAGGAGCAGAAGGCCTGGGCCGAGGACAAAATCGCCAAGGCAGGGCTGTCGCACCAGATCGAGATCCGACTTCAGGACTATCGCGATACGGCCGAGCAATTCGACGCGGTCGCTTCGGTGGAGATGGTCGAAGCCGTGGGCCAACGTTGGTGGCCCGCGTATCTCGACTGCATCGCCCGGAATTTGAGGCGCGGTGGCCAGGCGACTCTGCAGTTCATCAGCATCGATCACCGCATCTTCGATGGCTATGCCCGCGGCGCGGACTTCATCCAGACCTATATCTTCCCCGGCGGAATGCTGCTCGACGAGCCGCAGTTCGAAGCGCTGGCTGCGGAGCGCGGGCTTTCGTGGGAAGACCGCGTCGGCTTCCGCCTCGATTATGCCGAAACGCTGAAGCGCTGGCGGATGCGCTACAATGTCGCGGTCGCCCGCGGCGATCTCAAAGGGTTCGGCGAATCCTTTCACGATCTATGGCGTTATTATCTGATGTACTGTGAGGGCGGTTTCCGCGGTGGCGCCATCGACGTTGCTCAAGTGACGATGGTCAAGTCTTGAAGGCTATTTACGATCGGCCGCGAGCCCTTGCTCAGGGTCTCGCCGCGATCCGCACCCAGTTTCAGCTGCCAGGCGGCTTTTCACCCGAGGTCGAGGCTGCAGCAACTGTGGCGGCTCAAAAGGCACCGATCGACCATGTCGACCGCACGTCTGTTCCTTTCGTGACGCTCGATCCGCTCAGCTCGACCGATCTGGACCAGGCGTTCTCCATCGATCAATCGGGCACGGACATCATTCTCCGATATGCGATCGCGGACATCGGATCGTTCCTCGCCGACGGGGATCCAATCGACACGGAATCCTGGGCGCGGGGCGAGACCATCTACATGCCCGACGGCAAGATCAGCCTCTATCCGCAGATGCTGAGCGAGGGCGCAGCCAGCCTTCTTCCGGACGCCGACAAGCGGGCAATCATCTTCACCGTACGCATCGCCAGCGATGGAGCGGCGAGTCTCGACGGCGCCGAGAGGGCGCTCATTCGGAGTCGCGCCAAGCTTGGCTATGCGACGGTGCGGCCCGAAGATCTTCCCGCCGGGTTCGACGAGCTGGCGCGGCGGATCCAGGCCGCGGAAGATACACGCGGCGCTTCGCGCGTCGATCCGCCGCAGCAAGAGGTGGTGGAACAAGCGAATGGTTGTTTCAGCCTGGAATTCCGGCCGATGAGCGCGGCGGAGCAGGCGAACGCGGCTCTGTCTTTGGCTGCCAACCTTGCAATTGCCGACGTCCTTTATCGCCACGGGACCGGCCTCTTTCGGGTCATGCCCGAGCCCGACGATTGGGCGATCAGGCGGCTGCGGCGCAGTGCCAAGGCAATCGGCATCGAATGGCCGAAGACGATGAGCCTCGAAGACCGACAGCGTAACCTCAATCCCAACGATCCGAAGGACGCCGCATTCATGCTCGCGATCCGTCGGGCCGGTGCCCATGCGAGCTATGCGCCGTTTCACTCCGGCGAGCGGCCATGGCATGCGGCCATGCGCGCAACCTACGCGCACGGAACGGCGCCGCTTCGGCGCCTCGCGGACCGTTATGTAACCGAAGCGACGCTTGCCGTAGCCAACGGACGCAATGTGCCCGATGCGGTCAGCGCTGCCTTCCAAAAGCTCCCCGACGTCATGAACCGGGCAGAGGCCAAGGCGGGCCAAGTGGACAGCGCGGTCCTGGAACTTGCAGAATCCGTCGTTCTTGCGAACCGCGTGGGCGAAACTTTCACAGGAACGGTTACGGACATCGATCGGCGAGGCGCTCGGATCCAGCTCAGCGATCCGGCCGTGATCACGCGCGTGCCGCCCAACGGAACCGAGGTGGGAGATCCGATCACGCTGAGGCTCGAGGAAGCCGACCCCCTGCGTCGGCTGACGCGCTTTTCGATCGCGACGGCGTGAATCTGCCTCCCGATCTCGAAAAGACGCTGACGATGATCGCCGACATTACGGCGGATGCTTCAGAGCCCTGGTGGATCATTGCCAGCGCCGCAGTTGTTCTTCACGGGGTGGACACGAGTGTTGCCGACGTCGATCTCCTGATGAACTCGGGGGACGCGCTTCGCGCTCTGGAGCGGCTGGGTGTCCCGTCGATCCCCGACACAGATCACGCACAGTTCCGTTCCAAGGTCTTCGGAACCTGGCGCGATCCGCCACTTCCAGTGGAGATCTTCGCGGACTTCAGCATTGCGGAGGGCGGTGGCTGGCGACGCGTGACCCTGCAAACGCGAGAGCCAGCAACAGTTGCGGGACGGACATTATTCGTACCAGCAAGAGAAGAATTGCATGCGCTGTTGGTGTCGTTCGGCCGGCCGAAGGACCTCGAACGCGCGCGCCTGCTGATGGCGGGTTAAGCCTCGACGCGGACCTTTTCGCCCGTCGGGGAATCCGCACGAAGCCGGTCGACGATCGCCCGCGCAACGACCTCGGGCCCCTTGAGACTGTCGGGCTCCTCGCCGGGAAAGGCGAGGGCGCGCATCCGCGTGCGCGTAGCTCCCGGGTCGATGATGTGGACCCGAAGCTTGCCGGTGAATTCCGTTTCGTCGGCATAAGCGCCAAGCAAAGTCTCGAGCGCTGCCTTGGAAGAGCCGTATGCGCCCCAGAAAGCGCGGGGCTCGCCGCCGACCGATGAGGTGAGCGCGACGACATCGGCGCGCTCAGCCTTGCGCAGCAGCGGATCGAAGGCTGCGATCAGCGCCTGGTTGGCGAGCAAATTAAGGCTCAAAAGTCGCGAATATTCTTTCGGATCAATGTCTTGCACCGGTGTTAGGGAGCCAAGCATCGCGGCATTCAGCACCAGCACTTCGAGCACCGTCCAGCGCTCGGCGACCGCCGCGGCGAGCTTTCCGATGCTCTCCCCGTCGGTGAGATCCAGCGGCGCGATGGTCGCACTTCCGCCGGCTTCGTGGATCCGTTCCTCCACCTCTTCGAGAGCCTTGGCCGTGCGAGCGACGAGGATGACATGCGCGCCAGCCTTCGCCAGCTCCTCCGCCGTGGCCGCGCCAATGCCCCGGCTGGCGCCCGTCACCAGCGCCAGCTTGCCTTGAAGAAAGTTCGAATCAGTCATGGTCGCGCGTCATTGAACGTTCACCTGCAAAAAGGCGACCGTTTCTCGAAAGGCGGTTCCCTCCCTGCGAGAACCCCGAAAGGGGAGCTTTCATGGACTGGAAGACAGCAAGCCGGCTTTTCTTCGGACTGACGATGATCGCAATCGGCGTGATCGGGATCGTCAGCGGCGACTTCGCGCCGATCTGGCAACCGGTTCCCGAGACGACGCCGGCACGCCAGGCCATCGCCTATCTGTGTACATTCGTCTCACTGGCCTGCGGCGCCGGGCTGCTGCTGAGGCGAACGGCCGCGCCTGCCGCGCTGGCCTTGTTGGCGGCCCTGGTAGCGTGGACAGTCGCGTTCAAAGGGCCGTTCATTGTCCAGGCTCCTCTTGTCGAAGGGACCTATCAAAGCATCGGAGAAAGCGTGGTCCTGATCTCGGCCATGTGGGTGCTTTATGCCGAAACGGAGGACAGCCACAGGCTCCTGGCCAGCGGCTCCGCAGTGCGGATTGCTTATTTGCTCTACGGGCTGGCGCTGGTCGCCTTCGGCCTTTCGCATTTCGTCTATCTCGAGCTGACTTCGCCGCTGGTGCCCAAGTGGATGCACGTACCTGTGTTCTGGTCCTATTTGACGGGCGGCATCTACCTGGCGACCGGTCTGGCAATCGCTTCGGGAATGGCAGCGCGCTGGGGCTCGATCATCGCGGCCGCGCAGATCGCGCTCATCACTTTGTTGGTTTGGGGGCCGATTGCCTTCGCAGGCCACCTTAGCGCCATGCTCTGGCAGGAAACGATCGTATCCTGGGCCCTGACCGCAGGAGCGTGGGTCCTTGCTAGCGGCTCGCCACCAAAGACAGGTTGGATCCATTTTCCTTCTCGGTCTGGTCCGTCAGCATTGTCGGATAGTCGCCGGTAAAGCAGGCGTCGCAGCGCTGCGGATTGGCCGCATCGCGCTCTTGCTTGAGGGCGCGATACAGGCCCTCGATCGAGATGAAGGCGAGGCTGTCCGCGTTGATGTAGTCGCGCATCTGGTCGACGTTCATCTGCGCCGCCAGCAGCTTGGCGCGTTCGGGCGTATCCACTCCATAGAAACAGCTGTGCTTGGTCGGAGGCGATGCGATGCGCATGTGAACCTCGCGGGCGCCCGCGTCGCGCATCATCTGCACCAGCTTCACGCTCGTCGTTCCGCGAACGATCGAATCGTCGACCAGAACGATCGTCTTGCCGTCGACCAGCGCCGAATTGGCATTGTGTTTGAGCTTCACTCCGAGGTGCCGCACCTCTTGCGTCGGCTGGATGAACGTGCGGCCGACATAGTGCGAGCGGATGATGCCAAGCTCGAACGGGATTCCGCTCGCCTGGCTGAAGCCGAGAGCGGCCGGAACCCCGCTATCGGGGACCGGAACCACATAATCCGCTTTGACCGGGGCTTCGCGCGAAAGCTCGGCGCCGATTGCCTTGCGCACCTCGTAGACCGATTGCCCTTCGGCGATCGAGTCCGGACGCGAGAAATAGACGTGTTCGAAGATGCACGGCCGCGGAGCAACCTTCTCGAAGGGCCGGAATGACCGGATGCCCGATGCGTTGACGAGGACCAGTTCGCCCGGCTCGACATCGCGAAGGAAGGTGGCTCCGATCACGTCGAGAGCGACCGTTTCCGAAGCAAAGATCGTCGCCTCGCCGAGCTTGCCCATGACCAGGGGACGAATGCCGAGCGGATCGCGGCAGGCGATCAGCCCTTCATCAGTCAGTACCAGAAGGGAATAGGCTCCCTCGACCTGCTTCAGCGCGTCGGTCAGGCGATCCAGCCCGTTGGTGAAACTGGACGTTGCGACGAGATGGATCACGACTTCGAGATCGCTCGTCGACTGGAAGATCGAGCCGCGACGGTTCAGCGTGCGGCGAAGCTTCATTGCGTTCGAAAGATTGCCGTTCTGCGCGACCGCGAATCCGCCGTCGTTCAGCTCGGCGAACAGGGGCTGGGCGTTGCGGAGGCCCGGGCCGCCCGCGGTCGAATAGCGGACGTGACCGATCGCGGTTCGTCCGGGAAGCATTTTGATCACCTCATCGCGATCGAAATTGCCCGCGACGTGGCCGGTTGCCTTGTGAGTATGGAAATGCTGGCCGTCGAAGCTCGTGACCCCGGCTGCCTCCTGGCCGCGGTGCTGCAGCGCATGGAGGCCAAGCGCAACGAAGCTCGCGGCATTGTCGGCACCCCAGATGCCGAAAATCCCGCATTCTTCATGCAGTTTGTCGTCGTCGAACGGATTGGTCGTCAGCATGTCCCCGGGCCCGTGCTGGAGCGATCTTTGACGTGATATAGGAGGAGGAGTGCTCTTTGTCGCCCCTCAGCTGAATAAGGCGTGAAATCTTAGCGGCTTGTAGCTCTAGGCTTTGAAAAGGCCGGGATAGCTGGATTTCAGCGCTGCGACCTTCGGCCGGTCGTTGAAAAGGATGTAGGGCTCCCAAGGGTGGTTTCGCGCATAGCCCTGATGATAGGATTCCGCCGGGAAAAACTGCCCTTTTTCGATCCTTGTGGCGATCGGCTTCTTGAAGGCGTGGGTGGCGTTCAGTCGCGCAATGAATATTCGCGCCTGCTGCGCCTGACTGGCGCTTTGGGGGAAAATCGCGGACCGGTAGCTCGTCCCCGTATCCGGGCCCTGGCGATTCACTTCCGTCGGATCGTGAGCGACCGTGAAGAAGATCTGCAGCAATTGCGCATAGCTTAGCTGGGCCGGGTCGTATGTGATCTTCACGGCTTCGGCGTGGCCGGTCCGTTCCGAGCTGACCGCCTCATAATTGGCGTCCCTCGCGCTTCCGCCGGCAAAGCCGGAGACGACGTTGCGGACGCCTTTCACATGCTCATAGACGAGCTCCATTCCCCAGAAGCAGCCGCCTGCAAGCACGGCAGTCTCCGTGTGCGGTGCTGCGGAAGCCGGAGCAGCCAGAAAAGCCGCGGCGATCAAGGCAAGTCTCTTCATTGCCCCAATGTAGTGCGCCGCTGGACGCCTTGCCAGCGGCGCAATAGGGGATGCTGACACGGAGGTCAGCAGAATGCCCATCTACAATGCGCCGGTCCGCGAAACGCAGTTCATCCTGAACGACGTGCTCGACATCGGCCGATATTCGAACCTCCCGGGCTTCGCGAACGCCACGCCCGACCTCATCGAGGCCATCCTGGAAGAGGCCGGCAAGTTCGCGGCCGAAGTGCTCGCCCCGCTGAACCGCGTCGGCGACGAGGAAGGATGCAAGCGGCGCGACGACGGCTCGGTCCAGACGCCTCCCGGTTTCAAGGAAGCCTATGATCAGTTCTGCGCGGCGGGCTGGCCGACGCTGACCGCGCCGGAGGAGTTCGGCGGGCAGGGACTGCCGCAAGTCGTGGGTACGGCGGTCACCGAGTACATCCTCTCGGCGAACCACAGCTTCGAAATGTACCAGGGCCTCACCCACGGGGCGATCGCTTCGCTGCTGATAAAGGGCAGCGATGAGCTGAAGCAGACCTACGTGCCGAACATGGTGACCGGCAAATGGACCGGAACGATGAACCTGACGGAGCCGCATTGCGGCACTGACCTGGGCCTTCTCAAGACCCGGGCGGATCCCAATCCGGACGGCAGCTATTCGATCAGCGGCACCAAAATCTTCATCTCGTCGGGAGAGCACGACCTTAGCGAGAACATCATCCACCTCGTTCTCGCCAAGATCGCCGGAGCGCCGGACAATGTGAAAGGCATTTCGCTTTTCGTCGTGCCGAAATTCCTCGTGAACCCGGACGGGTCGATCGGAGAGCGCAACGCGCTCTCCTGCGGCGCGCTGGAAAAGAAGATGGGCATTCACGGCAACGCCACCTGCGTCATGAATTATGACGGAGCGAAGGGCTGGCTGGTCGGTGAGCCGGAGAAGGGCCTTGCGGCCATGTTCATCATGATGAATGCGGCGCGGCTGGGCGTGGGAGTCCAGGGCCTGGCTCAGGGCGAAGTCGCCTACCAGAACGCGGCCGCCTACGCGAAAGATCGCCGGCAAGGCCGTGCCCTCAAGCCGGAGGAACATGAGGAAGGCGCGAAGGCCGACGTCCTGCTCGTCCATCCCGACGTCCGCCGCATGCTCATGGAGATCAAGGCGTGGAACGAAGCCGGCCGTGCGCTTGCGCTGTGGGGCGCCCTCCAGGTGGACCTGCTCCGTCGTTCCCAGGACGAGGCCGAGCGTCAGCAAGCGGACGACCTGCTCGGGCTGATCACGCCGGTCATCAAAGGCTATCTCACCGACAAGGGCTTCGAGGCGGCGGTCTATGCGCAGCAGGTGTTCGGGGGTCACGGCTATATCCGTGAGCACGGCATGGAGCAGTTCGTCCGCGATGCGCGCATCACACAGATCTACGAGGGTACAAACGGCATCCAGGCCATGGACCTGGTCGGCCGCAAGCTGCCCCGCGACGGGGGTCGCGCGATCCGGACGTTCCTTGGCCTGGTCGGCGGGGATATCGCAGAAGCGAAACAGGCCGGCGATCCGTCCGGCGTGGCGGCTGCGCTCGAGCCCGCTCTTGCCGACCTTCAGGGCGCCACCATGTGGCTTGCGCAACACGCCATGGCGGACCCGGACAATGCCGGTGCAGGCGCCTACGCCTATATGGACCTGCTCGGCCTCGTCAGCCTTGGATGGATGTGGCTCAAGATGGCCGCCGCCTCGTCGCGCGCGCTCGCCGACAGCACGGACGACAGGCCGTTCCACGAAAGCAAGCTCAACACGGCGCGGTTCTACGCCACTCGCGAGCTTCCGCTTTCGACGGCCCTCCGAAGAAAGATCGAAGCCGGCGCGGAAACGCTGATGAAAGTGCCCGCCGAAGCCTTCTAAAAATTTCACCTTGTCGTGGATGCACCTCCTGGCGCCGCCGTTCGTTGTCGGGCCGACGAAATTCCGCGTGCAAGGAGGGCGATATGAACCCCACAATCTGGATAATCGCAGCAGTCGTGATCGTCGCGCTGATTATCGGCGCATTCCTTTTTGCCCAGCGCCGCCGTTCCGAGCATCTGCGATCCCAATTCGACCCGGAATATGAGCGCGCGGTCGAAGAAAGCGGCGACCGCCGCAAGGCCGAGGCCGAGCTCGCCGATCGCGAGAAGAGGGTTGAAAAGCTCACGATTCGGCCGCTCGACCCGGCGGCCCGCGAAGAGTTCAGCAGGCGCTG
>DATLOY010000138.1:0-7466 GCA_035536015.1 Sphingomicrobium sp.
GTGCTGGGGGGTCTGAACGAAGGCGTTTGGCCCGGGCTTCCGCAACCCGACCCCTGGCTTGCCCCCAAGGTCCGCGCTTCACTGGGGCTGCCGGGCCTCGAGTTCAGGATCGGTCTTGCCGCCCATGACTTTGCGAGCGCGTTGGGCGCGCCCGAAGTCCTGATCACTCGGTCCAGACGGGACAACCGATCCCCGACGGTGGCTTCGCGGTTCCTTCTTCGGCTCGACGCCTTGAGCGGAGGTCTTCCGCGGGACCTGCGGCTCGAACGGATCACCAGTATCCTCGACGATCCCGGGCGGCCGCAGCCGGTGGATCGACCGGCACCTTCGCCCTCGGCGGAGCAACGACCGGATTCAATCCGGGTTACAGACGTCGATCGCCTGAAATCCGACCCCTTCGCTTTCTACGCCCGTGCCATCCTGAACCTGAAGGTCCTGGAACCATTGGACGCCGATCATACGGCGGCCTGGAAAGGCACCGCCGTCCACAAGGCCCTCGAGGAGTGGCTCGACCAGGACGAGTGCGACCCGGCGAAGCTGAGGCCGCGTGCCGAGCAGCTGCTGCGCGACGAAGCCATCCATCCAATGCTCCGCGCATTGTGGGCGCCGCGCCTGCTCGAAGCGATCGATTGGATCGCGAGCCTCGAGCGCGAAAACCGGGCGAATGGGCGACGTCCGATCAAGGCCGAGGTCGTGGGAGAGGCCATTGTTTCCGGCGTGACCGTGCATGGCCGTGCCGATCGGATCGATCGCCTGAGCGATGGCGGCCTCGCGATCATCGACTACAAGACGGGTGCTCCGCCGACGCAAAAGGCGGTCAATGAGGGCTTCGCGCTTCAGCTTGGGCTGTTGGGACTCATCGGCCGCGCGGGTGGGTTCGACCAGGTCACGGGGGATCCATTGGCCTTCGAATATTGGTCGCTAGCGCGTTACCGGGGCAAATTCGGCAGGCTTATGTGCCCGGACAAGGACATGGAGCCGGGCGAGTTCCTTGGTCATGCCGGCCGCAATTTCGCCGAAGCCGTGCAGAAATGGCTCACGGGAAGCGAACCCTTCACGGCCAAGCTCAATCCAGCTTACGCGCCCTACGGCGATTACGATCAGCTGATGCGGCTGGAAGAATGGTACGGCCGCAAATGAAAAGGGTCCAAACACCCCGCCAACACGCGCCGGCAGGACCATGCCCTTCGGGTGGGACGCAAAATCGCTCTGGCCACTTCGTTTCGCTCGCTCGTTCGTCAGGTAGTCCCTGCTACCTGCCTTCGCTCGCTCACTCCCAGAACGATCTTTCGTCACCATCACGGCCGTGCTGGTGGGCAGTTTGGGCCCTCTTAGGGTTTCGGCTTCTTCTTGATCTTGGACGCGTAAAGCAGCGCGGCAACGATCGCGGCCGACCCGATGCCCACCGCGACTCCCGCCTTCACCAGTTTCGCGCGCCGCTCTTCGCTGGCCTTGTCACTTTCGTCAGTCATGGCCCGCTCTCTATGGCGTCAAAACACGCTTGGAAAGCCGCATGAGCGCCCGTTTCAAGGTCCTTCCCGAGCTGAAGGGGGAGCAGGCGCGCGCGGCCGATCCGCAAGTCCATGCCGCCCTTTCGGCTTCCGCCGGGACCGGCAAGACGCAGGTGCTTACGGCACGCGTACTCCGGCTGCTGCTGCAGGGCGCACGCCCTGAATCGATCCTCTGCCTGACCTTCACGAAGGCTGCCGCGGCCGAAATGGCGAACCGTATCGGAGCTCGCCTCGCCAAATGGGTGCGGCTGAAGGACAGCGAGCTCGCGGCGGACCTGCTGGCGCTCGGCGAATCCAATGATCCCCGAACGCGAGAGCGCGCCCGGCAGCTTTTTGCCAAGGTTCTTGATTGTCCGGGTGGCCTCAAGATCCAGACGATCCACAGCTTCGCCCAGTCGGTGCTGGCAGCATTCCCCGCCGAAGCCGGAATCGTGCCGGGATTCCAGCCAATCGAGGGCCGGGCCGAGCAAGAGCTCGTACGGCGGACGCTCGCCGAGCTGATGGCGGGCGCGGAAGAGGCGGGGAATGATCAGCTGATCCGCGATGTGCAGGTCCTCAGCCGCCGTCTCGGCGAGGCGGGCGCAATCGAATATCTCCAGATCTGCGCCCGCAGGCATGAAGCTTTATCCGCACTCGGTTCACGGCGGGAAATAGAGCATTCGATCCATCGGCTGGTCGACCTGCCTGAAGGCTCGGTCGAGGAATATATCGCTGACCAATGCGGGGACGAGGGCTTCGATTGCGAGCTTCTCCGGGCGGTTGCGGACGCCAACCGGCGGTGGGGCTCGCAAACGGGCATTGGCCATGCCGAGATCATCGAGAATTGGCTGGCTCTCACACCGATCGAGCGCGCCGCTGATCTGACTCGGCTCCGCAAGGTCGTACTCACCGACAAGGACACGCTGCGCATTTCCGCCGGACAGACCAAAGCCGAGCCCCATTATGAAGCGCAGGCAGGGCGCCTCGCCGTCCTCGTGGGCGAACTTCTTCGCATCCAGAACGGCGACCGACTGGCCGCCGAGATCACCGCCGGCCTCAGCGCCGGGCAAGCTTTCGCTGCTGCCTATACGCACGCGAAACGCAGCGCCGGGGTCGCCGATTTCGACGATCTCATAGGGTGGACGAAGCGGCTCCTTGCCCAGCCCGGAATGGGCGACTGGATCCGGTACAAGCTCGATCGCCAGATCGACCATGTGCTGGTCGACGAGGCGCAAGACACCAACGCCGCACAGTGGGAGATCATCGGCCGGCTCGTCGACGAGTTCTTCAGCGGGTCCAGCGAGAGCGAGGAACGGCACCGGACGCTCTTCATGGTCGGCGATCTCAAACAGGCCATCTACGGGTTCCAGGGGACCGACCCGCGCCGCTTCCAGGAGGCGCGGGAGCATTTCAAACGCCTTGCGGACTCGCTTTCGGATACCAGCGAAACGCTGGACCTCTTCCGGCGCAGGGCGCGCGAATTTCGCGACCTGTCGATCGCCGCCAGCTTTCGCTCCGCACAGCCCGTGCTGGACGTCGTCGATGCCGTGATCGGCACTTTGGGACACGAAAAGCTGGCATTGGCGGAACGCCCGCCGGAGCATCGCGCGCATCATTCGGAGCGTTCAGGCCAAGTCGAGCTTTGGCAGCCGTTCAAGATCGAAGACAGCGAGGACGAGTCCGACGAGGGCGAGGAACGCTGGGTAGATCTTCGCGACCGCCATTATGCCGAAGCGCTGGCGGGGAGGATCCGCCAGATGGTCGCGGGCGCGCCCTATCTCGCGTCGACCAAGCGTCCGCTCACGCCTGGAGACATTCTCGTCCTCGTTCGCAGCCGCGGCGAGCTGGCATCGCTGATCGTCGCGCGATTGTTCTCCGCGGGCGTGCCCGTGGCGGGTGTGGACCGCCTCCACCTCCACGAGCCGATCGTCGTGCAAGATTTGTTGGCGGCGATGAAGTTCGCCGTTCAGCCGAACGATGACCTCAACCTCGCCAATTTGCTGGTTTCGCCGCTGGTCGGTTGGGACCAGGACCAGTTGCGCGAGCTGGCGCTCGGACGGAAGGTCTCGCTCTGGCGAGAGCTACGCCAGCGCGCGGCTGAGTACAGCGAGGCGCATGATGCACTGAGCGAGCTCCTGCGGATTGCAGACTTCACCACCCCTTCGCGCTTCCTGGAGACGATCCTTACAGGGCCGATGCAGGGCCGGCGCAAACTCTACGGGCGCCTCGGGCTTGCGTCGCGCGACGCAATCGATGAGCTGATGAACAGCACAATCGAGTTCGAACGCAACGAGATCGCTTCGCTCGACCGCTTCATCGCCTGGTTCTCCCGCGGAACGGTCGACGTACAACGCGATCCCGGCATGCCCGCAAATCAGGTCCGGGTGATGACAGTGCACGGCGCCAAGGGGCTGGAAGCCCCGGTCGTGATCCTCGCCGATGCGACCGCTGACCCGGCCCGGCTCGGCAGGACGCCGCTGACCGTCGATCTGGATGTCGAGCCATGGGGCAAGGTCCCGCTGTTGCGCCCCAAAAAGGACGAGCGCTGCTCACCGTTCAATGAGATCATCCTCGACCAGGAGAAGCGCGATCTCGAGGAGCATTGGCGGCTCCTCTACGTAGCCCTTACCCGAGCGGCGGACCGGCTGATCGTCAGCGGCGTGGAACCGAGGAGCCGAAAGGACGGCGCCGATCCTCGTCCGCCCAATTGCTGGCACCGTATCGTCGAGCAGGCGATGCACAACGTCGGCGCAAAACCGACCGAAGGCCCGTGGGGCGTCGCTTTGAAATACGGATCCGAATCCACGCCGGGACCGAAGAAGACGAAGCCGAAAGTCGAATTGCCGGCAATCGCGGTTCCGACATGGGCCCGCGAGCCGGCGCCCGAGGAAGAGCGGCCCCCGCGTCCCCTGGCGCCGTCCTCGCTTGGCGAAGACGACGAAAGCGCGCCTCTGCCCAGCGAGGCGATGCGCGAAGCCGCAAGGCGCGGGACGCTGATTCATCAGCTGCTCGAGCGTCTTGCCGACGTATCGCCCGATGATCGGCGCCGCTGCGCCGAACTCTGGCTCCAACGGTCTGCCGGAATTGATGCTCCCGACATTGTCGAACAGGTTTGCGGCGTTCTCACGGACCGCCGTTTCGCGCCGCTCTTCGGGCCAGGCTCGCTGGCGGAGGCACCGCTCGCGGCGACGCTCCTCGACGGCCGGGTCATCGCCGGGACGGTCGATCGGCTGCTCGTCGAGCATGACAAGATTTCGGTCCTCGACTTCAAGACGGGAAAAGTGCCTTCGGACGACGCCGCGATTCCCGCAGCTCATCGGCGCCAGATGATGGCTTACGCGGAGGCTCTGAGAGTGATCTTTCCGGGCCGCGAAATCCACGCGTCCTTGCTCTACACCGCCGGTCCGCGCCTGTTTCAACTTGAAGCTTGAGAGGGGCCAACCGAGCCCCCATATGGTCGTCAACAATTCGCAGGAGAGTCGCCGCCATGGCCACCAAGACCGTCACCGATCAGAGCTTTGCAAACGACGTCTTGGGGGCGGACGGACCTGTTCTGGTCGACTTCTGGGCCGAATGGTGCGGGCCGTGCCGGATGATCGCTCCGGCATTGGAAGAAATCTCGAATGAGCTCGGTGACAAGGTCACGGTCGCAAAGCTCAACATTGACGAGAATCCGGACATTCCGGGCCGCTACGGAGTGCGCGGAATTCCGACGATGCTGCTGTTCAAGGGCGGGCAGCCCATCGCCCAGAAAGTCGGCGCCGCGCCGCGCAGCCAGATTCAGCAGTGGCTGGAGGGAAATCTCTAGCGCGAAGGCACTCATCGCCTCCGCCGAACCCTCCCGCCGTTAATTGACTATAACAGGGGCGCTCCTTACATCGCCCGGCGCAGTTTCCCAGAGCGTCGGCGAAGGGTTTCCGCCTTATTTGAACGCGCGGGATTTTAAGGGAATTTCATGATCGCCGGATTGGCCAAGAGCATCTTCGGATCGGCAAACGACCGCTATGTCCGCGGATTGGGCAAATATGTCGACGCGATCAACGGCTTCGAGCCCACGATTTCAGCCCTTACCGATGACGAACTCAAGGGGCAGACCGAGATTTTCCGGCGCAGGCTCGCGGAAGGGACTCGCCTCGACGACCTCCTTCCCGAAGCCTTCGCAACCGTTCGCGAGGCCGCGATCCGAACGCTTGGCCAACGCCATTACGACGTCCAGCTGATCGGCGGAATCGCACTTCACCGCGGCGAGATCGCCGAGATGAAGACCGGCGAAGGCAAGACGCTCGTTGCCACGCTAGCGGTCTATTTGAACGCGCTGGAGGGCAGGGGCGTCCACGTCGTCACGGTCAACGATTACCTCGCCCGCCGCGACGCCGACTGGATGGGCCAGATCTACCGCTTCCTCGGAATGAGCGTGGGCGTGATCGTCCCCAATATGTCCGACCAGGAAAAGCGCGACGCCTACAATTCGGACATCACCTACGCGACCAACAACGAGCTTGGGTTCGATTACCTGCGCGACAACATGAAATATTCGCGCGAGCACATGGTCCAGCGGCCATTCCATTTCGCGATCGTCGACGAGGTGGATTCGATCCTTGTCGATGAAGCGCGAACGCCGCTGATCATTTCGGGTCCGACGGACGACAAGTCCGACCTCTACATCGCGGTCGACAAGCTGGTGAAAACCTTCGACGAGGCCGATTACGAAAAGGACGAGAAGCAGAAGAGCGTCGTCCTGACCGAGGACGGGACCGAGAAAGCCGAGCGCATGCTCGAGGTCGAGGGGCTGATCGAGGGTCGCAACCTCTACGACATCGCCAATACCCAGGTCGTGCATCACTTGAACCAGGCGTTGAAAGCCAACGTCATGTTCAAGCGCGACATCGATTACATCGTGAAGGACGGCAAGGTCATCATCATCGATGAGTTCACCGGCCGGATGATGGACGGACGTCGCTGGTCGGACGGACTCCACCAGGCGGTCGAGGCCAAGGAGGGCGTCGAGATCGAGCCGGAGAACCAGACGCTCGCATCGATCACGTTCCAGAACTACTTCCGAATGTATCCGAAGCTGTCGGGAATGACCGGTACGGCGATGACCGAGGCGCCGGAATTCTTCGACATCTACAAGATGAACGTGGTCGCGATCCCGACCAATGTGGACGTCAGGCGCATCGACGAGGACGACGAGTTCTACAAGAACATCACCGACAAGTTCGCCGCCATCGCGAAAGAGATCAAGGCCCGCCAGGAAAAGGGCCAGCCCGTACTGGTCGGCACGGTTTCGATCGAGAAGTCCGAAATGCTTTCCGAATTCCTTCACAAGGAGAAGATCGAGCATTCGGTGCTGAATGCCCGCTTCCACGAGACGGAAGCGCACATCGTCGCCCAGGCGGGCCGAATGGGCACGGTGACGGTCTCGACCAACATGGCCGGCCGCGGGACCGACATCCAGCTTGGCGGCAACGTCGACTTCCGGATCGCCGACGAACTCGCCGACCTGGAGGACGGGCCGGAGCGGGAGAAGGCGATCGAGCGGATCCGCGCGGAGGTGGCTGCCGAACGGCAGAAGGTGCTGGAAGCCGGCGGCCTTTTCGTGCTGGGCACCGAACGTCACGAGAGCCGGCGCATCGACAACCAGCTGCGTGGCCGCTCAGGCCGTCAGGGCGATCCGGGATTGTCCCGCTTCTACCTCAGCCTCGACGACGATCTGCTGCGCATCTTCGGCCCGCAGACGATGTTCGCGCGCATGATGAACAAGAACCTGGAGGACGGCGAGGCGATCATTAGCCCGTGGATCTCCAAGGCGATCGAAACAGCCCAGAAGAAGGTCGAGGCGCGCAACTACGACATCCGCAAGCAGGTCGTCGAATTCGATGACGTGATGAATGACCAGCGCAAGGTCATCTATGAACAGCGCTCCGACATCATGGACGCGGAGAGCGTCAGCGACATCATCACGGACATGCGCGC
>DATLOY010000139.1:0-7032 GCA_035536015.1 Sphingomicrobium sp.
GCGAACGCCTGAGTTCTCGCGAAGCGCGGCGGCCTGGGTCGGGTTCATCAGGCCCGCGTGATTATCCTTGTGGCCGGCGAAGGGCAGGCCGAAGCCTTTGATCGTCCAGGCGATGAACAGCGTGGGGACATCGTCGTCTGCGTCGTCGAACGCCTCGACCAGCGTCTCCATGCAATGGCCGCCGAGATCGCTGAACAGCTTCGCCAACCCGGCATCGTCATGTTCACTCAGGAACTTCGCGGCCTGCTTGCCCAGATCAGAATCGATCCGCGCACGCCAGGCCGCGCCGCCCTGGTAATGCAGGGCCGAAAGCTCGGCATTGGGCAAAGCTTCGAACCAGGTTTTCAGCTTCGAATTCGCGTCGAGCGCGGCCCGCAGTTTCTTGCCGTAGCGCAACTCGACCACTCGCCAGCCGCAGCTTTTGAAAATCTCGTCGAAACGCTCGAACATCCGGTCGGCGCTCGTCGCGTCGAGACTCTGGCGATTGTAATCGATGATCCACCAGAGATTGCGGACGTCGTGCTTGTAGCCTTCGATGAGCGCCTCATAGATGTTTCCCTCGTCGAGTTCGGCATCGCCGATCAGCGCGACGAAGCGGCCGCGGTCCTTCTCGTCCATCCAGCCGTGTGCCGTCAGATAGTCCTGCACGAGGCTGGCGAACAACGTGATCGCGACCCCCAGGCCGACCGAGCCGGTGGAGAAATCGACCGGGATCCTGTCCTTCGTGCGGCTCGGATAGGATTGCGCGCCGCCAAGCCCGCGGAAATTTTCGAGCGCTTCGCGCGATTGCGACCCGAGCAGGTAATGGATCGCGTGCAGCACCGGGCCGGCGTGCGGCTTCACTGCGACCCGATCGTTTTCACCGAGCGCATGAAAATAAAGCGCGGTCATGATCGCGGTCATGGACGCGCAGCTCGCCTGATGGCCGCCCACCTTCAGCCCGTCCGCACTCTCGCGAATGTGATTGGCGTGGTGGATCGTCCAGGACGATAGCCAGCGCAGGCGATCGTCGAGGATCTTCAGCGCCTCAATGTCAGTTCGAGTCTTCTTCAGCATTGAGGCGGCACTAGCGTCTGGAGGCGCCGACGCAAATCGGAGCGTTGACAAGGTCGCTCACCTTATATAAACCGTACCGTACAGTTTATAGAGTCGCGCGAGGGGAGCGGGTCATGCCGCGGCTCGCGATTCCATGACAGATCGGGGCTTTCCCGAGCTGGCCGCAACGATCGCACACCTTTGTGCGCTCGGCCGCGGCCCCGTGCATGCGTGAACCCAAAACAGAACAAAAAAGAGGGAAAAATGATCGTAACAGGGAATTCAAAACTGGCGAGCGCGAGCCTGGCGATGCGCGCTTTACTGCTTGCGGGTGCATTCGCCGGATTGGCTGCATTCATGGCGCATGAGGTTCACGCGAGACCCGGAGGCGGAGGCTTCCGCGGCGGCGCTGGGTTCTCAGGGCTTCAGCGCCCCAGCGGCTTTAGCGGCTTCCAGCGTCCCAGCGGCGGTTTCCAACGACCCGGCGCTGCGGCGGGTCAGCGGCCGAATGGCCAAGCCGCAAGATCCGGCAACTTCCAGGGCAACCGCTCCGCGAACGGCAACATGGGCGTCGCCGGCAACCGTTCGGCGAACGGGAATACCGGAATCGCCGGCAATCGCACGGGCAACACCGGCGTCGCCGGGAACGGCAATGGCAACAGCAACAGCGGTGCGATTGGCAGCGGAAACGGCAATACCGGCGTCGTCGGAAGCGGAAACGTCAACAACGGCAATGTCGCTGTCGGGAATGACGTCGACGTCAATGTGGGCAACACCGGCTGGGCCGGCGGCTATTATGGCTATCCGGCCGGGTCCGGCGCAGCTTATGCGACCGGCGTTGCCGTCGGAACTGCGACTACCGCAACGGCCGCCGCAGCGGGTTCATATTATTCAACGCTTCCCACCGGCTGCTCGTCCTACGTGCTGAACGGCTATGGCTATTACGCCTGCGGCGGCACCTGGTATCAGCAGCGCTATCAGGGCGGCTCGGTCACATATGTGGTCGTCGCCGATCCAACGAAAAGCAGATAAGGAGTCCGGCCGGCGGTCGCGCGACGGCCGCCGGCCTTCTCTTATTCGGCTTCGGCTTTTCTAATCGAGGATCGTTTGGCCTGAGGAGTTCGACCCGAGGCGAGGAGAGATGACGCAATCGCCATAATGCGCACGCGCAGCGCGTACGCGCTGTTCGACGAAACGCCTGGACAGCCTTAGGTCCATCATCTTCATTCGCAGGAGGACAAATCTGGATTCTCTCGCGAACGTGTCATTGTCGAGTTTCAGCGCCTCAATCGCGCCGAGTTCCGAAAGCTTTTCATCGGCGCTGATCTCACCGCCGCTCGCCGGGAGCGCACGGAAGCGACCAAGATCGCCGAGCTCTTTTTCGGCAAGGCGCTGCATGTCGGGAATCATTTCATAGGCAATGCGATACTGGAGCATCCGCTGGTGCGGCATGTGCGCGGCCACGTCCGACGCGTTTGCGGCATCGCGAGCAAGTGAATCCCAGGTGCGATTTGGGAGCCAGAACTGATCAATGAGCTTTCGACTCTCCGAGCGATCGCCCTGTTCTACAAGTGCGCGCAGGGTGTTGAGATGCGTCGCAACACAATCATGTATGGCCAGGCGCTCATAGGCTTCCGGTCCGTCCCCTGAGCCGAGCTCATTGTTCATGTCGGCGACGGCCGCATCGACCTTTTGCCGCCAGTCCAGGCTCTCGACCAGCTGTTGTGCGCAAAGCGCGATGAGCACGCCAAGAACGATGACTCCAACTTCGCCGAAGAAGGCGCGCCATCCATTCAAAGGTTGCGGCAGTTGAACGCGCATTCGACCGCCCCCTGACGGTTACGGCAACGTACCAGAAGGACGGGCGTCAGCAATGGCTCGAGGACAGCGCCCAGCCGGCCAGTTCTTAGGCCGCTTCTGCCTTGTCATGCTCGGCGTCGAAGCGCGCCTGCGCGTCGTGAATGGATTGCACATTCTCCATCGCCCAGGTTGCGAGTCCGCAGATCGGCTTCTGAAGGGATTGGCCCAGTTCGGTCAGCTCATAATCGACGCGAGGCGGAATCGTCGGAGTGACGGTCCGGCTAACGAGTCCGTCGCGCTCGAGATTGCGCAAAGTCAGCGTCAGCATGCGCTGCGACACGCTCGGGATTTCGCGGCGAAGCTCGTTGAACCGCTTCGAGCCGCTGCCGAGCGTCTGAACGACCAGCACGGTCCATTTGTCGCCGATGCGCGAGAGCAGGGTGCTGATCGTCCGGCAGACGGGGTTGGTGGGATCCTTCATTGCTCGGTCACCTTCATGTTCCTGTCCCACAAATTTGTTCGCGAACCACAAAAAAGTGCGTTCTTGCGGGGGTTTTGCTGGTGGTTATCTGGGGTGCCTCAGTAACGAATCAATACTAAGGAGGCAATAGTGACCATCCTGCATCTCGACAGCAGCATCAATGGCGAGAACAGCGCTAGCCGGGCGATTTCGCGCTCGATCGTCGATCAGCTGCGCTCACCCAATTCCGATGTAATCGTCCGCGATCTCGTGTCCGAGCCGCTGTCCCACCTGACTCTCGAAGCGTTTGCGGACAGCTCGATACTCGACGAGTTTCTCGACGCGGACACGATCGTCATTGGCGCTCCGATGTACAACTTCACTCTTCCGACGCAGTTGAAGGCCTGGCTCGATCGCATTCTCGTTGCCGGAAGGACCTTCCGCTACACCGAGAACGGACCCGAGGGCCTCGCCGGTGGCAAACGGGTTATCGTCGCGCTTGCGCGCGGCGGTTTCTATGACAATGGGTCGCCCGCCTCCGCTCTGGAGCATCTCGAAAGCTATTTGCGGGGCGTGTTCAACTTCATCGGCATCGAGCCCGAGTTTGTGGCGGCCGACGGGCTGGCCGTCAGCGCGGAGCAGCGGGATACGTCGATCAAGGCGGCTCTCGGGGAAACGGTGCGGTTGGCCGCCTGACCGAGGATAGGTCGCGCTCGCCGTTCGTTGATCGGTTCGGAAGGAGGCATTTCATGTCCGAACTTAGCGAAAAGCAGCGCGACCATATCGACAGCGATAAATTTGCCTTTCCCAAGGAGCGCAAGGAGCCGATCCACGACGCGGCGCATGTGCGCAATGCGATTGCCCGTTTCGACCAGGTCGAGGGCGTCAGCGATGATGAGCGCGACGCGGCCTGGCGACGCATCAAGAAGGCGGCCGACAAACATGGCGTCGAGGTTCACGAAAAGAGCTGGCGCGAGCTCGGCAAGAAATAGTCAGAGTGACGATAAAGCTTTCAAAATGGACCAAATTCCGGTCCGCTGGTTAAGTCGGCGATAACCGATCGGCCATAGACCCGCGCCCAATCGAAAGGGCGCGTTTTGGGCAGGTCGGAAGGGAGCAATGCTTTGGTTCGCGCGGTCGCGCTGCCGACTGCGCTGATCCTCGTCCTGCTTGCGGCGGTCGTCGCCGAGATCCTGCAATTTTCGACAAGCCGGTCGGATCAGCTCGCTCTCGCTCGTCAGTATCAACGGGTCAACGTCGCGATGGAGCAGAGCATGCTCGCGATCGCGACGGATCAGGAAGCATCAACTTATTGGGACGACGCCGTTATACGGACCCGACAACGGCCGCTCGATCTCGAGTGGATCGATAATAATCTCGGCGTCTGGTTCAACACTTACTACCATTTCGACGAAGCCTATCTGCTCGATCCGCATGATTCGCCGATCTACGCAATGCAGAACGGCCACAGGACGGTTCCCACATCCTTCAACCGAGTTCAGGATGCCGCGCTCGGGCTTGCCTCGCGGTTGCGGCGCAGGATGGCCGAATCCTATCTGGCGCCCGCGGGATCGGCGGGAAGAACCGTCGGCGAGTTGGAAATCGCGGTCGTGGCCGGCCGTCCTGCCGTGGTCAGCGTCAAGCCGATCGTCTCTGAAACGGGTAACATCGCGCAGCGTGCGGGATCTGAATATTTGCACGTCGCGGTCCGCTATCTCGATGGGACTTTTCTGCAGCGGACGGCGCGTGTCTACGGCCTCGATGGGCCGCGCTTCACATGGGCGAAGCCGATAACGCCCTCCATCGCGCTGCAACGCTCCGACGGCCGTGTCGTGGGTTACATTGCCTGGACCCCGTTCCAGCCAGGCAAGGAAGTGGCCGAACACATGGTGCCGGTGCTGTTGCTCGCTCTGTTCGTCACCGGCGTCTTGATGAGTTTGCTCCTTTTGCGAATTCGGCGAAGTCGCAATGAGCTAGAAGTGAGCCGGGCGCACGCTGAACGTCTTGCATTTCACGACAGCCTGACGGGTCTGCCGAACCGCGCCCTGTTCGATGACCGGTTGAAGCATGCGCTTAGCCGCCGAACCGGCAATGCGGCTGTGCTGCTTCTGGACCTCGACCGTTTCAAGCACGTCAACGACACGCTTGGGCATCAGGCCGGGGACACCTTGATCCGTGAATTTGGCAAGCGGCTGACATCGCTCACGCGAGAGTGCGACACGATCGCGCGCCTCGGCGGCGACGAATTCGCGATCCTGATCGAAGATGCGAAGCGTTCCATTATCCGGCGCCTGGCGAAACGCATCGTGGAGGACATCCGCCGCCCATTCGTCGTCGCCGGTGCTCAGGCCCATGTCGGGGTCAGCGTCGGAATTGCGATCTCGACGGATTGCGGAAACGACCCGCAGGAGCTGGTACGCAAAGCGGACATCGCCCTGTACAGCGCGAAGGACGGCGGACGAAACGCCTATCGGCTCTTCAGCCCGGAGATGGACCACAGCGTCAAGCTGAGGGGAACGATCGAAGAGGAGTTGCGCCACGCAGTGACGAGCGGGGAGGGGCTCTGCCTTCATTATCAGCCGCAAGTCGCATTCGACGGCAGCGTGCTCGGCGTGGAAGCGCTGCTTCGCTGGGAACATGCGAGCCGCGGTTTCGTCGCTCCGCAGGATTTCATCCCGGTGGCCGAGGAAACCGGCCTGATCGTGCCGCTTGGCGAATGGGTGCTGCGCAACGCCTTTGCCGCGTCCCGGCAATGGCGGGACCTGTTCATGGCCGTGAACCTGTCGCCCATCCAGTTCCGTTCCGCGGATTTCCTCAATCGGGTGAAGCGCATCGTCGCCGAAACGGGCGCGGAGCCGCACAAGATTCAACTCGAAGTCACCGAACGTGTTCTGCTCGAC
This sequence comes from Sphingomicrobium sp., assembly GCA_035536015.1. Classification (GTDB taxonomy): domain Bacteria; phylum Pseudomonadota; class Alphaproteobacteria; order Sphingomonadales; family Sphingomonadaceae; genus Sphingomicrobium. The sequence continues at coordinate 6,196 of DATLOY010000139.1, forward strand.
GACGACGAGTCCATTCAGACGATCCTCGCCGAGCTTCGGGCCATCGGTTTCAAGATCGTGCTCGACGATTTCGGAACTGGCTATTCGTCACTCAGCTATTTGCGCAAGTTCGAGGTCGACAAGATCAAGATCGACCGGAGCTTCGTCACTCATCTCGAAGACTCGGCCGACACTCGGGCCATCGTGGCAGCGGTGCTGGCGCTCGGCCAGGCCATGCGGTTGACCGTCGCGGCCGAGGGGGTCGAGACCGCCGAGCAGCGCACGTTCCTCAAACTCGCCGGCTGCAACGAGATGCAGGGCCATTTCTTCGCGCCCGCTCTGCCGGTCGAATCGATCAGAACGCTGCTCGCAAACGGTCATTCAACGTCCGCGGCCGCGTGACGATGGGTGGCGCCCGCCTTCTCCTCGGCGCCCTCCTCGCGTGCGTCTCCTTCGCACCGGCCGCGGCGGCGGACGTCTCGGGGGAGCTCGGGCCAGTCAGTGACTATCGCTACCGCGGAGTCTCACTTTCGCACGAACGGCCCGCTCTCCAAGGGTCCATCTCTCTCGATCACCCGTCGGGCCTGTACGCCCAGCTTTGGGGCTCGACCCTTGGGCATGGAACGGACACCGAAGTCGACCTCACCGGCGGCTATCAAGCCGATCTGTCGGAACATCTAAACATAGACTTGTCGGGGACCTGGTACGCCTACCCATCAGGCAGCGACACGAACTATGTCGAAGGGACTGCTGCGACTACGGTTAGTCACGGGGCCGCGTCGGCGAAGTTCGGGATCAGCTTCGTTCCGCCGCAGCATCTCACGACATCCAACGTCTATGCGTTCACGGAAGGGTCGT
>DATLOY010000140.1:0-6737 GCA_035536015.1 Sphingomicrobium sp.
TATGCGTCGAAGGACGTCGAGATCAGGCCAGTCGTCATCGACTATGGGGCAGCCGCAGCAGACATCGGTTGGTGGAACGAGCCCGGCAAAGACAACGTCTTGCGCGTCCTTGGCCGTCGCGGTGTCTTGCCCGTGACTGTCAGCCTGCTGGCCCCGCTCGCGCGCGGCGGAGACCGCAAACAGCTTGCCGGACAGGCGCGCGAAAAGATCGCAGAGGTCCTCGGCTTCAAGTCGCCCGAGCACTCGCCTATAGGCGAGGGGAAATGAATCCCAAGACTTTCAAAATCAAAAGCTTCGGCTGCCAGATGAATGTCTATGACGGCGAGCGCATGGCCGAGTTGCTCGGCCAGCGGGGCATGAAGGCGGTGGCCGATGGCGACGATGCTGACCTTGTCGTTCTCAACACCTGTCACATTCGCGAGAAGGCGGCCGAAAAGGCTTATTCGGACATCGGGCGGCTGAAGCGCGAGGACGGATCAAAGCCGATCATCGCGCTGGCCGGCTGCGTCGCGCAAGCCGAAGGCGCCGAGGCCAGGCGCCGCTCGCCGATGATCGACATCGTCGTCGGCCCTCAGGCCTATCATCGCCTGCCAAAGATGGTCGACGAAGCCTCGCGTGGCGCTCGCCCGGTCGATACGGACATGCCGGCGATCAGCAAGTTCGACGCCTTCCCGGCTCGGCGCCGGGCAAACCCCAGCTCCTTCCTCACCGTGCAGGAAGGCTGCGACAAATTCTGCACCTATTGCGTCGTGCCCTATACGCGCGGCGCCGAAATTTCGCGGCCATGGGACGACATCATCCTGGAGGCGCGCGATCTGGTCGATGTCGGCGCTCGCGAAATCGTGCTTCTCGGCCAGAACGTGAATGCCTGGTCTGACGGGAATCGCGGCCTGGCAGAGCTCATCCGCGAGCTCGCCCGGATCGATGGCCTCGAGCGCATCCGATACACGACCAGCCATCCCGCGGACATGACGGACGCGCTGATTGCGGCTCATGGCGAGGTCGACAAACTTATGCCGTACCTGCACCTGCCGGTGCAGTCAGGTTCCAACCGCATCCTCAAGGCGATGAACCGCAGCCACAGCGCTGAAACATATCTGCGCATATTGGAAAAGATCCGCGCAGCCCGCCCCGATATCGCCCTGAGCGGCGACTTCATCGTCGGATTCCCCGGCGAGACCGAGCAGGATTTTGAAGCGACTCTGCGACTGGTCGATGAAGTCCGCTACGCTTCGGCTTATTCGTTCAAATATAGCGCACGTCCGGGAACGCCGGCTGCAACCATGGAGGATCAAATCTCGCGCGAGATGATGGATGAACGGCTGCAGCGGCTGCATGAGCGGATCAACATTCACCAACTTGCCTTCAACCGTTCGAAGGTGGGCACCGAAACCCGGATCCTGATCGAACGCGGGGGCAAACGCGGCGGACAGATGATCGGCCGAACGCCCTGGCTTCAGTCGGTTCACGTGGATACGGACGCCGTGCCGGGCGACGTCCTCGACGTGACTTTGATCTCGGCGGGTCCGAACAGCCTCGCAGGTGCCGTTCGCCAGATGGCCGCTGCCTGATGGCGCGCAGGGACCTTCAGGCCGTCGCGGATCGCGCCCGGCTCGAGCTCGAGTTCGAACAACCATATCTGCTTGGGCCTCTGTTCGGCGATTACGACCGGCATTTGATTACGATCGAGAACCGGCTCGGAGTGCACATCGCCGCGCGCGGCAACAAGGTGCAGATCGAGGGCGAGCCCGACGCTGCGGCTCGCGCCCGTGACGTGCTTCTCGGCCTGTACAACCGCCTGGACCAGGGTCACGACGTCGATGCCGAGTCGGTCGAGGCGGTACTCGGAATGGCCGCCCAGCCCCATCTTGACGGAATCATCGCCGACGACGTGACGGAGGCGCCGCGGGTGATGATCCGCACGCGCAAGAAAACGATCGTCCCGCGCTCCGCGACCCAGACGCCGTACATGGAGGCGCTGGCACGCGAAGACATGATTTTCGCGCTCGGTCCTGCGGGCACCGGAAAGACCTATCTGGCCGTCGCCCAGGCGGTGTCGCAGCTGATCACCGGAAGCGTCGATCGCCTGATCCTGTCCCGTCCCGCGGTCGAAGCCGGCGAGCGCCTGGGCTTCCTGCCGGGCGACATGAAAGAGAAGGTCGATCCCTATCTTCGCCCACTCTACGACGCTCTTTACGACATGCTTCCGACGGAGCAGGTCGAGCGGCGCATCGCTTCGGGCGAAATCGAGATCGCGCCGCTCGCCTTCATGCGCGGCCGGACTTTGAACGACGCCTTCATCATCCTCGACGAAGCGCAGAATACCACTCCGCTGCAGATGAAGATGTTCCTGACTCGATTCGGAATGCGCAGCCGGATGGTCATCTGCGGCGACCCGCATCAAGTCGATCTTCCGGATCCATCGAAATCGGGCCTTGCCGACGCGGTCCGACGCCTTGAGCGCGTTCAGGGAATCGCCGTGGTGCGCTTCAGTGCGGCTGACGTCGTGCGCCACCCGCTGGTCGGCCGGATCGTCGATGCCTATGAGGGGCCGAACGCTGGACGGGACGTAGGCCCATGATGCTCGAGATCGCCCTCGAAGCCGACGAGGAATGGGACAGTAGCCGCACCTGGGAGTCGCTGATCCGCAAGGCCGCCGAAGCAGCCATTGCCGAGAGCGCGTTCCCGCAGCTTGCGGATTCCAGCCGTCCGATCGAGCTTTCCGTGCGGCTTGCCGGCGACGAAGAGGTTCGCGGGCTGAATGCCCACTGGCGTGGCAAGGACAAGCCGACGAACGTTCTCTCCTTCCCGATGGCCGAGACGTACGAACTCGAACAGGCGGACGAGGACCGGCCCGGCGGGATCATGCTGGGTGACCTGATCCTGGCGCGCGGAGTCTGCGAGCGTGAGGCGGCCGAAAAAGGCGTCCCGGTAGAACAGCACGCAACGCACCTTCTGGTGCATGGAACATTGCATTTGTTGGGATACGACCATGAGGCCGATGCCGACGCGGCGGACATGGAAGCACGGGAGGTCAAGGCCCTGGCCCGGCTCGGTATCGACAACCCCTACGAGAATCACTGATGGCGACCCGCCACGAAGAGGAAGGGGGCTCGCGACTATGGCGCGGAATGCGCGCGCTCCTCTTCGGCGGCGATTCCGAGCCGACGCTTCGCGACGAGATCGAGGATGCGATCGACGAGGCCGACGAATCCCGTCCGGTGGCAGGCGACCTTTCGCCCACCGAGCGGCAGATGCTTCGCAACCTGCTGCATTTTGGCGAGAGGACCGCGGGCGATATTTGCGTAACCCGCGGCGACATCGTCTCGGTGCCGGACACAATCAGCTTCGACGAGCTCATCCGCGCCTTCGCCGAAGCGGAACACAGCCGCTTGCCGGTCTACGGCGAGAGCCTCGATGAAGTGATCGGCATGGTCCACATCAAGGACCTGTTCGCCGCCAATATCGATCCGACGCGAGATCGCTCGATGAACGCGTTGATGCGATCGCCCCTGTTCGTGCCGGAATCGATGGGAATCATCGACCTACTCGCACGCATGCGCGCCGAGCGCATCCACCTCGCCATCGTCGTCGACGAGTTCGGCGGCACCGAGGGCCTCGTCACCATCGAGGACGTGGTGGAAGAAATCGTCGGGGAGATCGAGGACGAGCACGACATCGAGGAGGTCGGGATGCTGACCTTGCTTGAAGACGGGCTCTGGGAAGCCGATGCGCGCCTCGAACTCGAAGAGCTGCAGGCCGCGGTCGATCCGCGACTGACTGCCGAGGATGACGAAATCGACACGGTCGGCGGACTGACCTTCATTCTTGCCGGCCGGCTGCTTCGCCCGGGAGAATCGGTCCAGCATCCGTCCGGCTGGCGGCTCGAGAGCATCGACGCAGACAGCAAACGCATCATTCGCGTCCGCCTTCACGCGCCGGACGGGCAGGTCGAAGCTAAGTAGCTTTCGCGAAGAGGTTGGCCGGATCGGCCATCGCCTTGAACTCAAGCGCATTACCGGCCGGATCGAGCAGGAACATCGTCGCCTGCTCGCCAGGCTCACCTTGAAAACGAACAGTCGGCGCGATCACGAAATCCGCTCCGGAGTCGGTCAGGCGGCCGGCGAGCGCTTTCCAGTCATCCATCGACAAAACGAGCCCGAAGTGTGGGACGGGAACGTCCTCGCCGTCCACCGGATTGGTCGCGCGTTTTCGCACGATTTCCGGCGAAAGGTGCGCGACGATCTGGTGCCCGCGGAGGTCGAAATCGACCCATTCTTCGGCGCTTCGTCCCTCCGGGCAACCGAGCAGGTCGCCGTAGAAGCGGCGCGCCTCGGCAAGGTCGTCGACCGGGAAAGCAAGATGGAATGGCGGCAAGCTCACCGCCCCGTTTTGTCATTGCGGGAAGAGCGAAGCAATCCAGCGATCCCGCCGCGCCACCCGACGACACTTGGTGGTGCGTGGAATGAACCTAGCTGGTCGCGGCGGAATTTTGGGCGTACTGCAAGGCGTGGATGACGAAACGTCCAATCGAATCATCGACCTACAGGCTGAGGTAACCGCCCTGCGTGGAGCAGTTCGAATGCTTCTCCATAACGCGATCAATGCGGATGAGAGCGCTCTCGCCATCATCCGCGAAAAGGCGTTCCAGGATGACCGGTTCAAAGCGGGATCCGACGAGCCGAAGGAGCGCTCAAACCGCTATCGCGAGGGAGTGCGCGAGGCTGTCGCCAGTCTCCTCGACCCGTTCCAGCCGGACAATGATGAGGCCAGCCGTTTGGCCAACCCCGCACCGGAGCGCGGCTCGCCCCCCTCGTAATCCCGCGAACCAACCCCACATTGCATGCATCGCTGGCAGGGCATTTGTAGGCGCCAGCGGCCGAGAGACATGAGGTGCTCCCGCTTACAGCGATGGGAGAATCATCTTGAACCTCAGTTCCCTACTGCACCGGCAACGGCCTTCATTGCTGATCGCCGACCGCGCGCCGGACCAACGCGCGCATCATGCGCACAAGCAGTTCGCCCACGACCCTGGGCAAATGCGCGTGACTCACGAAGTGTTGCCGGGATCGGCGAAATGAGCGCGCCCGACCCCCTCGACCAGCCGGTAGCCACTCCAGCCCGCCCCCGGATGATGTCGCTCCGCAAATACCGCGCGGGGACACCGCCGACGCGCGAGCAGTCAAAACGGCAAGGCGATGTGATCGCATCCGCCTGGCGCCACTTCGGGGAGCCGGGACCCGTGATCGCTTTCCTAAACACCCGTCATGATGGGCTCGGTGGACAGCCCCTGCATCTCGCAATCGAGAGCGATGCCGGGCTGGAGCGAGTTCGAGCGCTGCTCGGACAACTGACACTAAAAGTCTAGCGAGGGGCCATGCGAAAGAAACGCAGCCTGGAAACCGATGAGCAACGCAGCGAAAGGTTGATCGCGAGCATTCACGGCCGACTCCGGCGAGCATCCGCCGAAGCCGATGCGCTCGACGAGGCCGTCAGGCGAAGCATCAAGCTGCATGGCGCCTGATCGTGCTCTGTGCAGGAGAGAGGTTCATGAAAGACCCGCGCAAGTCGAAAGGCAAAAGCTTCACGGCGTTTCGCTCGGCCGCCGAGGAGGCCGACACGAAGCGCGAGCACGATGCGTTGAAGCGCGAGGAACAGACCTGGGACAATGAAGGCGGGCACATGAGCTCGACCGCAGGCCGCGTTACGCACGTTTCCGGTGCCGAACTTCCCTACGTCGTCATCCTCGCTCATCACGGCAGCGAAGCCAGCAAGCACTGCTTCGCAACGATGCGGGAGGCCGAAGCTTTCATCAAGCGCAACACGCCGATACCCGATCGCGCGCTCTCCGCTCTGTACGATCGACCCATATCCGACGTGAGCAACGACGTTTCTTGACGGCGGCCCCCTCCACGATGGGTGGAAAGCCGAAGGGCTATCGGTCCCGGCGCCACTTCACCGAGGGTGGACGGTAGTGGCTTTTCACCGCATTGCCCGCCCGAAAAGGCATTCGGACACACGGACGCCTTACAATCGGTTGCGCGGCACCCCATCTAGTGATTTCTACCAGTCGGTATCGACGGTTTTCGGCGCCGAAGCGCCTTTCCCCCTCCTTAGCGCCTCTTAGATCCGGGACGGCCAATTTCGGTCCCCGGCAAAGAAGGACACACACCATGATTTACGGCAAAGTCGAATCATACGACAACAACAAGGGCACTGGCCTGATCACTCCTGAAGCTGGCGGCAAGGGCCTTCCCTTCGATCGCTCAGCCTTCTCGTGGACCGACAAGTCCGCGCCTTCGGTCGGACGTCGCCTGTCCTATGAAGTTGCCGAGAATGCTGGCGTGACCAGCGCGATCAAGCTTCAGCACGCATAAGAATGCAAGTCGTGGGCGGGCGGCAGCGACGCTTCCCGCCCGCATTTTCGTGGAGCCGATATTCCTCATCGATCTGCTCGACCGCATTGGCCTTGCCATCGTTGAATCAAGCGGCCACGGGCAAGAAAGATTCGAACGTGGAACGCGTGATTGCGACAGTGAGACCGTCGGACGAAGAGCTCTCGGTGATTTGAGCCTTGAGCTGTTTCGCCAACGCGCCAATCAGTGCCGTGCCTAGACCGGTCGAGGACTTCACTTCTTCCTCACCGGACCGCCCAACCCCATTGTCCGCGACCGTCAGCTTCCAGTCGGATTTGGCCATCTCGAACGTCACGCGAATGCGCGCAGACGCGCGGTGCG
>DATLOY010000141.1:0-3115 GCA_035536015.1 Sphingomicrobium sp.
AGATCAGGGCCTGCTCATCACCCTTGAGATGCAGATAGCCGCTGTCGAAATCCCCAACCTCAGCGAGCTTGCGCCAGTCGCCGATATGGATCGAGCGCGGGTTTGCACGGTCGATCAGCCCGTCCTTTTCCAGGCTCTTGATCGTACGGTTCACGTGCACCGACGTCAGGCCCGTGGCATCGCCAAGCTGTTCCTGAGTCATTGGCAATTCGTAGCCGGTAGCCTCGCCAAGACCGGCGACCTTCAGCCGCAATGAAAATTCGCACAGCAAATGCGCGATCCTGGTCCGCGCGTCGCGGCGCCCGATGTTCGCGATCCATTCGCGGAAGATCGAGGCATCAACCATCGTGTCCGCCCACAGCGCACGCCCGATCTCCGGCCGATCGAAGGCGAGGCGGATGAGCTCCTCGCGCGGGATCATCGCGACGCGGCCGCTAGTGAGCATCTGCACGCTATGATCGGCGACGTTCAACAGCGAGTTCTGGAGATCGACGATCTCTCCCTTCATATGGATTGAGACGATCTGGCGGTTCCCGTTGGCGACCATTTTCGACCGGACCGCGAACCCCGACAGCAGCACGCAGGCATGGTTCGCGATGTCTCTCTCGCGAATGACAAAATGATGGCGTTCGTAAGCCCGGACGCGGAACGGAAGCGCCAGGAGCGCAGCGCAGTCATCCTGTGCGAGCGAATGGTAAGATCGCAGTTTGCGGAGCATTGGCTCGAGCGTGGATGATCCGCCCGGATCCACTTGGTCTTGGGACATTTTCGTCTCCCGCGGGGGGGGCGGGAGCACAATTATCTCTCGGTCGCCAAGGAAGCCCGATAGAGTCGGTGGCGATGGCTTACCTTAACACAGTTTGGTGTGAAGCGCTTAACCTGGATTGCGGATCGAAAGATGCAAGGGCGCTCTTCGCTGAGCGCGTTAAGGTGCGGCGCCAATCATCGAGCGGCCGAGGGAAGGGCGGGCGGCCCCTGCGCATCGCAGTTCCGCATGTTCGATCAGCGCCTCATATTGTTTCGCAAGCTCTTCGTGGATCGCGGCCACGTTCGCGCGACTGGCCTCTTTTGCCCGGTGACGCTCGTCGCTCGCCCGGCGACGGTAATAAGCGACATCTGTTTCAGACACTGCCCCGACCCCGAATCAGTATTTCAACAGCGAGTCTTTTTTGACTCAAAATCGTTGTTTTGCAAGAGGATAACCAACACGCCGCGGGCAAGTGAATCTCGCGGCGCAGCCAACCGGCCACAGCGTGGCGCGCCAACGGACAGGCCGCTATAGCATCTCCAGACTAGTTCCGCGCTCCGGCGGCGCCAGTCACCATGGAGGTTCGGGTGGAGCATGCCGCCGTAAGAATTCTCAATCGTCACCGCGTAATGGCGATCTCCACCGTTCGTCCCGACGGTTGGCCGCAAACGACGATCGTCGGCTATGTGAACAAAGGGTTCGACATATTTTTCCTGATCTTCAGGTCGAGCCAGAAGCTCGCGAATATCCAACATGACGACCGGATCTCGATCGCCGTCGCTGCCGAGCCGCCTGAGTTACGGCAACTTCAGGCCGTCTATGCCGGGGCCCACGCGCGGGAAATCACGGATCAAGCGGAGCGCGATGAGGTCTGGCGGCTCCTCATGGAGCGCGATTCGAACCTTGCCGGATTCAAGATGCCCGAAGCTCACGAGGCCGCATTCATGAAGGCAAGCTGCAAATATGTTTCCGTCCTCGATTTCAGCCAAAGCATCGGGCACCGGGAACAGTTCACGGTCGATGAGTCCGGAGCTGTCGTCCAAAGCGGTCCGGACAAGGACGGCTGGGCTCTGTCAGCCAGCGCCGGGAGTTGAAAGCACCGGGCACCGACCCGGTGCAATTTGAGGAGTATCAGCGGGTGAAAGGATATTGCGATAACGTCGAGAGACGAACCATTGAGAACGAGGATTTCCGACGGGTTCTCTACACTGGCCGAAATCTCCAGCTCGTTTTGATGACGCTCCAGCCCGCCGAGGAGATCGGCGTGGAGGTTCACGCCGACCGCGACCAATTCTTTCGCTTCGAGCAAGGCGAAGGCGCGGTCGACATTGACGGTGTCGAAAACAAGGTGGGCGCTGATTTTGCGGTTATCGTGCCGGCTGGGGCGCGCCACAACGTGCGCAACACCGGCAGCGTTCCTCTCCGCTTGTACACGATCTACGCTCCGCCCGAGCATCTAGATGGGCTCGTCGAGAGATCCCGGGCCGACGCCTTGGCCACCCACGAGGAATGGGACGGCAGGAGCACCGAATAGCTTTTCGCACGACCGCGTCCCTTCGAGTGGACTCAGGCCAGCAAGCGATAGCCGACCGCGGGCTCGTTCACGATCAATTGGGGCCTGGACGGTTGCACCTCCAGCTTTTGACGGAGCGCGCGAATGGCGACGCGCAGATACTCCGTCTGCTGCTCCTGCGCCGGTCCCCATGCCGTTCGAAGCAGATGCTCGTGCGTCAGCACCCGGCCCGGATGCTTCGCGAGCTCGGCGAGAACGGCATATTCTTTCGGCGTGAGGTGCACGTCCCGCCCATCGCGAGAGACGATCCTCTGAAACAAATCGATCGTCACACCGCCCGCCGTAATCGGCTTGTGCTCCTCGTCCGGGCCGACCTCGACGAGATTGGAAACATAGCGTTCGAGCTTCGCCGTTTCGCTTTGGATCGCCGATAGCTGCGTTTTATCGCTCGAGCCGTTGCGCCGAAGCTGGCGGACGGCGGCGCCGATCGACTTGAGTGCCGGAGTCACATCCTGCCCGATGGAGGCCAACAGGGACGAGCGTACCCGGTCTCGCTCGCGCAGGGTCGCAAACTGGCGCGCGTCGTTTTCGAGCCGGGCGCGCTCGAGGGCCAAAGCGATCTGGTCGAGCAGACTTTGAAGAAGCGACAATTGCTCCGAAGCGATCGGCGGCGCGCCGTCGTCCCGCGCAAGGCCGACTGCGGCGATGACTCGGTCTTCCGAGCTGACGGGATGGAATTGCCAGGACGCCGGATCGACTCGTTTCAGACCGCGCCCGGCCGCCTCACCGGTTTGGAGAGTGAGCGCTGCAGCGGCGACGTCGCTCGGCGTCAGGCTCTGCGGATCCGGGGCGCA
>DATLOY010000142.1:0-15955 GCA_035536015.1 Sphingomicrobium sp.
AGGCTTCCGACCGGCGGCGCGATCGACATGTCGTTGTCGTTGAGGATGACGATCAGCCGGTTTCCAGCCGCTGCGGCATTGTTCATCGCTTCATAGGCCATGCCAGCGCTGAGCGCGCCGTCGCCGATCACCGCAATCGCCTTGCCCAAATCCCCGGACAACTTCCTCGCAATCGCAAAACCAAGCGCGCTGGAGATCGAGGTCGAGCTATGCGCTGCCCCGAACGGATCATATTCGCTTTCCGATCGCCTCGTGAAACCACTCAGCCCGCCGCCCTGCCGGAGTGTGCGGATGCGGTCGCGGCGGCCGGTGACGATCTTGTGGGGATAGGCCTGGTGGCCGACGTCCCAGATCAATTTGTCTTCGGGTGTGTCAAAAACGTAGTGAACGGCAACGGTAAGCTCGACGACTCCGAGGCCCGCGCCCAAATGCCCGCCAGTCACGGACACCGCGGAGATCACTTCCTGCCGGAGTTCATCGGCGAGTTGCGGCAGCTGATCCTTGCTCAAAGCGCGGATGTCTGACGGGTAGTGAACCGTGTCGAGCAGCGGGGTTTCGGGGCGGTCGGTCATTGGGCGACGGCCTTACGCGTATGCCTTTGAGATGTCACCCAGACGGGGAGCGCTCCGGACGATTTCAGCGATTGCTCAGGAAATGCTCAGGAGCCCGAGCAGTCCTCGCAGGTGCCGCGCACTTCAATGACCGGGCGAGGCGCCGAAAAGCCTGCGCCCTTCGCCGCCTGGCGGACGCCACCGGAAAGGCTGTCGTCGTCGAGATGCACTGTCTGCCCGCAAGTGTCGCAAATCAGGAAGATGCAGTCGTGCAGGCAATCGGGATGCTGATTCGCCACATAGGCATTGGCACTCTCGACGCGCCGCGCGAGGTTCGCTCCGACGAATAGGTCGAGGATCCGATAGACACTGTTCGCAGCAACCCTGCGTCCCTGCTTCTTCGAGACCGCCTCGGCGATATCGTAAGCGCTGGCCGGCTTGTCGAAGCCGGCGAGAGCGTCGAACACTGACGCGCGCATGTCGGTCCATTGCTCGCCTTGCTTGGTGAGGCGATCGCGGGCCGCGCTTTTCAGCGCCTCGCCTTCATGCAGCTGGTGATCATGCCTTGTCATGGACAGCTTTCGCGATAGACCTCGTGCCGGGCGCGGGCAACACGATATGTTATTCTGACGCCATCACATTCAGCCGGTGGCCGAGCGCCAGGATCAGCACCCCGATAACCGTATAAGCGGCCTCCGTGCCGTCATGCGGCATGGTCAGCGCGCCCGCCATGACTCCGAGGCCAAGGCCGCCGATCGCGCTGGGCATCATGAAGCCGTGATCGAGGATCCCCTTTCCAAGAGCAATCGATCCAAGGATCATCGCCAGGGTCAGGCCGACCTCATGGATCCACGGCGCGCCCAGGATCGGGCCCGCAGCCGAAACCAATCCCAGCAAAACCGCAGTTCCAAGACAGTGCACGAGGCAAAGTCCGGAAATGCCCATGGCAATCCGGTCCAGTCGGCCCATCGGGATCGCAAGCTGAAGCATGATCCGACCGGATATAGGCCAACGTCGGGTAAGATACAACATTACATCTATGCAATTCGGCTCTTGCCCCACGGGCTGCCGCACGCGAATAGGCGCTCGTCGTGGATTCGGCTGTCCTCCCCAAAACAACCCCAAAGCGCAGCGTCGGCCAGCCGGGCGCGCTTTCCCAACTGCTCTTGCTCGTCGCCGCCATGGTTTTCGCGATGGTCGTCGTGGGAGGAATCACCCGCCTGACCGAAAGCGGCCTCTCGATCACTGAATGGAAGCCCATCAGCGGGGCGATCCCGCCCCTGACCCATGCTGAGTGGAAGCACGCCTTCGATCTCTACAAGGCGACCCCCGAATATCAGGAGATCAACGGGCCGGCCGGCATGACGCTCACCACGTTCAAGCATATTTACTGGTGGGAGTTCGCGCACCGGCTGCTCGGACGGTTGATCGGCCTGGTTTTCGCCGCTGGCCTCCTGTGGTTTGCGGCAAAGCGCGCGATTCCGAAGGGCTACGGCTGGAAGATGGTTGGCTTGCTTGCGCTGGGTGGCGCGCAGGGCGCGCTCGGCTGGTACATGGTCATGAGCGGCCTTTCGCAACGAACCGACGTCAGTCATTTCCGACTTTCGGCACACCTCCTCCTCGCCCTCACGATCATGTCGGCCCTGCTCTGGGTCGCGCTCGATTTGCGGCGTCTTGCGAAAACAGGCGAAGACCGACCCTCGCGACTGACGGCATTGTCCATGGCGACGCTCGTCATTCTCTACGTTCAATTGCTCTACGGGGCATGGATGGCCGGCCTCAACGCCGGGCAGGTCGCGCCGACCTGGCCCGACATGCAGGGCCGCTTTTTCCCCGGGGGGATCGACTGGTCGCATGGGGCCTTCTGGGCATTCACCAACGATCCCTATCTCGTCCATTTCGTCCATCGCTGGTGGGCTTGGGTCGTCGTCGCCGCGATGGTCGTCTTCGCCCGGAAGGTCCGCAAAACGGCCGGTGCTCGTCCAGCTTCGATCGCCATCCATTCCACCTTTGGGACGCAGGTCTTGCTCGGCATCCTGACCGTCCTTTCCGGTGTTGCGATCTGGCTTGCCGCGCTTCACCAGGCGGTTGGCGCTCTGCTCCTGGCTTCGACGATCTGGGGCGCGCACGAACTTGGCCGAGAACCCGAGTGAGCGTCGTTTCCATCTATGCCATTTTCGCCGACGCTGAAGAGGCGGAACGCATCGGCCGAACAGTCGTCGAAGAGCGGCTCGCGGCGTGCATCAACATCCTCGCGCCGATCCATTCAATCTACCGTTGGGAAGGCGAGATCCAGTCGACTGACGAAGTCGCGGCGATCCTCAAGACGCACCATTGGAATAGTGACGCGCTGATCGCCCGCATCGCTGCGCTGCACAGCTACAAGGTGCCGTGCATCGTCGCCTGGCCGATCGACAAGGTGCTGCGCTCCTACGCCGACTGGGTGGAAGACAGCACGACCTGAGCTCAGCCGCTTTTCTTGGCTTTGCGAGAGAAAGGAACGCTGTCGAGCTGATGCCGGAGCGACTCGATTTCGTCACCCGCTCCGTCGTCCACTCCACCATATTTGGCATCGAGCGCGGCCTCTTCGGGCGTCTGTTCGCGGAAATAGGTGATGGTCAGCCGCCGCCCGAACACGTCGTCGCCGCGAATCTTCAGTTCCGCCTCATGGCCTTCGGGCAAATTGTCGCGGATCGTGTTGAGGTAGCCGATCAACGCATCGAGCGACGTGTAATCGCTGATTTCGATGAAGTCTTTTACGCGCCTTGGCACGGGAAAGCATTCTCCGGGCAGTCGGGATGGAATCGGGGCACTGATTAGGCGCCGACAGATCAGGAGGCAACGTCCAGAACGTCAATTCCTCGTCGGAATCGGCCCCGATTCCCCATCAGTCGAAGATCGAAGAAGCGCGCCTTCGACGTCCCCGCCGGTTTAGGTGCGATTGACCGGCGGTGCTGGCGGCGGAGGCGCGGCCGGCAACGAAATCCCATCGCAATCGCCGCTGGTGTTCGAAGTCACCTTCGGCGCTTTCCCAGCGCCCTGCGATACGATTTCAGTCGTCCGCGTGCAGCTCTTGCGGCCATTGCTGACGGTGGTGACGCTGTAGCTGGTCGAACCCTGCGGCATGTTGCCGTACGATGCTACATACGGAGCGGCGCCGGCAGCCATCGCCCCCGAATTCCTGGCGATATCCTGGGCCTGGCGCACCATCTGCTGCGTCTGCCGGTTGAGCTCGGCGATCATTCGATCGAAGCCCGCGAACGAAGGCATGGCCGCGAAGCCCCCGGCATCAGCCGCGTCGATGTCGCCAACGCCCGGGTCCACAGTGACCTTCGGGGCGACGTCACCGACATATTCGACGCGAACCGTCGAACCATCGGCGAGCGGCACATTCATGACATGGGTTTGCGGCCTGGCGGCGAGCGGCGCGCCGGCGATTGCGGCTGCGCCGAGCCCGGCCAAAGCGACATAGGGAAGCTTCATCAAACGTCCTCCAACATCCAATAAGCTGCGCGAAATTTATGCTTGGATCCTGAACGGCAGATTGCTGTGCGCGCCAAATGGACAAATTGTCATGAAGGTATTATTTTACCCGTCGCGAAATGCCCGCTTTTGCTTGACTTTCTGACCTTCGCCGGCAAATAGCGGCTCACTGGCGCTGCGCTGATGCGGCGCCTTTCGCATTTCAACGAAAGGATCAACGCCATGAAGGCGCTGATGAAGACGACCAAGTCGGCGAAGCCGGCCGAGGTCGACAAGAAATGGCATCTGATCGATGCCGACGGCCTTGTTGTCGGGCGGCTCGCGACGATCGTCGCCAACATCCTGCGCGGCAAGCACAAGCCGAGCTTCACCCCGCACGTCGACTGCGGCGACCATGTCGTGATCATCAATGCCGACAAGGTACGGTTCACCGGCCGCAAGCTCGCCCAGAAGATCTATTACAAGCATACGGGCTATCCGGGCGGCCTCAAGGAAGTCACCGCCGGCAAGGTGCTCGAGGGCCGTTTCCCTGAGCGCGTTCTTGAGAAGGCGATTGAGCGCATGATCCCGCGCGGCCCGCTTGGCCGCGATCAGATGCGCGCTCTGCATCTCTACAACGGCACCGAGCATCCGCACGGCGGCCAGAACCCTCAAATCCTCGATGTCGCGGCCATGAACCGCAAGAACAAGGTGGGCGCATAACCATGAGTGATTCCCGCGAATCCATTGCCGAGCAGCTCGGCGCCACCCCTGCCCCGCCTCCCCCGGCCCCGGAGGCCGAAGCTCCGGTGGAAACCCCGGCCGCACCGCCGCCGCCGGCGCAGGAGGCCGCTCCGATCCGTGAGCAGCAGCTCGACAAATATGGCCGCGCTTATGCGACCGGCCGCCGCAAGGACGCCGTCGCGCGCGTCTGGCTGAAGCCGGGCTCGGGCCGCATTGTCGTCAACGGCAAGGAGCAGGAGGTTTATTTCGCCCGTCCAACGCTGCGCCTCGTCATCAATCAGCCGTTCGATGTCGCCGACCGCCGTGGTCAGTATGACGTCGAAGCAACCGTCAAGGGCGGTGGCCTTTCGGGCCAGGCCGGTGCGGTCAAGCACGGCATCGCGCAAGCGCTGTCGCGCTACGAGCCGGCGCTCCGCACGATGGTCAAGCAGGCCGGGTTCCTGACCCGCGACCCGCGCGTCGTCGAGCGCAAGAAGTATGGCCGCGCCAAGGCTCGCCGCAGCTTCCAGTTCAGCAAGCGCTAGGCTGCTCTCATTTCGTCGGAATAGGGCGGTCGGTTCTCCGGCCGCCCTTTTCTTTTGCGCGGCTCACGCAATAGGATCGGCCCATGCCAAGAGCCTTCACCCGCGCCGTCAGTCCCCGGATCACCGAATGCGCGCTGACGCATCTCGAACGGCAGCCGATCGATCCGAGGAGGGCCGCAGCGCAGCACTCGGTTTACGAGGGGGCGCTCGACGCCGCCGGCTTCGAGATCGTCCGCCTGCCCGGCCTCAAGGATGATCCGGATGCCGTGTTCGTTGAAGACACCGCGATCCTGCTCGGTAACCATGCCGTGATCACTCGGCCCGGAGCGGCTTCGCGCGCAGGCGAGGCCGATCATGCCGCCCGTGACCTTGCGCCTTATTTCTCCATTCATCGTCTCGCGTCCGGGACACTCGACGGCGGCGACGTGCTGCGGATCGGCCGCAGACTCTACGTCGGCCTGTCGAGCCGCACGAATGCGGAAGGGGCGGCCGCTTTGAGAGGAGTCTCGGCTCCGCTCGGCTACGAGGTCGTGACGGTCGAACCGAGTCAGTGCCTCCACCTCAAGACCGCAGTGACCTTCGCCGGAGAGGATGCGCACGGCACTGCGCGAATCCTCGTGAATCCGGATTGGGTCGATCCGGCGCTGTTCACGGACGTCGAGGCCATCGAGACCCATGAGGCGGCCGCCGCGAACTGTCTTCGGGCCGGAGACCGACTGATCCTCCCTGCAGGCAATCCCCGCACTGCCGCCGAACTCCGCCGCCATGGCTACGATC
Organism: Sphingomicrobium sp.; assembly: GCA_035536015.1. Taxonomy (GTDB): domain Bacteria; phylum Pseudomonadota; class Alphaproteobacteria; order Sphingomonadales; family Sphingomonadaceae; genus Sphingomicrobium. Next base: position 6,059 of record DATLOY010000142.1, read on the forward strand.
TCGTCGAACTCGATGTCTCCGAACTTCAGAAAGCCGAAGCCGGCGTCACCTGCATGAGCCTCATCGACGAGGGCTAAGGCCGGACCCGCATTGCGTCGCTGGGTCGTCAATGACAGTCTGAGCGAATGAAACGCCTGATCCTGCTTCTGATGACCCTGCTGTTCGGAAGCTCCGCTCTGGCAGAACCGATCCTGCTCCGCCCGGCCCGAGTGTTCGACGGAGTCAATCCCGTGCCGCACGAAGGCTGGCAGGTCCTGGTCGACGGCGACCGGATTTCGGCGGTTGGACCGAACCTCGCTGCACCGGCCGGAGCCCGGGTTGTCGATCTTCCGAACGCGACTTTGCTGCCCGGCCTGATCGAGGGCCATTCCCACCTGTTCCTGCATCCGTACAACGAGACGCTGTGGGATGATCAGGTGCTTCATGAGCCGCTCGCGCTGCGAACGGCCCGCGCGGTCGTGCAAGCAGAACGGACGCTCAACGCCGGATTCACAACGGAGCGCGACCTCGGGACCGAGGGCGCGGGCTTCGCCGACGTCGGGCTGAAGCAGGCGATCGACCAAGGCATCGTGCCCGGACCGCGGCTGCTCGTTTCGACCAGAGCGATCGTCGCTCGAGGCGCATACGGACCGAAAGGGTTTGAGCCGGGCGTCCCGATCCCGCAGGGCGCCCAGGAAGTCGCCGGCGTGGACGAGATCATTCGTGCTGTACGCGACCAGGTCGCGGGCGGCGCAGACATCGTCAAATTCTATGCCGATTATCATTGGGGCAAGGGCGAACCGACCCGCCCCACCCTTTCGCAGGCCGAGCTCAACGCGGGGGTCGCCGCAGCCCATGATGCGGGTCGCCTCGTAGCGGTCCATGCGACCACCGCGGAGGGCATGCGCCGAGCGATCCTGGCGGGCGCGGACACGATCGAGCACGGCTACAACGGCACGGCCGAGATCTTCAAAATGATGCACGACCGCGGAACGGCGCTCTGTCCGACGATCGCGGCTTCAGAGGCCTATGCGCGCTACTTCCAACATTGGAACGGCGTCGAGCCTGCACCCGAGAGCGTCCAGGAAAACCGCCGCTCCTTCCAGCTCGCGATGAGGGCGGGAGTGCCGATCTGCATGGGCGGGGACGTCGGCGTCTACACCCACGGCCAGAACTGGCTCGAGATGGACGCAATGCAGCGCGCGGGCATGCCTGCCACTCAAGTGCTTATCGCCGCCACATCGGGAAACGCGCATATCCTGCGCCTCACCGATCGCGGCGAGGTGAAGACTGGCCTTCTCGCCGATCTCATCGCCGTGGACGGTGATCCGACGCGCGATGTTTCCGCCGTTCGTCAGGTCCGCTTCGTCATGAAAGGCGGACAGGTCGTTCGCGGACCCTGATCAGGCGATCAGTTTCTCCGCCTGGTCGAGCACCTTCGAGAAGCTGTCGACGATCAATTGGTAAGGCTCGGCCGTCGCCATATCGAGGCCGCCGATCTTCAAGAGATTGTAGCCGTAATCCGAACCTCCCGACCGCAACACCTTCAGATAGCGATCACGATCCGCCGCAGTGCCGTGCATCAGCTTCTGCGCGAAGAAATTCGCCGCAGTGATCGACGTCGCATACTGCCAGACATAGAAGCCGAAATAGAAGTGCTCGATATAAGCCCACTCGGCCCCATAGTCCGTTTCGATCTGGACCTTCGGGCCATGGTAGCGCTTCAAGAGGTCGAGATAGAGCGCCGACATCTTCTCGCCCGACAGGCCCTCGCCCTTATTGGCGAGGTCGTTGATGGCCAGCTGGAACTCGCCGAACATCGACTGGCGGTAAAAGGTGCCGCGATAGTTCTCCATGATCTGGCCGAGGTAGAAGAGCTTCTCCTCCCTGGTCTTGGCGCGCTCGACCATCATGTTGGCGAGCAGAAGCTCATGGGTGGTCGAGGCGACCTCCGCAGTGAAGGTCGGATAGCTCGCCAGTTCGTAGGGCTGCGCGGCATTGGCGAGCAACGTGTGCATCGCGTGACCCCACTCGTGCGCGTAGGTCGTGAGCCCGTCATATTTGTCGCTGAGGTTGAGCAGCAGATACGGATGCACGTCGTAAGCGCCGGGCTGCATGTAGGCGCCGGATGCTTTGCCCTGCCTTGGGAACGGGTCCATCCAGTTGGACGAGCTCGCCTTTGAGAATTGCGCCACATAGTCCGGTCCGAGCGGCTTGATCGCGTCGATCGTCAGCTGGCGCATCTCGGCGAGCGTGAACTTCCGGTCGGACTTCACCAGCGGCGGATAAATGTCCCAGTAACCCATGTCGGGAAGTCCGAGCATCCGGCGGCGAAGCTCGAAATAGCGGTGAAGCACGGGAAGCCCGCGGTTCGTCTCGGCGATGAGCGAGCGATAAACCGCCTCGGGGATGTTGTTGCCGTCGAGCGAGGCCTGCAGCGCGCTGTCGTAATGCCGGGCCTTGGCATAGAAGATCGTGCCCTTGACCTGGGCTCCGAGCGACGCGCCAAGCGAATTTTCGAACGCCTTGTAGCTCGCCCAGAATTTATCAAAGACCATCTTGCGGTCGGCCCGATTGGCGGTGCCCCTGGCAAGCGTATATCCCTGATCGTCGAGCCGAACGTCCTTGCCGTCGCTAAGCTTCACGGTCGGCCGCGGAATGTCCGACGCAGCGAGCTGGTCGCGGATGTCCTGCGGGCCGGCAAGCGGGGCGCCTGCCGACGCGAGTAACTGCTCTTCCGCCGGAGACAAGGTGTGCGGCGCCTCGCGCAGAATGTCGCGCAAACCGAAAGCGAATTTGTTGAGGCCCGGGTCGGCGGCGATCATCGCATTCACGCGGTCAGCGCCGAGCGCCACGATCTCCGGATTGGACCAGGAGGTCGCTTCGCTAAGAGCGGTGAAGGCGTCCTGAGCCTGCTGCTTGCGTTCCTGGTTGGCCGCGACGCGGCGATCCTCGTCGGCCTTGAGCGACGCATAGGTGTAAAGCCGCGATGCGCGCCGGTTGATATCCGACGCAGCCTGCAGGGCCGCCTTCAGGGTCGCGGGGCTCTCACCGAGCTTGCCTTGAAAGGCCTTGAGGCTCGGGATCGCCTTCAGCAACGACTGACGGTCAGCCTCCCAGGCGGCATCGGTCGGATAAATGTCGGCCAGATTCCAGGCTGCGACGGGAGCGGCGGCCGCCTGAGCGACCTGGGCCAGTGCACTAACCGGAGTGGCGGCGGAAATTGCGGTCGTTGCTGCAACGGACGCGAGCGCCTCGCGGCGCGACAAGTCGAACATGGACGAATCCTCCCCTGTAGGGGAGCAACTGCCATGCTCAACAACCGTGCGCCAGAGCCTGATCGACGAACGGTTGAACGGCTAGAGGTTCACGGTCTCCATCCCCCGGGCATGATAGCGCTCACCCGCCGCTGCCCCTGGCGGGAGGATGGCGTCGAGGCGCCGCAGGTCATCGCTGCTCAGCTTCACGTCAAGCGCGCCGATATTCTCGTCGAGGTAGCGAACATGCTTGGTTCCGGGGATCGGAACGATGTCGTCACCCTGAGCCAGGACCCAGGCGAGCGCGAGCTGCGCCGTGGTGCATCCCTTCTCCCTCGCGAGGCTTTCAACCTCGTGGACGAGCTGGATGTTCTTGTCGAAATTCTCGCCGGTGAAGCGGGGATGGAAGCGACGGAAGTCATCTTCCGGGAAATCGGACGGTGACTTGATCTGGCCGGTCAGGAATCCCCGTCCGAGAGGCGAGTAAGCGACATAGCCGATCCCGAGGTCGCGAACCGCTGGAATCACCTCGGATTCCGCATCCCGGCTCCAGAGTGAAAGCTCAGTCTGGACGGCGGCAATCGGATGCGTCGCGTGAGCGGCGCGGATCGTCCGCGGAGCGGCTTCGCTGAGACCGAGATAGCGGATTTTGCCCTCATCCTTCAGCCGCGCCATTTCACCGACCGTATCTTCGATCGGGACCGTCTGGTCGACGCGGTGCTGGTAATAGAGGTCGATCACCTCGACGCCGAGGCGGCGCAGGCTCGCCTCGCAAGCGGACCGGACATATTCGGGGTCGCCCCGGACGCCAAGGAATTCGCCGGCCTGCCCGCGAACATTGCCGAACTTGGTCGCCAGAAAGACCTGCTCGCGCCGATCGCGGATCGCGCGCCCGACGAGTTCCTCGTTCTTGCCGACGCCATACATGTCGGCCGTGTCGAGAAAGGTCACCCCGCGATCGATCGCATGATGGATCGTCGCGATGGATTCATCATCGCTGCCGGATCCGTAGAACTCACTCATCCCCATGCAGCCGAGGCCGACGGCAGAAACTTCCGGTCCGTCCTTTCCGAGGCGGCGCGTCTTGATCTTGTGCATGGGATCCTCCTTTTCAGCCGCCGAGGCGGCGGCGCAGTTCATGATGGTCAAATGGGATCGAGACTCGCTTGTGGCGACTGGCCTGGCCGGAGGTGATCGCAACTTCCGAACGGCTGATCCCGAGCGACTTGGCGAGAAGCTTCACCACCGCTTCGTTCGCCGCACCATCGGTCGGAGCCTCCGCCACACGGATTTCGAGTTCCTCGCGGCCGTCGGCGCCTTCGCGCCAGTCGCCTATGCCCGGCTTCGCCGATCGCGGCAAAACGCGAATTGCGAAAGTGCTCTTCAATCCATCGCCACATGCGGCTGGCCGGTGCCGACCTGGCGCCCGCGACGCATCAACAACAGCAAAGGAAGCACCGCGAACGTGACGATCATCATCAGCTTGAAGTCATCGAGATAGGCGATGAATAGGGCCTGCCGGGTAACCTCCGCATTGATGTAGGCGAGAACCGCCGGTCCGGCGACCGGGAACACCGTCTGCAGCACGGTAGGATCCATCGTCGGGATCGTCTGCTCGGTGATGTTATGGGCGAGGTCGGCGTGCGCGACCTGCGTCATCCGCACAAGCTGCGTGCTCACGACCGAGATGCCGATTGAGCCGCCGATGTTGCGCGAAAGATTGAGCAAGGCGGCTGCTGTCGTCCTCATGCGCGGCGCAAGCGTTTCGAAGGCAAGGCTCTGCAGGGGAACGAAGATCAGGCCCAAGCCGAGACCCTGTACGACGCCGCTCATGATCACCGGACGCGACGGCTGGTCGATCGCGAAGCCGGTCATCATGTACAGGGAAGTGCCCATCAGGCAGACCCCGAGGCCGACGAGCAGGCGGGAGTCGACCTTGCCGGTCAACCGGCCGGCCATCAACATCGAGATCAACGTCCCAACGCCGCGCGGCGCGGTCAGGAAACCGGACTGCAGGACGGAATAGCCATACAGGCTTTGAAGGAGCGGCGGCAGGAGGGCGAGGCCCGCAAGCAAGAGAACGCCCGTAACCGCCATGAAGACAATGCCGGTGGCAAAATTGCGATCCTTGAACATCGACCGGTCGAACAGGGGGTGTTCGGCTGTGACCATATGGACGATGAACATCCACGAAGCCGCGATCGCCAGGCCGAGCTCGAGGCGGATTTCCCAGCTCGACAGCCAGTCATTCTGTTCGCCCCGATCCAAGAAAAGCTGCAAGCCGCCGAGGGCAAGGGCAAGCAGAACGAAACCGAACATGTCGAACTTGCGCTGATGCGTTTCGGTCTTCGGCATGAACCGCATCATCACCAGGGTGCAGATGATGCCCACCGGCAAGTTGACCAGGAACACCCAGCGCCAATTGTAATTGTCGGTAAGGAAACCGCCCAGAACCGGCCCGAGGATCGGGCCGATCATCACGCCGCCGCCGAATAGCGCCATGGCCTGTCCGTGCTTTTCGCGCGGATTGATGTCGAACAACGTCGCTTGGGCGAGAGGCACGATGAACGCGCCGCTCACGCCCTGGAAGGCGCGAAAGATCACCATTTCGCTGAGCGACGTTGCGGTCGCACAGAGGACAGATGCGACGGTGAAGCAGACCACCGACGTCAGAAGCAACCGCTTTCGCCCAACTCGGTCGGCAAGCCAGCCGCTGATCGGCAAAGCGATCGCAGAAGCCACGATATAGCTCGTCAGCACCCAGTTTATCGTGTCCTGCGTCGCGCTGAGGCTCGCTTGCATGTGCGGAAGCGCGACGTTCGCGATTGTCGTGTCGAGCACCTGCAGCAAGACCGCCATCATCACGCCTACCGTGACGATCAGCCGAACGCCTCTCGGCAAGGGATGTGTTGCGACGTGGGCCGGGGTTTCTTCGGCCATCGGCTTCGTTACTTCTTCTTATTGTCGTCGAAATAGACGGTGGCCGTGACCGACAGGCCGGCAATCATCGGCTTCTCTGGACGGCCGTCGAAAGCAATCCGCACGGGTACTCGCTGAGTCACCTTCACCCAGTTGCCGTTGGCGTTCTGGGCCGGAAGCAACGAAAATTCGCTGCCCGTGCCGGCGCCGATGCTTTGCACATGGGCTTTGAACTTCAGCCCGGGATAAGCGTCGACCTCGACGCTTGCGCGCTGGCCCGGAACCATCCGGCCGACGTCCTTCTCCTTGAAGTTCGCCTCCACCCAGGCGTTCTGGCTGTGAACCAGTGACACCATGCCGACGCCAATCACGGCCATCTGGCCAACCTGGAGCTTGTCGGCATTCTCGATCACGCCGTCCATCGTGGCGCGGATCTCGGTCCGATCGAGATCGAGCTTCGCCTTGTCCACGGCTGCCTGGGCTTGCGCAATCTGCGGCTGCTCGCCCGCGGGCGCAACGGCCGCCGAAGCGTTCGCAGCGCGAGCCCGGGCGTCGGCAAGCTGAGTCTCGGCGGTCCTAACCTCGTTGAGCGCGTCCTCATAATCGGCGCGCGTCGTGAATCCCTGCTTCAACAGCACCTGCTGACGGCCGAGCGCGTTGCGCTTGATCGCAAGATTGGCTTCGGCGCCCGTGATGTCGCCGCCTGTTCCGGCAGCGGTCGTTCGAAGAACCGTCGTCTGGAGTTGTGCCGCAGCGAGCTGAGCCTGGGCCTGTTCCAGCGCGACGCGATAGGGCTGCGGATCGATTTTGAAGAGAATGTCGCCGCGCTTCACACGGCTTCCGTTGCGAACGAAGACCTCGACGACCTGGCCGTTCACCTGCGGGCTGACGGACACGATGTCCTGGCGGACCTGGGCATCGTCGGTCGACACGCGCCCGCCGCTGGTGAACCAATAATATCCACCGCCGAGGATAAGCAGCAAAGGCACGATCAACATGACGATCGTCTTGCCCGCGCCTTTGCCGGCAATTTTCCGCTGGAGCCGCCGGAAGGTCGGAGCCTCGGCGGCTTCGGATCCGGTCATCGGCTCGGTGGCCATTTTATTCATTGATTCGATGCCCTGTTCAAAGGTGCGGCCCGCCCGGCATTCTCGCGCGTCTGCGCCAAAACCCGGCGAGTGGTTTCCAGATCCTGGGGATCGATTCCGGAAAACGCCCGAGCCACAAGCTCAGCGCCGACGGCTTGAAGTTTCTCGATGAGTGGCTGCGCCGATGCGGTGACATGCAGGCGCCACGCGCGGCGATCCTCAGGATCGCGAACACGCTCGACGAGGCCGGCCTCTTCGAGCCGGTCGACAATGCGGCACAGTGTAATCGGCTCAAGGTCGAGCATGTCCGCGAGCTCGACCTGCCTCAGGCCGGGCATCCGCGTCAGGCGGAAGAGGACCTTCCACTGCGCACGAGTCACTCCAAGCCCGACCGCCAGGCGATCGAAGGCCTTGCGCAGCGCGTGCGCGGTCTCGCCGATCTCAAAAGGCAGAGTTTCCATGGCGTAGATATAGTAAGCTTGCTTATAATACGCAACGCAAAAACCGGCGCATCGTTCCTGAATGAACGAACTTTCATGGCGTCGTTGACGGGTTTGAAGGCGAAACCTAACTGGGAAGCCGGCGCCAGCGGGTATGATGTAATGGTAGCCTGTCAGCTTCCCAAGCTGAACGCACGGGTTCGATTCCCGTTACCCGCTCCATGCGCCATTGCCGGGACGCCGCAGCCCTAAATTCCGCCCTCGACCGGTTCGTATCCGGCTTCCCTCAATCTGTCGGCCAGGGCCGCGCCGCATTCTCGGGCCAGCTCTTCATTTTCCGACCGAATGACGAAATTCGAACCGTAGCCGCCGTCCCTGAAGAAGGGATAGCTGCCGATTGCGACGCCGGGATGCGACTCCTCGGTCTCGCGCAGCAACTGGGCAACCTCGCTCTCGGGGGCGCGAGCGCCAACGGTGACCGAGACCACCGGCCGTCCGCCCTCCAGCCGGCCGGTCAGCGCATCGAGCATGCTCGCGGCGATGTGCGGGACTCCCGCGAGGATATAAACGTTTCCGATCTTCACTCCGGGCGCGCCGGTGCTGAGGTTGCGCAGCAACTCCGCTCCGTCGGGAGTTCGCGCCATTCGTAGACGCGCATCATTCAATCCGCCTGGCCGGTCGCGATAATAATCCTCGAGGATCTTTCGCGCTTCAGGATGGATGATGACCGCCACCCCGAACGCAGCCGCAATCGCGTCGACGGTAATGTCGTCATGCGTTGGTCCGATGCCACCGGTGGTGAAGAGATAATCGTGCTTCGCGCGCAGTTCATTCACCGCCGCGACGATGGCGTCCTGCTGGTCGGCAACGATCCGTACCTCCGCCAGGCGAATACCCTGTTCGTTGAGCCAGGTTGCCAATTGAGCGACGTTCTTGTCCTGGGTCCGGCCGGAGAGGATCTCGTCGCCGATCACCACCAGCGCCGCAGTCCAGCGTTTCTCTTGCTCGTTCAATCGGGCCTCCGGTGACTCCGCGGTTTGGAATGCCTATCTAGGGATCATGACTCAATACATCACCGTCGCCGCAGATGACCGCGTCGAGGCCCGCAACGGGGTGATCAAGCTGCACGGCCCCGAAGGGTTCGAAGGAATGCGGCGCGCCGGCCGGCTTGCGGCGGGGATTCTCGACGCGCTTGTGCCGCATGTGGTGCCAGGGGTGACCACCCAGGAGCTGGACGACATCGTTCACAAGATGACGATCGATGGCGGCGGCGTTCCGGCAACTTTAGGCTATCGCGGCTATACCAAGAGCTGCTGCATCTCGATCAATCACGTCGTGTGCCACGGGATCCCGGGCGATCGCGCGCTCAAGGACGGCGACATCGTCAACATCGACGTGACTCCGATCGTCGACGGTTGGCACGGAGACACGAGCCGCATGTACCTTGTCGGCGACGTGCCCTTGAAGGCGCGCAAGCTCGTCGATGTTACGTACGAATGCCTGATGCTTGGCCTCGAGCAGGCGAAACCCGGCAATCACCTCGGCGACATCGCCAACGCCATCCAGCGCCACGCGGAATCGCATCGCTACAGCGTAGTTCGCGATTTCTGCGGCCATGGCGTGGGGCGGCTGTTCCACGACAGCCCGGAGGTCATTCATGCCGGGCGTCCCGGAACGGGGCCCGAGCTTCGACCGGGCATGTTCTTCACCGTTGAGCCCATGATCAACATCGGCCGGCCGGACGTGAAGCTTCTCGACGACGGATGGACCGCCGTAACCCGTGACCGCTCGCTTTCGGCCCAGTTCGAACATTCGATCGGTATCACCGAGACGGGTTGTGAGATATTTACGAAGAGTGCCAAGGGCTTCGACAAACCACCTTATTGACACATCTGTCAGCAAGTGAGAGCCTCAGACCATGTTCCGGCACCAGATCGCGATAGAGCCTGCTGACATCGACCACATGGGTCACGTCAACAATGCCGTGTACCTGAAATGGGTGCAGGAGGCCGTCGTCGATTATTGGCGCAGCGTCGCTCCACCCGATGCGTTCGCCCAGCATCTGTGGGTCGCGCTGAAGCATGAGATCACTTACCTCAGGCCAACATTCCTTCAGGACGTCGTCGTTGCCGAGGTCATCGCCGAGAAGGTCCAGGGCGCGCGCGCCTTCTTTCGCACGGTGTTGAAACGCGGCGAAGACGTGCTGAGCGAGAT
>DATLOY010000143.1:0-6351 GCA_035536015.1 Sphingomicrobium sp.
ACAGGCCAAGCGCTTGAAACGGGGAGCTTCTTCAGCTAGTGGCCGCGCCTCAACCCGCATGGGAAGCAACATACACCGGTCGGTCGGGGCCTTTCGCCACGCCCGCTAACGCTTTCCAGAGGCAGAACCGGAAGGAGAAGAAAAATGGCGGCTAACGTCGTCACGATGCAGCAATTGCTCGAGGCCGGAGCGCATTTCGGCCACCAAACCCACCGCTGGAACCCGAAGATGAAGCCGTACATTTTCGGCGATCGCAACGGGGTTCACATCATCGATTTGTCGCAGACCGTGCCATTGTTCGCGCGTGCGCTCGACTTCGTGCAGCAGACGGTCGCCCGTGGCGGAAAGGTGCTGTTCGTCGGCACCAAACGCCAGGCCCAGGATGCGATCGCCGAGAGTGCTCAGACCAGCGGCCAGCATTTCGTCAACCATCGCTGGCTCGGAGGAATGCTCACCAATTGGAAGACCATCTCCAATTCGATCAAGCGCTTGAAAAGCCTTGAGGAGAAGCTTTCGGGCGACACCGCCGGCCTCACCAAGAAGGAGGTGCTCCAGCTCACCCGTGAGCGCGACAAGCTCGAGAAGAGCCTTGGCGGCATTCGCGATATGGGCGGCCTTCCCGACGTGATGTTCGTCGTCGACACCAACAAGGAAGAGCTGGCCATCAAGGAAGCCAATGTCCTTGGCATTCCCGTCGTCGCGATCCTCGATTCCAACAGCGACCCGAGCGGGATCGCTTTCCCGGTTCCGGGCAATGACGATGCGAGCCGTGCGATCCGCCTTTACTGCGATGCCGTCGCCGGAGCGATCGGCGAGGGCCGCACCGGCGAAGCTCGTTCGAAGGGCCAGGACATCGGCGAAATGGCTGAACCACCGGTCGAGCAGGCACTGGAAGCCTAACGCGAAGATACCCATCTTCCGTTCGGGCTGAGCTTGTCGAAGCCCTGTCCTTCAGACCTGGAAGACAAGGCAGCCCTCCTGCAGGCTCAGGGCGAACGTTTAGTGCAAAAGGAATAGATACATGGCTGAGATCACGGCCGGATCAGTGAAAGAACTGCGCGAGCGCACCGGCGCCGGCATGATGGATGGCAAGAAGGCGCTGGCCGAAACCAATGGCGAGATGGAAGCGGCCGTTGATTGGCTGCGCGCCAAGGGTCTTTCTGCAGCCGCCAAGAAGGCCGGCCGAACGGCCGCCGAGGGCCTCGTCGGCGTTGCAGTCGAGGGTCGCCGCGGAGCGATCGTCGAGGTGAACTCCGAAACCGACTTCGTCGCCAAGAACGAGATCTTCCAGGATTTCGTTCGCAACGTCGCCAGCATTGCACTGGAAAAGGGTGCTGACGTCGAAGCGATTGGAGCCGCGGGCTACCCAAGTGGTGGAACCGTTTCGGAGAAGCTGACCGACAACATCGCCACGATTGGCGAGAACCAATCGCTGCGCCGTGCTGCCATGCTCGAAGTGAACCAGGGCGCTGTCGTCTCCTACGTTCACAACCAGGTCGCGCCCGGGCTCGGCAAGATCGGCGTCCTCGTCGCGCTCGAAAGCTCGGCTCCCGCCGACACGTTGAACGTGCTCGGAAAGCAGATCGCGATGCACGTCGCTGCTGCGCATCCGCTGGCGCTCGATGCAGATTCGCTCGATCAGGACCTGATTGAGCGTGAACGCTCCATCGCCCTTGAAAAGGCGAAGGAAAGCGGCAAGCCGCAGAACATCGTCGAGAAGATGGTCGAGGGCGGCCTCGCCAAGTTCCGCAAGGAGCATGCTTTGCTGACCCAGCTTTTCGTCATGGACAACAAGACCCCGGTTGCCGAGGTCGTCGCGTCCGCAGCGAAGGATGCGGGGACGGGGATCGAACTCAAGGGCTTCGTCCGCTTCCAGCTTGGTGAAGGCATCGAGAAGAAGCAGGAAGATTTCGCTGCGGAAGTCGCGGCGGCTGCCGGCACGAAGGCCGAGCCGGTCGCTTAAGCGAACCAGAATTTAGGGCTATGAGAGGCGGTCAGGCGGAGAGCTTGGCCGCCTCTTTTTTACAATCGTACGGAAGCTGGGAATCGCCGCAGAAGTCGGGCCATTTACCGGATTGCTGCCAATAATCGACGAGGCCAACGCGCTTCGCGACAATCATGAAACGCGGATCACGGCGAGCCTTGGCCAGCCAGGGTCGAAAAAAGACGTAGGAGCCTTGCTTCAGATCTCGCTCGAGTGGCCAGGATTGCAAAACGTCGTAAAGCCGATCGACGCGGTTCATCTCACCCAGAGCCTGGATGATCCATGAAAGGTGATCCGAGTCCCTGTGTTTGCTCGCGAAATCGATCAGGCGCCCGACGTTCGTGTCATTGGGGCGTAGGCGCGCAGCTGCGTACAGGTCATAACCCGGACCTTGGGTCTCGCCCACTTCCCGTACCGCCCTCTGGAAGTCGCCATAGCGAAACTCGATGCTGAACTCCGCCTGACGCACAGTCTCTGTTCCCGGCCACAGACGCTTGGCCCGGTCAAGTTCCTCGCGTGCCGGATCTATCTGACCAGCATAAGCCAGGGTACGGATCAGTGCGGTGCGCAAGGTCGGCGAAAGAGGGTCGAGGTTGGCTGCACGCTGGGCATCCTCAATCGCATCGGACAGGCGGCCTACCGACATCATCATGATGGCATGTTCGTTCAGGATCGCAGGATTATCCGGATCCTGCAATTTAGCGCGCTCGACGAGATTGGCGGCCTGAGTCAGGGACGGGTTGGCCATCGTATAAAGATCCACGATGCTGGCTTCGGCCATTTTGGGGAACAAGGAACGTGCGCGCGCGGAATCCTGTCGCGCGGCCTCGGACAGGCCGATGCCCGAACCATTCGTTCCAGCGAATGAAACGGCATTGGAGTCGGCGATCAGAAGAAGCGCCCACGCCGGTCGGAACTTCGGGGCCGCCTGAGTAACCTTGCGTAGCGGTGCGACCAACAATCGAGTGTCCCAACCGATTTCGGCCGACGCCGCGCACGCATCCAGAAAGACTTGACGAGTGTCGCTTTGCAGGCGGCCATATTCCCCGGAGGATTCTTGAAGGGCGCAGCGGAGGACGCGCGCTGCGGTATATGCGATCTGCTGGCGTCTATCGGCAGCGCTCGTCTTGGGATCATCGAATTGCTTGGACCACAAGACCTCGTCCCCGGCATCGGCGAGAAGGAGGCTCGCTCCTCCGTTGTCCGCCAGCGCGGCGGTTTGAAAGACGAAGTCTGGTCGATCCGACGCATTCACCGAGCTGTTCACCAAGCGCATCGAGCCGGCCATTGCGGGCCTCAGCTCGCCCAACTGAACCAGCAGATCACGCGAAAGGGCGTCGGAAGCTGGGTTTGAATCCACCGATCGAACCGCGACCGTTGCAATCTTTTTGCCGCCCCACGAAGGAAACAAGACTAGCAACGCGGCGCCGGCGATTGCAGCAGCAACGGCAAGCCCGGCGGCGATTACAAACCAGCTTCTTCGAGGCGCCGCTGGTCGCGGCACCACTTGCGGAGGGGGGATTGGCGACCGGTCACTTTGACCGGGCTCGAGGGTTTGCACAGCCGCGAGGAGGGCGTTGAGTTCTGTAGGCTTGCGGCGTCCCGTCCACCTGCTGAGATCGATTGTCTGGAATTGCCGAAAACCAAGCGGCGGCTCGGTTCCGTCAATGGTGACGGGGATCAGCCGTCCAGTGTCACGGCCGACCGCCGCCTCATCCTTCACCCAGGCAGATTCGATAGAATTCCTCGACCAGAGTACCACAACGGCATCGGCTGCCTTGAGAGCTTCTTCAATGACTTTGCCGAATTGCGCACCGCCTCGGACATGAAGGTCCCACCAGACCGAATGACCGGCCTCTTCCAGGGCACGCACAAAGGCCCGCACCTTGTCGGCATCGTCCCGGTCATAGCTCAGGAAGACACTGGCCATGCACAGCCCCCTGCATCAATGCTGCCCTCAAATACGGACACGAGCAAGTAAGGCAGTTGGCAAGTACGCGACTGCGCCATAAAGGCGTGGCCGCCCTTGTTACATCTTAAGGACAGCCTTTGACCCGACCACGCTTCAATCGGATCCTGCTGAAGCTCTCGGGCGAAGCATTGATGGGGCAGGGGCAGTTCGGCATTGACCCTGATGCGGTGGCGGGTCTTGCTGGCGAAATCGCCTCAGCGAAAGGGCAGGGCCACGAGCTCTGCCTGGTCGTTGGTGGGGGTAACATTTTCCGCGGCATGGCAGCGGCCGCAAAGGGCTTCGATCGCGCCACCGCCGATTACATGGGCATGCTTGCAACCGTGATGAACGCGCTCGCGCTGCAGATGGCGCTCGAGAAGATCGGCGTCGACACGCGCGTCCTCTCGGCCATTCCCATGGCCAGCGTGTCGGAGCCGTATATCCGCCGACGCGCGCTGCGGCATCTCGAGAAAGGCCGGATCGTCCTTTTCGCGGCGGGCACCGGCAATCCCTATTTCACGACCGACACGGCCGCCGCGCTACGCGCCGCCGAAATGGGCTGCGACGCCTTGTTCAAGGGCACCAGCGTCGACGGCGTCTACAATGCCGATCCCAAGAAGGTGAAGGACGCAAGCCGCTACGATACGTTGAGCTTCAACAAGGTGCTCGCCGATGACCTCAAGGTCATGGACGCGGCAGCGGTCGCTCTGTGCCGCGACAACAATATTCCGATCGTCGTGTTCAACATCCGCCAGCCGGGCAACCTCGCAGAGGTGATCGAGGCCCGCGGAACGGCCACGATCGTCCAGAACGGAGATTAAGAATGACGACCAGCATCAGCACCAGCGACCTCAATCGCCGAATGCACGGCGCTCTTGAAGCGCTGCGCCACGATCTTGGCGGCTTGCGCACTGGCCGGGCTTCGACGGCATTGGTCGATCCCATCCACGTCGAGGTCTACGGCAGCAATATGCCGCTCAACCAGGTGGCGACGGTCTCTACGCCGGAGCCGCGAATGCTGTCGGTGCAGGTTTGGGACCGGTCGAACGTGCAGCCGGTCGAAAAGGCGATCCGCAACGCGGGTCTCGGCATTAATCCGATCGTCGACGGCCAAGTCATTCGCTTGCCCATCCCCGAGCTCACCGAGGAACGCCGCAAGGAGCTCGCCAAGCTCGTCGGCCAATATGCCGAAAAGGCGAGAATAGCCGTCCGCAACGTCCGCCGTGACGGAATGGACCATTTGAAGCAGGACGAGAAGAAGCACGAGATCAGCGAGGATGAGCGCAAACGCCTCGAGCATGAGGTGCAGAAGCTCACCGACGAAACAATCAAAGAGATCGACGTCCTAGCGGCCACCAAGGAAAAGGAAATCCTCGGCAAGTGACCCCGGCAGCCGCGCCCGAGGGCGCCAAGGGCCATGCCAGGGGCAGCACGGTCCCGAGCCCAGTACCTCGGCACGTCGCCATCATCATGGATGGCAACGGACGCTGGGCCGAGCGGCGTAGCCTGCCGCGCGTTGCCGGACATCGCGCCGGCGCAGAAGCCGTTCGCAGGGCTCTGCAGGCCGCCGCGGACCTCGGCGTCGAAGTCCTGACGATCTACGCCTTCTCATCGGAAAACTGGCGGCGAAGCGGCGAGGAGGTTTCCGACCTCACCGCGCTGATGCGTTTCTATCTCGAGCGTGAGCTCAAGACGCTTCTCAAGGAGGGCGTCCGTTTGAAGCTCATCGGCGATTATTCGGCCTTTGGTCCCGAACTCGTCGAGAGGCTGGAAAAGGCGGTCGAGCGCACCGCCGACAACAAAAGGCTGACGCTGGTCATCGCGCTCAACTACGGCTCACGGGCCGAGATCGCAGCGGCTGCGCGGTCGCTTGCGACAAAGGCCGCCGGTGGAGAAATCCCGCTCGATACGATTGACGAAGGTGCGCTCGGAAAAGAGCTGCAAACCCACGACCTACCGGAGCTCGACCTGCTGATCCGGACGTCGGGCGAAGTGCGGCTGTCCAACTTCCTCTTGTGGCAGGCGGCTTATGCCGAATTGCTGTTTCTCGACCTGCTCTGGCCCGATTTCGACGAGAAAGCCTTCGCCGGCGCCCTTGAACAATTCGCATCGCGCCAGCGGCGCTTCGGTGGCCGGTGAACGAACTCGCCGTCCGCACCATTTCCGGCATTGTGATGATCGCGATTGCGATCACCGCGGCCATCGCCGGCGGCTATGTCTTCGCCATCTTCGCCGCGCTTGCAGCGACTGCGATCTATTATGAATGGACGCGGATCGTTCGCGGCTGGGGGCTTGGCTGGAGGATTGCCGGCTTCTTCTATGCGCTGCTACCCGCGCTCTCCCTGCTCTGGATCCGTGACCGCTCGGCCGACAAACTCGACCTCCTGCTGTGGGTATTCATCGTCACCTGGTCGAC
>DATLOY010000144.1:0-4242 GCA_035536015.1 Sphingomicrobium sp.
CATCAACATGGAGCGCGCCAAGCGCCTTCCCGCGCCGGAAGAACAGGCCAAATATGCGGTGGTCGATGCCGGCAGCGCGCGCCTGTCGCTGTGGGAGAACGGGCGCAAGGTCGACGAAATGAAGGTTGTTGTCGGCAAGGCCGAAACCGCCACCCCGATGATGGCCGCCTACATCAAATATGCGAGCGTCAATCCCTACTGGAACGTCCCGCCCGAGCTGGTCCGCAACCTGATCGCGCCGCGCGTCGCCGCCCAGGGCCCGAGCTACCTGACTGAGCGCGAATATCAGGTGATGTCGGACTATTCCGACAATGCCCAGCTGCTCGACCCGAGCCAGGTCGACTGGCAGGCGGTGGTCGACGGGCGCAAGGAGGTCCGCCTCCGGCGTCTGCCGAGCCCGGCCAATTCGATGGGCATGATGAAGTTCATGCTCCCCAATTACTTCGGCATCTACCTCCACGATTCGCCGGAGAAAGAGCATTTCACCAAGAACGAGCTGTGGATCAGCAACGGCTGCGTCCGGGTCGAGGATTATAAGCGTTTCGCCAACTGGCTGTTCGGCGGCTACGTGCCGAAGGGCAAGGACCCGAAGGTCGAGGAAGAAGTGGACCTGCCGCAGCCGGTACCCGTGTACATGACGTACCTGACCGTCGCCCCAACCGCGGACGGCGTGGTGTTCCGCCCTGATCCATACGGCCGCGACGCGCACCTGATGGAACGCTTCGGATCGCAGCTGATGGCGGCAGTGAGGCGCTAGGCGCCGAGGGCCAGGCTCAGACCAGCTTGCCGGTTGCGACGAGGAGCGCCGGACCGAGATTCTGCAGCCCGTGCGTGATCATCGGAATGATGAAGGCGAGCGTAAGCGAGCGGCTGCGCCATGCGACGAACAAGGTCGAGAAGATCAGGAACGGCCACCAGATGACCAGGCCCCAGATCGGGGCTGCGGTCGAATGGGCAATTCCCCACCCCACAGCGCTGATGAGGACTGCCCATGTCGGCGGCACAAAGCGGAGAAGCAGCAAGAGCACCCCACCCATGATCAAGGTTTCCAGAACCGGCGAGAATATGACGAGCAGGAAAATCGCCATCGGACCGCTGATCGGAAACTCTGGTCCCTTGGCGTTCGGAGCCACCCAGTGAATCAACGCGGCCAACAGGATGCTGGCCGGGAAGGTCAGGAGCCAGCCGACCGCGATCGACCCGAACGCGCTCGATGGTTGCCGAATTGCTTTGGGAAACCAGTTGAGGGGCGCCGTCCAGTCAGGGCTGCGATCGCTCGCCACTGCCCGCATCGTCACGCAGCGTCGCCCGTTTTATCCTTCTTCGCATAGACCCGCACGGGCTCCTTGCGGGCTTCGACGACGTCCTTGTCGATATGCACTTCGTCGACCCCGTCCATCGACGGCAGGTCGAACATCGTGTCCAGCAATATGCCTTCGAGGATCGAACGCAAGCCGCGCGCTCCCGTCCTCCGCTCGATCGCCTTCTTGGCGACGGCGTGAAGGGCGTCGTCGGTGAACTCCAGTTCGACATCTTCCATGTCGAACAGCTTGGCGTACTGCTTCACGAGCGCATTTTTCGGCTCGACCAGGATCTTGACCAGCGCTTCCTCATCGAGGTCCATCAAGGTCGCAATCACCGGCAGTCGGCCGATGAATTCCGGGATCAGGCCGAACTTCAGCAAGTCCTCGGGTTCGCAATGCTTGAGAGTCTCGCCGGTCTTCCGCTCGTCCGGCGCGGCGACATGAGCGCCGAAGCCGATCGATTTGCCCTGGAGGCGGTCCGCGATGATCTTTTCGAGGCCCGCAAAAGCGCCGCCGCAGATGAACAGGATGTTGGTCGTGTCGACCTGCAGGAATTCCTGCTGCGGATGCTTGCGGCCACCCTGGGGCGGGACCGAGGCGGTCGTGCCCTCCATCAGCTTCAGCAAGGCCTGCTGCACGCCCTCGCCCGACACGTCGCGGGTGATCGATGGATTGTCGGACTTGCGCGAAATCTTGTCGATCTCGTCGATGTAGACGATCCCGCGCTGCGCCTTCTCGACGTTATAGTCGGACGCCTGAAGCAGCTTCAGGATGATGTTCTCGACGTCTTCGCCGACGTAACCGGCTTCAGTAAGCGTCGTCGCGTCGGCCATGGTGAAGGGCACATCGAGAATTCGCGCCAGCGTTTGCGCGAGCAAGGTCTTGCCGCAACCCGTCGGGCCGATGAGCAGGATGTTCGACTTCGCAAGCTCGACCTCATTGCCGGTCTTCGAGCCGTGGGCGAGGCGTTTGTAGTGATTGTGGACCGCGACCGACAGGACGCGCTTGGCGCGGTCCTGGCCGATCACATAATCGTCGAGGACCTTGCAGATCTCAGCGGGAGTCGGAACTCCGTCGCGGGTCTTGACCAGGGCAGACTTCGACTCTTCGCGGATGATGTCGTTGCAGAGCTCGACGCACTCGTCACAAATGAAAACGGTCGGCCCGGCGATCAGCTTGCGGACCTCGTGCTGCGACTTGCCGCAGAATGAGCAGTAGAGCGTGCTCTTGCTGTCGCCGCCTTGAAGCTTGGTCATTCCCGTCCTTGCTCTGCGGCCGCGAACGACCGTCCTCTCATGGGCATGCTAGCCCGCTTTATGACACAATCAACTCTGCTGGAGTCTTAACGCGGCCCCCCAGAGATCGCTTCACGCATCGATCGGAATATGGATTGGCTGCAACAACCTAGCAAGTGGGCTTGGATGCCGCGGTAACCTTACCGTGTCCCAACTTTGGTCGGATCAGACCGCGAACGCCGCCTCGATCGCCGGTGTGACGCGGTCGACCGTATAGGGTTTTTCGATCACCGGTGCGTCGTTGAACTCGGCCGGGGGCGGATCGACGTGACCTCCCGTCGCAATCACGAAAGGCACATTCTTTTCGCGGAGTTTGGTCGCCACGGGCCAGACATTCTCGCCGCGAAGGTTCACATCGAGTATTGCGAGGTCGAACCCGCCTTTCTCCACCTCCTCGAGCGCGCATTCGACGGTCTCGCACGTGCGGCGCACCTGATGGCCGAGCGAATCGAGGAAATCCTCGAGCATCATCGCAATCAGCGGTTCGTCTTCGACGATCAGGATGGAACGCGACTGGCTCATCGGCAGTATCGCATACGGCGCGCTGCACCCGGCGCAAAGATTTATTTCGCTTCCATGGTCCGTTTTGTGGCCTCGGCCAACTCCTGGACGGAGAATGGCTTGGGCAGAAAGCTGACATTGTCGACGTCGATTGAGTTCCTGAGTTGCTCCTCGGCGTAGCCCGACATGAAGAGGACCCTGAGATCCGGCCGGCTCTTGCGGGCTTCCTCCACCATCGCGGGTCCGTCCATTCCCGGCATCACAACGTCGCTGATCAGGAGATCAATCGCCTCCCCGCGCCCAATCACCTCGAGCGCGTCCTCGCCGTTGTCGGCAGTGATGACGGTATAACCGTGACGCGTGAGCGCGCGCTCCGCCACGCCGCGGACCATCGGCTCGTCCTCGACCAGAAGCACGGTGCCGCTGCCCCAGAGTTCGCTCTCCTTCGGCTTTCCGGCCTTGCGGGCCTTGGCGGCGCTCGCTTCCTCACGGTGCACCGGAAGATAAATGACGAAGCGCGTGCCCTCGCCGACCTTGGAATCGGCGAAGATGAATCCGCCCGATTGCTTGACGATGCCGTAGACGGTGGAAAGGCCCAGCCCCGTGCCCTTGCCAACCTCCATGGTCGTGAAGAAGGGCTCGAAGACCTTGCCGAGCACGCTTGGCGGGATTCCGCATCCCGTATCGGTGACCGATAGCGCGGCATAGTCCGCGATCGGCAGGATGTCCGACCCGAGCTCGGCGACCTGATCGGCCTTCACCGCGTAGGTCTGGATGGTAAGCGTGCCGGCAGTTGCCTTTTCCGCCATCGCGTCACGGGCATTGACCGCGAGATTGACGATGACCTGCTCGAGCTGGCCGGGATCGGCGCGAACCGGCCCCAGGTTGCGGCCATGCTTCACGATCAACTCGACCGTTTCACCCAGCAGCCGTTTCAGCAGATGGGACACCTCCGACACAACGTCGGGAAGCTGGAGCACCTGCGGACGCAGGGTTTGTTGCCGCGAGAAGGCAAGAAGCTGTCGAGTAAGCCCAGCAGCGCGGTTCGAATTCGACTTGATTTGCTGGATATCGTCATAGTCGCTGTCCCCGGGCGTGTGCCGCATCAGCATGAGGTCGCAATGGCCCATGATCGCGGTAAG
>DATLOY010000145.1:0-14513 GCA_035536015.1 Sphingomicrobium sp.
CCGGAACGTCCGCAGATACGCAGCGTGAAGACCAGCGACATCGATGTCCGCGCAGCCCGGCTCCAGCAGGGCTTTTGTCCAGCGCGGCCGAATTCCGGGGATCAGCTCCTCGAGCTCCTGCCGATTCAATCGTCGTGCCCGAACTCCTTCCGGCAACTCCGGCCAGTCGTCGTCTGACACATGCACCGCGCCGCGATCATGGAGGAAGCCATGCTCGGCGAAATCGGCGGGCGGCCTGTCGAGGAAATCGCGCGAAGCCGACGACAATTGCGCGATTTGCGGACCGCCATAGCTCTCCAGCCAAAATGCCGCCGACCGTCCGGTCGAATGATAGCCGCAGTGGGATTCAGCCTCGATAATCAGGGTGCGCCTCTGCGCCGCAATCCCGGCTCCGAGGCTCGCTCCGGCGATTCCGCCGCCCACAATCACAGTGTCGAAATGACTCATCACTCCCGCGGTTACGAATTGGAAAGCCGCGCCGTCTAGTGGTGATCGCCATGTTCAACGGTGCGTTGACCCAAATCCTGC
This sequence comes from Sphingomicrobium sp., assembly GCA_035536015.1. Taxonomy (GTDB): domain Bacteria; phylum Pseudomonadota; class Alphaproteobacteria; order Sphingomonadales; family Sphingomonadaceae; genus Sphingomicrobium. Next base: position 529 of record DATLOY010000145.1, read on the forward strand.
TTTTGGCGCTCGCGGCCATCCTGGTCGTCGCGGCGGCAATCGACGTTCGCACCTTCACGATTTCGAACAGGCTGAACCTGACGGTCGCGCTGCTCGCGCCGATCTATTGGTTGTCGATTTCTCTGCCCTGGGGTGGAGTCGGAATCCAGCTTGCCGCGGGCACCGGCGTCTTCGTTTTGCTCGCTGCTGCCTTCTACGCAGGGATGATGGGCGGGGGCGATGTGAAGCTCGCAGCTGCGCTCGCGCTCTGGTTTTCACCTGCATCAACAATAAAGTTTTTAGTCCTGATGTCCCTGGCTGGCGGCGTGCTGACCCTTGGTTTGCTCGCCTGGCACCGAGCCAAGTCTCGGGAAGGACGGCCAGAAATTCCGTACGGGGTGGCGATCGCATTCGGTGGCCTCGCGATTCTCGCCCAACGGTTTCTTAACCAATTTGCCTGATGTGTGAGGCTGTAACGGGGGCCCTTCAAGGGGAGGCGACTGCGCCATGGATGTGAAGAAACTCGCTCTGCTCGTTGGAGCGCTGGTCATCGCGGTGATTACTGCGGTCATGGCCAAGAATATGTTCACCGGAGCTGGGGCACAGCAAGCCGCAGCCGCGCCTGCGGTGCCAGTTGGCCCGAAGGTCCTAGTCGCCAAGAAGGCGCTTCCAGTGGGCACGATCATCGACGCCGAGGCTCTCGGCTGGCAGCCCTGGCCGAAGGAGCTCACGCAGAGCGCCTACTATACCGAGGGACAGCCGGACGCAGATACCCAGAAGCTGCTTGGCACGGTCGTCCGCTATCAGGTCACCGCCGGTCAGCCGCTGACTCGCGGTTCGCTGGTCGGTCCGAAGGATCGCGGCTTCCTCGCCGCGGCACTCGGCCCGGGAATGCGCGCGATCACCGTTCCTGTGAACGCGTCGACCGGCGTCGCCGGCTTCGTCTTCCCAGGCGACCATGTTGACCTGGTCCTGACTCAGACCGTCCAGGGCGGCGGCGATGGTCCGGCCTTGAAAGTATCAGAGACAATCGTCCGCAACATCCGCGTCCTGGCGACCGATCAACGGATCGACAGCAAGGGCGAGGACGGCAAGACCGAAGTCAAGACCTTCTCCAACGTGACGCTGGAAGTCACTCCGCGCATCGCCGAGAAAGTCGCGGTGTCGCAGAGCATCGGCACGCTGTCGCTGTCCCTGCGTTCGATCGCCGACAATACGGCGGAACTCGAGCGTGCGGTCGCGACCGGCCAGGTCAAGGTTCCGGCCGGAGCCAATCCCGCGGACGAGCGCCAAATGCTGCTGGCGGTCGCCAACCGGCCAATGGACAGCAACACGACCTACAGCACGGGCGGAGACGTATCGCGCTTCCAGCGCCGCACCGTCCCTGCTCGCCCGGAAGCGCAAATGGCATCTGCAATGGGCGCCTTGGGCAAAGGCCTGGCCGCAGGCTTGACCGGCCAGGGCGGAGCCGGCGGCGCTGCTTACGCTGGTCCGGGCGTCCGTGTCGCTCGCGGCAACAATATCACCGTCGTTCCGGTGGGAGCTCGCTAAGATGAATATTCGCAACATCACTCGCCGAGCGCGTCTCGGCACTGCACTGACGGCCCTGGCGATCAGCCTAGGCACGGTTTCAGTCGCCACACCGGCACAAGGTGCATCCGTGCCGAGCACTTACCGGCCGACGCGCCAGGTCCTGCTGTCGACGGGTGAAGGCCAGATGATCAATCTGCCCCGCTCGGTGAGCAGCGTCTGGACGTCCAACCCGGACATCGCGGACGTCTATGTCTCGAGCGCCAGGCAGATCAACGTGTTCGGCAAGGGCTTTGGCGAAGCGACGATCATTGCGACCGGCGCCGACGGCTCGGTCGTCTACGGCGCCGCAGTGACGGTGAGCCAGAACATCAGCTCGATCAACGAAGCGCTTCACCGCGCAATGCCGGATTCGAACATCACCGTGACGACGCTTGGCCAAATGGCCGTGATCAACGGCACGGTCGCGAATCCGGAGGATGCCACCCAGGCTGAAAATCTTGTTCGCGCGGTTCTCAACCCTGGCGTGAAGCCGGACGAGCCGCTGAAGATCCTTCCGGTCAATCGTTTGAAGACCGCGACTCCGCTGCAGGTCACACTGAAGGTCCGCATTGCGGAGGTGAACCGTTCGATCCTCAAGCAGGTCGGCGTCAATCTCCTGGCGTCGGACCCGACGAGCGGGTTCAAGTTCGGTCTTGCGCAGGGCGGCGGCATCTTCCTGCCTCCTGCCGGTGAGACGAGCGACCAGGTGGGCCAGATCATTCGCAATCCGGTCGGCACGACGCTGTCCGGCGCCGGCAAGCTGTTCGGTCTGGATATCATCAGCGCGCTGGACCTCGCTCAGACGGACGGCGTGATCACCACGCTTGCGGAGCCGAACCTGACCGCGATCTCGGGTGAAACCGCCAGCTTCCTCGCCGGCGGCGAATTCCCGGTTCCGATCTCGCAGGGCCTCGCCGCGATCAGCGTCGAGTACAAGCAATATGGTGTCGGCCTCGCCTTCACTCCGATCGTGCTTTCGGATGGTCGCATTTCACTGCGCGTCCGCCCGGAAGTCAGCGAATTGAGTGACGCAGGTTCGGTCAAGCTGAACGGCTATGTCGTGCCTGCACTGACCACTCGGCGCGCTGAAACGACGGTCGAGCTCGGCTCGGGCCAGTCGTTCATGATCGCCGGCCTGCTTCAGAACCGGCACACCAACAATATCGAAAAGGCGCCTTTCCTTGGCGACATTCCGATCCTTGGCGCGCTGTTCCGTTCGACGAAGTTCCAGCGCGACGAAACCGAGCTGGTGATCATCGTCACGCCATATCTGGTGCGGCCGGTGTCGAACCAGATGGCCTCGCCCGCGGACGGCTACCGCGCGCCCGATGACGCGCAGGAGGTTTTCCTCGGCCAACCTTATACAGGCAAGTCCGGCGCCGTGGCCCCGCAGGCCATTCCGGCTCCGGCCGCTCCGGCTCCCGCCCTCGGCGGTGGCACCGGCGCAGCACCGGGGTTCAAACTGTGATCCGCGGCTCTTTCAGGAAGGATGCGACGATGCGTTCGAAACTCGTCCTTATCGCTCTCAGCTCGACGCTCGCGGCCTGCACCGCGGGGATCAAGGGAGACCTGCCCGACCAGGGGATTGCCCCGGTGAACGTGCCGGTGGTTACGACCGCCGATTACGTCTTCGACGCGGCGGCTCCGGGCGGCGCTCTTGCGGGTGGCGAGTCCGACCGGCTGAACGGCTGGTTCCAGGGTCTCGGCCTCGGCTACGGCGACACGATCTACGTCGACGCCTCCGGATCCTACTCGGCTCGCGAGCAGGTTGCCCGGGTCGCCGGCAATTACGGAATGATGGTCTCCGACGGAGCGCCCGTCACGGCGGGCGTGCCTCAACCCGGCTATGTCCGGGTCGTCGTTGCGCGTCGCCGCGCCGTCGTCCCGAACTGCCCGAACTGGAGCCGCCCGGCCGAACCGGATTACGCCAACCGCAGCGGATCGAACTTCGGCTGCTCGGTCAACGCGAACCTGGCTCTTCAGGTCGCCGACCCGGCCGACCTGCTGCACGGACGCGAAGGTCCAGCTGCGGTCGACGCTGTTGCAGCTGCCAAGGCGATCAACATGTATCGTACCTGGCCGCAGACCGGCGTGATCGAAGGCCAGGCACGGCGCTCGCTGAAACGAGTTGAAAAAACCACGCAGGACGACAAGTGATGAACGCTCCTTTCCAGGCACGCGCGGGCCTCCGCGATCCGTTCACGGCCTTCGTCTGCGACGACGCAACTGCCGACATGCTTCGGCCGGTCGCGGTCGAGCACGGCTGGTCTCCGGAAAAGGTCAACAAGGGTGGCCTCCGGAATGCCGTGCAGTCGCTTTCGGTCTCGGCCAGTCCGAACATCCTGTTCGTGGATCTCAGCGAATCCGCCGATCCGCTCAACGACATCAACGCGCTCGCGGAAGTCTGCGAGCCGGGGACGATCGTGATCGCGGCAGGCACCGTCAACGACGTGCGCCTGTACCGCGATCTCGTTGCGAGCGGCATTCACGATTATCTGCTGAAGCCTTTCACGGTCGACCATTTGCGCGACACGTTCGCACATGCGCAGATGATCCTGTCGGGTCCGCGCGGCGAGGCTCAGGCCGACAAGCCACACGTGATGACGGCGGTGATCGGCGTTCGTGGCGGTGTCGGTGCTTCGACGATCGCGACTTCGCTTGCCTGGCTGCTGGGTGAGAAGGCGCGTCGTTCGACCGCTCTGCTCGACCTCGACGTCCACTTCGGGACCGGCGCTCTGGCGCTGGACCTCGAGCCGGGCCGCGGCCTGACCGACGCGATCGAGAATCCGAGCCGCATCGACGGACTGTTCATTGAGCGCGCCATGGTTCGCGCCAACGAGCGCCTGTCGGTGCTGTCGGCGGAAGCCCCGATCCACCAGCCACTGGCAACGGACGGAACGGCCTTCTTCCAGCTTCAGGAAGAGATGCGGAACGCGTTCGAATCGACCGTGCTCGACTTGCCGCGCCAGATGCTGATCCAATATCCGCACCTGGTGCACGACGCGCACGTTGCGGTCGTCGTGGCGGAACTGACGCTGGCCGCGACGCGCGACACGATCCGCATCCTCGCCTGGCTCAAATCCAATGCGCCGCAAACGAAGGTCGTCGTGGTTGCCAACCGCGTCCCTTCGGGCGGAGCGCTGGAGATCAGCCGCAAGGACTTCGAGCAATCGATCGAGCGTCCGGTGGACATTGTTTTCCCGATCGACACCAAGCTCGCGGCTCAGGCGGCGAAGCTCGGCAAGCCGATGGCGGAAGTCGCGGGCGGCAAGATGGCTGCTCCCTTCAACCAGCTGTCGAGCATGGTTTTGAGCCATGCGAGCGAGGAAGGCGCCCAGGCGCCCGATTCTGCGGTCACCGCCGGAGCCAAGTCGCTCGTCGACAACCTGAAGTCGATGCTGCCCAAGCCGAAGGCGAAGGCCGCGTAACGAAGTTTGCGCTTGGAGCCGGCCATCGCCGGCTCTGAATGCTGGAGTGAGAGGCGAAGGCAAGAATGCTTTTGTGGATCATCCTGATCGGCGGTGTCGGAGCCCTGTTGCTGGGCTTCCTGGCCATGAGCGGTCCTTCCGCATCGAAGTCGCTGAAACGGCGAATCGAGCTGGTGAAGGAGCGTCACGGCGACATTATCGCCGGAAACGCCCAGGCCCAGATTCGCAAGCTGATGGCCCAGCGCACGAGCAGGATCGAAAGCTACGCCTCGACGCTCATCCCCAAGCCGGCGCTGATGCGCAAGCGGCTGGAGATGACCGGCAAGGACATCAGCCTCGGCAAATATGCGATGGTCTGCGTCGGTGTTGCCGTGCTCGTCGCGGCCGCGGTCATGTTCCGCGGGGCTCCGATCCTGCTGTCGATGCTTCTTGGCCTCTTCTTCGGGATCGGCGGACCGCATTTCGTCATCGGAAAGATGATCGACCGGCGCGTGCGCAAATTCACGGCGAATTTCCCTGACGCGATCGAGCTGATGGTGCGCGGCCTCCGCTCGGGCCTTCCGATCACCGAGACCCTGGGCGTGGTCGCAAGTGAAATTCCGGGGCCCGTCGGAGTCGAATTCCGGATGGTCGCGGACAAGATGAAGATCGGCCGTACGATGGAGGCTGCGCTTCAGGACACCGCCGACAGGCTCGGCACGCCGGAATTCCAGTTCTTCGTCATTACGCTGGCCATCCAGCGGGAGACGGGCGGCAATCTGGCCGAGACCCTTTCGAACCTCGCCGACGTGCTTCGCAAGCGGGCCCAGATGAAGCTCAAGATCCGCGCAATGAGCTCGGAATCCAAGGCTTCCGCCTGGATCGTCGGCTCTCTTCCGTTCATCGTCTTCGGCTTGGTGTGGTTCATCAACCCCGGATACATGGCGGGCTTCTTCTCCGATCAGCGGCTGATGGTCGCGGGTCTGGGCGGCCTCGTTTGGATGAGCATCGGCGCATTCATCATGGCCAAGATGGTCAACTTCGAGATCTGAGGGGGGACTGACAATCATGGACCCGGCTGTACCTACCGGCCCTACCCTTCTCGGCTTCGACGTGATTTGGGTCGCGACGCTGCTCTCGGCGGTCGCAACCTTTGCGGTGCTCATCGCAATTTACGCAGCGACGACGGTCAAGGACCCGATGGCACGCCGGGTCAAGGCGCTCAACGAACGCCGCGAGCAACTGAAAGCGGGCATCGTCGCGTCGACGAACAAGCGCAGGAAACTCACAAATCGCAGCCAGGCGGCCGACAAGGTTCGCGGCATCCTGACCAGCTTCAAGATGCTGCAGGACGACCAGCTGAAGAAGACTCAGCTGAAGCTGTTGCAGGCCGGTATCCGGACGAAGGACCTTGCGTTCTTCATCATCGCGGCGCGTTTCGTCTTGCCGCTGGTGCTTGGCCTCACCGCGGTCGTGCTGCTTTACGTATTCGATTTCTATCCGGCCTGGTCGGCCGTGCGCCGGTATATCACCGTCGCGGGCATCTTTGTGCTCAGCTACAAGGCACCGGACATCTGGCTGAAGAACAAGGTCACGAAGCGCAGCCATGCGGTCCGCAAGGGCCTGCCCGACGCGCTCGACTTGCTGGTGATTTGCGCCGAGGCCGGTCTCACGGTCGATGCCGCCTTCGGGCGTGTCGCGAGGGAGCTTGGCAAGGCCTATCCCGAGCTGGGAGACGAGTTCGGCCTGACCGCGATCGAATTGGGCTTCCTCAACGAGCGCCGCCAGGCGTTCGAGAATCTCGCCCAGCGCGTCGACCTCGAAGCCGTGCGCGGCGTCGTCACGACCATGATTCAGACGGAAAAATACGGTACTCCGCTAGCTTCGGCCCTGCGGGTGCTGTCGGCCGAATTCCGCAACGAACGCATGATGCGCGCGGAAGAAAAAGCGGCCCGCCTTCCGGCGATCATGACGATCCCGCTGATCATGTTCATCCTGCCGACCCTGTTCATCGTCATCCTGGGTCCGGCTGCCTGCTCGATCAACGACAGCTTCATCAACGGCAAGTGATCGGGAACGCGGCGGCGCGCCCAAGCGTAGTCGCTGTGATTCCATTGACGTTGGGGAACCGCAATGAACGTGACGACCGACCCGAATGCCTGGGTAATCATCGTCCTTGTCTTCTTGCTCGGCCTATTGGTCGGGATGTGGATGACGCAGGGCGGGCGCCGCAAATGGAAGTCTCGCTACAAGGAAGAGCAGACGCGTCGCGATGCCCTGGAAAAGGAGCATGAGCGCAATCGCGCCGAATGGGACGAGAGAGAGAAGGAATGGCGCGAGCGCGACAGCCTGCGCGTCGCCGCCATCAAGGACGGGCGCGATCCGGATACCCCGCCGGCCTAACCCTCAATCCTGCTGAAATCGGCCACGGCGTTCACCGCATCGCGGAAGCGCAGCAGCAAATTGAGGCGCCGCTCGCGCTTCGCCTTGTCGGGGTCGTTCACCGTTACATGATCGAAGAAGGAGTCGATCGGCTTCCGCAGAAAAGCCAGCGCGGCCATGGCCCCGGTAAAATCCTCTTTCCCGATTGCGGCGGCGGCCTTGGGCTCCGCCTTGTCGAGCGCGTCGATCAGCGCTTTTTCTTCGGCCGCGAGGTCAGAACCGCCCGAGGCGCCGGTCCCCTCCCACTTTTCCTTTTTGAGGATGTTCGCGGCGCGCTTGTAGGCGACGAGGAGGTTGGTGCCATCCTCCGTCCCCACGAACTCCTGCAATGCCTTCACCCGCGCAAGCAGCCGAATGAGATCGTCTTCGCTCCCCAACGCGAAAACGGAGTCAATCAGGTCATGCCGCACGCCGGCTTCGCGCTGTTGAACCTTCAGCCGGTCGGCTAAAAGCAAGAGCACTCCCTGCGGCGTGTTGCCCATAAATCCCGTTTGAAACGCCGCCACCCGCTCCTGGAACATCGCCATGAAAAGCGGGAGAAGCGAAACCCGAATATTGTTGGCCAAGATCAGCGCGATTGAACCGATCGCGGCTCTACGCAGCGCGAAGGGATCCTTCGATCCGGTCGGAACTTCGCCGATCGTGTAGAATGAGAGAAGCGTATCAAGCTTGTCGGCGAGGCTGACCGCGACGGTCGCTGGAGAGGTCGGCACCTCGTCGCCCTGCCCCACCGGCTTGTAGTGGTCCCGTATCGCCTCGACGACGGCCTTCGGCTGGCCCTGCGCCTCGGCAAGGTAGCCGCCGATTACCCCCTGCAGCTCGGGGAATTCGCCGACCATCCCACTGACGAGATCGGCCTTGGCCAGCCGCGCCGCGCGTTCCACCTGGTCAGGCTTGGCGCCTTTGACGATTCCTTCCTCGACCAGCCAGCGAGCCAGCCTGGCCACCCGCTCGACCTTGTCGGCGACGGTCCCGAGCTTCTCGTGGAAGACGATCCCGTCGAGCTTCCTCGCTTGCTCCTCCAGCGGGATTTTGACGTCCTGTTCCCAGAAGAAGCGCGCGTCGGCGAGCCGCGCGGCGAGAACCCGCGCATTGCCTTGCGCGATCGCCTTGCCGCCGTCTTTTGAATCGACGTTGGCGACGCAGATGAAGGCCGGCGCCAGCAGCCCTTCGTCGTTCGTGCAGGCGAAATATTTCTGGTTGGTCCGCATGGTGAGGACAATCACCTCGCGCGGAACATCGAGGAAGTCGTCGTCGAAGCGGCCGATCAGGGGCACTGGCCACTCGGTCAGGCCGGCGTTCTCCACGACGAGACCCTCGTCTTCGATCAGGGCCAACCCGGCTTCTCTCGCGACAGCGGCTGCGCCTTCGCGGATCAGCCGCTCGCGTTCGTCCTGGTCGACGATGACGTGGCAGGCGCGGAGCTTCTCGGCATAATCGTGAGCTCCGCCGATGGTGATCGGCCCCGGATGATGGAAACGGTGCCCGAAAGTGGTGGCGCTCGACGCAATCCCGTCGATTTCGACCGGGATTATGTCCTCGCCCAGGATCGCGACGATCCCGTGCAGCGGGCGTACCCAGCGGAGGCCGCCGTCGCCCCAGCGCATGGACTTGGGCCATGGGAGGTCGGTGACGATGCGCTTGACCGTCTCGGCGAGGACGTCGGCGGCCGCCTTGCCCGGCCGCTCGATCACCGCGAACAGCACTCCATCGCGATCTTCAAGCTGTTCGCGCTTGAGGCCCGTCTTGCGGAGGAAGCCCTCGAGCGCCTGCTCGGGTGCGTTCGTGCGCGGGCCTTTCAATTCTTCTCGCGCCGCTTTCGTCGATTCCGCCACATCGCGGACGATCAGCACTAACCGGCGCGGCGTTGAATGCGCGTCGACTGCCCCCGTAGAAAGCCCCGCCGCACTCGTGCATTCGGCGAACAGCCGGGCAAGGTCGTTGCGTGCCTTGGCCTGCATTCGCGCGGGGATTTCTTCCGACCGAAGCTCGAGCAGGAAGTCGGTCATGGGGTGGCGCGCTCCAGCCACGCCGCGCAGGCGGCCTTGGCGAGATCGCGCACGCGACCGATATAGGCCTGGCGCTCGGCAACGCTGATCACGCCCCTCGCCTGCAGCATGTTGAAGACGTGACTCGCCCTGATCGCCTGCTCATAAGCGGGGACCGGAAGCTTGGCCTCGAGACAATTCTCGCATTCGGCGGCGGCCTTGCGGAAGAGATCGAACAAAGCCTCGGTGTTCGCGACCTCGAAATTGTAGGCCGAAAGCTCGCGTTCATTCTCAAGGAACACGTCGCCGTAGCTGACTCCGGCATCGTTGAACCGGAGGTCGAACACATTGTCGACGCCCTGGATGTACATCGCCAGGCGTTCCAGCCCGTAAGTCAGTTCTCCCGAGACGGGTTTGCACTCGAACCCGCCGACCTGCTGGAAATAGGTGAACTGCGTCACCTCCATCCCGTCGCACCAGACCTCCCAGCCGAGGCCCCAGGCGCCGAGCGTAGGGCTTTCCCAATCGTCTTCCACGAAGCGGATGTCGTGCTTCAGGGGATCGATTCCGATCGCCGTGAGGCTGCCGAGATAAAGGTCCTGCATTTGTGGCGGGCTTGGCTTCAGCACCACCTGATATTGATAATAATGGCCCAAACGGTTGGGGTTCTCGCCGTAGCGGCCATCGGTCGGTCGCCTGCACGGCTGGACATAGGCGCATTTCCAGGGATCCGGCCCCAGGGCACGAAGCACCGTGGCCGGATGGAAAGTTCCTGCCCCCATCTCCATGTCATAAGGCTGCAGGATCACGCAGCCCTGATCGCTCCAATAGCGATGCAGGGTCAGGATCAGGTCCTGGAAAGACAGGCTCAAGCGGCGGCCCCCATGGTCGTCGGCATGAGCGGGCTTTGGCCGATGGAGGTTGAACGAGCAAGTGGACGTTAAGTCTTCGATGGCTAGCTGCTAAGCCGCAAGGGATGAAGGAAGGACGGGAATGTTGAAAAAGATCATGCGCCGCGTTTTGCTGGCACTCGGTTTGGCCGCGGCGGCAATCGCCCCGCAGGCGGCCGAGGCGAAAGCCACACCCGCCCTGTGGAGTGTCTCGGATGCCGACACGACGATCTACCTGTTCGGCACCATCCATCTTCTGCCCGAAAAGTATGACTGGCAGTCGCCGAAGCTCGAAAAAGCCGTCGCGGGTTCTCAGGAGCTCGTGGTCGAAACAATCGTCGACGAGAAGAATCCGATGCAGCTCGTCGGACTTCTCATGAAACTCGGCATTTCGAACGATCTTCCCCCGATTGCCCAGCGGGTCCCGCCGTCGAAGCGCGCCCAGCTCGAAGCGGCGATCAAGAAGAGCGGCGCTCCCCGGGCCGTATTCGACAGGATGGAAACCTGGGCCGCTGCCTTCATGTTGCTCGGCAACCAGTTTCGCGATCTCGGCCTCAAAGGCGACGAGGGCGTAGAAACGGTCCTCCGAAGCGACTTCAGCAGCCAGAACAAGCCGATCGACCAGCTTGAAACCAATGCCGAGCAACTCGGATTCTTCGATACGCTTCCAGAGAAGGCTCAGCAGGACCTGCTCCTCGGCGCGATCCAGCCGAAAGGCGCGATGCAGACCGATTTCAAGAAAATGCTCGTTGCCTGGTCGAAGGGAGACGTGACCGCCATCGCGCGTGCGTTCAACCATGACCTGCAAGCGTCGCCGGACCTCCGGGACGCACTGATCAGGCGCCGCAACGCCAATTGGGCCAAATGGATCGAGCAACGGATGGACAAGCCGGGCTCGATCCTGGTCGCTGTCGGCGCAGGTCACCTCGCGGGCCGCTATTCCGTCATCGATTTGCTTCAGCGCGGCGGGTACAAGGTCACCCGGCTGCAATAGCGGCGCAGGCCGCGTTTGTTGTTGATGCGGAACGAGAATTTTTCACGAGACAGAGGTTTCCGCTAGACATTTGTTAACGACTCGGTGACCATATTAACCGGGTATCGGGCTGGGGGGCCCTCGATGCGCGTAAGCGGGTTGCGAGCTGTCTCGCCACGGCTGGCATGCATCCCGCGAACGCCATCGTTCTCTTCCGGCGCCGGCCGCCTTTTTGGGGAGGCTGAGGGATGGTCACTGCTCTGCTCGCTGCTGCGCTTGCCGTTGCCGCGCCTCAGCCGCAGCCGCAACTTGAGAGCGCCAGCCCGGCGATGTTCGTCGTTCGCGACGCCGACACGACGGTGTACATCTTCGGCACCTTTCATGCACTCGACGGAAAAGCCGACTGGTTTCACGACCAGGTAAGGTCCGCCTTCGACTCTTCGAACGAGCTCGTGCTTGAAACACTCGTTCCCGAAGGTCCGGTCCGGCCCGCGGCGCAGCCGGCTTTCTCGATTGCCGCGCCGCCGCCCATGCGCAATCTCCAGCTGACGACCTCCGCCTCATTTCTTGGAACGACCCGGATGGCGATCAACGCCGGACGCCTGCAGGGAATGCGTGTCGACAATGGCGCGGACAACGTGCTTCGCCACGCAGCCGAGGCCGTAGGCAAGCCCGTCGAAGGCCTCGAGACGCTCCAATCCCAGCTCAACATGTTTACCCGCATGCCGACCGCGGCGGCGGCGCCGCACGCCGGGGAGCCGGTCGATAACGGCGACAGCAACGAGGCGATGGCGAAACTCTCCAGCACCATGTCGGCAATGCAGGCCGCCTGGAAACGCGGCGACCAGTCAGTGTTCGTGAATATGCTGGATCAGCTTCGCACCGCTTCGCCCGACACCTATCGAGTCCTGTTCACCGAGCGGAACGCCCGTTGGGCCGACTGGATTGCGGCCAGGATGCAGACGCCGGGCACCGTGTTCGTCGCCGTCGGCGCCGGCCATCTCGCCGGCAAGGACAGCGTTCTTGTCCGCCTCGCCGAGCAGGGCATCATCTCGACCCGCCTGAACTGACCTCCCCGACCCGGGAGGAGCTTGCCTTTCACAGCCGTCTGCACTAGGGGCGCGCTTCCCCAGCCATGGTCATCCCTGGAGGCGTGGCGGGGTTCTTTTGAAAGGACGCAAGAATGAGCGATCAGCTGACGCTGCCCGCCGAAACGCGCGACCGGGCTGGCAAGGGAGCCTCCCGAGCACTGCGCCGCGATGGACGGGTACCCGCCGTGGTCTACGGCGAAAAGAAGGAGCCTCTCTCGATCCATGTCGAGGAGAAGCTTCTCACCAAGATGCTTCATACCGGCCACTTCATGAACTCGGTGGTGATGATCGACTATAAGGGCAAGGCGCATCGCACCCTGCCGAAGGCGGTCGATTTCCACCCGGTGACGAGCCGGCCGATCCATGTCGATTTCCTTCGCATCGGGGAGCACACCAAGGTCACCGTCGGCGTTCCCGTGCGGTTCGACAACGAGGAAGATTCGCCGGGCCTGAAGCGTGGCGGCGTTCTCAACGTCGTCGTGCACGAGCTTGAGCTTGTTTGCGATGCGGCGAGCATTCCGAACGAGATCCACGTTTCGCTCGATGGCCTCGAGATCGGCGATTCGATCCACATCAGCGATGTCACCCTTCCGGAGGGCGTCGTTCCGGCGAACAAGGATGAGGACTTCACCGTCGCTACCATCGTCGCTCCGTCGGCGATGAAGGCCGAAGAGGAAGAGGCCGCCGCCGAGGGCGAAGTCCCGGCTGAAGGCGAAGAAGGCACCGAGGGCGAAGAAGGCGGCGAAGCCGCCGAGGGCGCGGAGACCGAAGAGTAATGTATCGAGCACCCCTCCCCTTGATGGGGAGGGGTTGGGGTGGGGTGATGTCTCCGAATGGAGCGCTGGCTCTCCACCCTCACCCCCACCCTTCCCTCCCCCACCGAGGGGGAGGGTTTTAAAGGCCGACGATGCAACTTTGGGTCGGCCTCGGAAATCCTGGCGCGCAATATTCGCTGCACCGGCACAATGTCGGCTTCATGGCGGCCGACATCATCGCGGAAACGCATGATTTCGGCCCCTGGCAGAAGAAGTTTCGCAGCCTGATCACCGAAGGCCGCATAGGACGCCACCGCATCCTGCTCCTGAAACCGCAAACGTTCATGAACGACAGCGGCGATGCGGTTCAGCAGGCGCTGAAATTCTACAAGCTCGATCTGGGCGCGCTCACCGTCTTCCACGACGAGCTCGACCTCGCACCTTTCAAGGTGAAAGTGCGTGTCGGAGGTGGATTGGCGGGCCACAACGGTTTGCGATCGATCGACGCGACCTTCGGTCCGGAATTTCGCCGCGTTCGGATCGGCATCGGTCACCCGGGGCCCGGCTTGAAGCATCTCGTTACGCCCCATGTGCTCGGCAATTATTCCAAGGCCGAGATGGAGCCTTTGTCGGACGTTCTCGCGGCGATCTCGGCAGAGGCCGAATGGCTCGCCGACGGCGACGACGCTCGCTTCATGAGCGAAGTCGCGCTCAGGTTGCAGCAGTCCGAATGACCCGCTCCTTCTTCGCCACCCAGCTCTACGAAGCCGACCTCGGCGACGAAGCGCCGCTGAACGATCTCGCCCATTCGATCCGCACGCTCTCCGAGGATGATGAGGCCGGCCGCCGCTGGTCGAACGAACATCGTTACGCCGGTTATACCAGCTA
>DATLOY010000146.1:0-9897 GCA_035536015.1 Sphingomicrobium sp.
GCACCACCCATTCAGATCCTGGCTTCAATCCACGTTCTTGTGAGGCAGCAGCACTGCGACGTGGTTTTGGCCGTCGGCATATTGATAGTCGATCTGGCTACTCCAGGACCTCGCCAGTCTCAGGCCGGCGCCACCACCCCGGGATCCAGTGCCGGAAGACGCGAATACGCTGCGCGGATCGAAGGGCTCCCCCGGCGCGATCAACACAAAGATCGTGTCGGCCCTTCTCACCGCTAGCCGAATTTCGAAACTGTCGGTCGGCCCAAGCCCACCATGATCATAGAGATTGGTCACAAGCTCTTCGACCACCACGGCGAGGTGGGCGACGTCGGCCTGGTCGATGCCGGCGCTCTCCGCGAATTCACGCGCCGCAAGCGTCGCGTCATGCACCGCGCCTGGCCCTGAAAGGCTGAGACGTAACGGGGCCGGAATTGATTCGCGCGCCTTCACGCCCTCCGGTATGACATAGATCAGCCAATAAGTGGGAGCGGGGCGATGGTTGCGAAGTCGCTTTTCCTGATGTCATTGACGGCGTTGGCCGCATTTCCGGCGCACGCCGAAATCGCTCGGGTGAAATCGAGCAGCGGAAGCGCAATCGTCCAGCGAGGAACGAACCACATTCCGGCCAAATCGGGCCAGGAACTTCTGGCCGGCGATTATCTGGTAACCGGCAAGGACGGGCGCATCGCGCTGACCTTCATCGACAACACGCGCTTCGCGGTTGGCCCGAACAGCCGCATAGCGGTGAGCACGTTCGAATATGACCGGACGCGCCAAACAGGCTCTTTCGTCACCCAGGTCGATCGCGGATCCCTGGCGATCGTGTCCGGCAAGATCGCCAAGTCCGGACGGGACGCGATGAAGGTCCGAACGCCGAATTCGCTCCTCGGAGTTCGTGGGACCCGCTTCATCGTGGAGGTGCCGAAGTGAGGCTTCGCGACCTCGTTCCGCTCGTTGCATTCGCACTCGCCGGATGCGCACACTCGTCAATGGTGCTGCTGCCCGACGAAGACGGCGGACACGGCCAGGTCGCGATCCTGGAGTCTGACGGCAAGCCCACGGAAGCGGTCGTCACCGACGCGAACAGCCGGGCAACGCTCGGCGGATCGCCCTCGATCAAGCCGCTTGGCGCAAGCGGCCTCAAGGCCGACGAAGCGGCCTTGGTCGGCGACCTCCCGCCGCCGCCGAAAAGCTTCACGCTCTACTTCCTTGAAGGCACGACCGAAATGACCCCGGAATCGGCCCCAGTGCTCGAGGAATTGCGTGCCGAGATCGCCAAGCGCCCCGGCGCGGAGGTCCAGGTCACCGGCCATACCGACACGGTCGGCAACGATGCCGACAACGACGCCTTGTCGCAGAAGCGCGCCGAGGAAATCCTGAACCTGCTCGCGAGCAAGGGCTTCGACCGGTCCATCATGAGCGCCGTCGGCCGCGGGGAGCGCGAGCTCAAGGTCCCGACAGGCGACAATGTCAGCAGCCCCGTCAACCGGCGCGTGGAAGTGATCGTCCGCTAGGCTTCCGGACCGAGGTAGCGAAGCACCATCACGGTCAGATCGTCGGTCGGCTCCAGCCCGTCCTCGAAAGTTCGGACGGCATCGCGAATGCCCTCGCATAGTTCGGTCGCGCTTCCCCGCTTCTGCGCAATCTCCGTGAGGATTTGCTGGCGACCGTAGAGCTCGTCATTCAAATTTTGGGCTTCGGTGATCCCGTCCGTCACGAGCATCAAAGTGTCGCCGGGCGAGAGGCTGAGCGGCTCGACGGGATAGTCGAAAGTGGTGAGCCCCAAAGGCGGTCCGCCCAGAAGTCGATGGATTTCGGCCTTGCCGTCCGGTTTCAGCGTGATCGGATCCTCATGTCCCGCGCAAACCAGCGAAACGGCGCCGGTCTTAAGGTCGATGATCCCGATGATCATCGTCACGCTCAAAGTCTCACCGCCGCCGCGAAGCAGCTCTTCGTTCACGCTCGTAACGGCGCCGGCGAGATCCACATTTTCACGATTGAGCACGAATGAGGTCAGGGCCTTCGACATGGCCATGAAGAGTGCCGCGGGAACGCCCTTGCCGGTCACGTCGCCGATCATGAAGCCAATGCGATCGTCGTCGAGGCGCGCAAGGTCATAGAGATCGCCGCCGACGGATCGCGCGGGTTCGAGAAGCGCATCCACGTCGAGACGCGGATCGACATTCGCCAGAGTCGCGCGCGGCGGGACCATGCTCATCTGAATTTCGCGCGCCGCCTGCAGCTCGCCTTCGGTCTGGGCGGCAGCGACGCGTTCCTCGACCAGGGTTTCGCGCAAGCGCTCGCGATCACGCCGGGCGTCGGCGAACAGGCCGATGACGACGCCGGCAAGAGCGCCGCCTCCGATGAGAAGGGGCCGCGTCGCGTCGACGAGCAGCGAGAGGCGATCGAAGGCAAGCCAGCTGGCGATCGGCAGCGCGATCAGAGCGATCGCCAGGGCCAACCTCGGCGCTTTGCCGCGCCATGCGGCAAGGAGGCCCAACAACGCCAGCATGGCGGCCAGCGCCCATTCGAGAACGTTCGCCCAGCGCGGACGGGAGAGCCAGCCGCTGCCGCTTTCGATCGCGTCCACGGCCTGGGCCTGGACAAGGGACCCGTAATTTTCGGCGGCCAAAGGCGTTGAAACGATGTCCGCCGTGCCCTCCGCGGCGAGCCCGATCAGGACGGTCTTCCCAGCGAAAAAGCCTCGAGGCGCAGCATCACCCAGAACGACTGCGGCCGAGATGATATTGCGGTCGGGGAATGTGCCGAACCGGAAGTGCATGCGGCCGCGATCATCGACCGGAATATTTCGCCCTGCGAGTTTGACGCTCTCCGGGGTCACCTGAAAGCCCGGAGAGTCGAGGCCGAGCCTTGCGATCTCCATGGCGAAGCCGGGCATCGGCTTGCCTGCCACGCGCATCACGAGCGGGACTGAGCGAATGGTGCCGTCGGAATCGGGCTGGCCGTTGATGAGGCCGTGGCCCAGCGCGACGTCTTCCAGCTCGGGAATCGCGACGATGGCGGCGGGCCACTCGCCGACGCGCGTCGGAAGCGCCCCGCTGATCTGCGCATCGACCGTGAGTCCCTCGCGAACGCCGTCCTCCGCTCCCGCCCGGGCAATGACGACCGGCGAGCGGCCAACCACCTGGCCGAAGAATTGGTCCATCGAGGGCAATGCCTGAACTTCACTCGACGTCGCGGGACTGAGCTCGGGATAAAGTTTGGCGAACAGAACCGGATTCACCCGGTCGGGCTCCGGGAAGAGCACGTCGAACGCAATGACCTTTGCGCCCTGCTTCGCGATGTCTTCCGTCAGCCGGGCGAGATAATATCTTGACCACGGCCATGGCCCGACCATGCCCAGGCTCTTGCCGTCAATGAGGACGACGCGGACGTTGGGAGCCTTGACCTCGCGCGGACCCAGGCGCTGCCACGCGTCGAACAACATCCTGCGCGTTTGTCCGCCGGTCGCCAGCGAAAGAACCGTTGCCAGGATCAGCACGACAGCCCAGGAGGACCAGACCCTGCTTCCTCGCCGGGCTGGCCTAGAGAGGGACTTCAAGTCCGTCATAAGCGCACAGCACCTCGAGCGGCGGACCGTCGCGGGTCAGCTCCTCGTAACGAATGCTGTCTTCGTGCATCCGTTCGATGTCCTCGTCGTCGTGGAACGGATCGTGATGGAAAAGCGCGAGGCGCTTTGCCCGTGCCTGATGGCAAAGGTCGATCGCGACGACGTTGCTCGAATGGCCCCAGTCTTCCTTGGTGGAGCTGGTTTCGGCGAGTGAATACATGGTGTCGCAAATGACGAGATCGGCACCTTCGAAGAAGCCGATGAAGGCTGCCTCGCGGTCCATCTCGCCGATCTTGTGCTCGCTGTCGGTGCTGTAGACGACGCTCCGGCCGGCTCCGTCCGTGAAACGGTAGCCGAAACTCCCGTAAGGATGATCCTGGGTCATCGCCGTGACGCGGAGGCCGTCGACTTCGACCTCCTGATAAGGGACGAGCGTCACAAAGCGGATGTTTGCCGCCCAATAAGCGAAGGAAACGGGGTAGGAGATGTCTTCCTGTTGGCGGCGAAGCGCGGTTTCCGCGTCGGGATGGCAGGCGTGGATCACGATCTCGGCGTCGGGATCATTGGCCGGCAGGAACGAGGGGAAACCCATGATGTGGTCCCAATGCATGTGGGACAGGAAGAAATTATACTTCTTCCGATGACCGTCGACGCAGCGGCTCGAAGCATCCACGCCCAGCTCGAGAAGTCCGCTGCCCATGTCACAAATGAAGAAGGCGTCGTCGCCGCAATCGATCTCGACGCAGCTCGTTGCGCCGCCGTAGGTCGCGCCGGCGGCAAAGGTCAGCTGATCGTCGATGAACCGTGACGCTTCGAAGTAGCTCGCGAACGAATAATCTCGTGCGGCGAAGAGCGCGTTGGCGATCTTTCGCTTGATCTGGCGAGCCGTGGCGGCGACCGGAAGCGTGCCTCGCGTGCCCCAGAAACGGACGACCGTCGGGTCCTCCGATCGCTCGTCGGTCAAGATGCGCTTCCTTCGCGGGGCGCTTCGTCGTCCACGTCGAACAAGCGGTCGTAGCGGCTGATGGCGAGGATTTCCCGCATCACGTCGTTCGGAGCGGCCAGGCGGATCGCCACGCCCGCCGCGCTTCCCCGCTGCCGGGCCACGGTAAGGACGCGAAGCCCGCGCGAAGACATGTAATCGACGCCCGACAGATCGATGACCAGCGTTCCACGGGATTGCGCGGAAGCCTGCTCTAGGCCGCTGGTGAGCTTCGAGCCAAATTCCTCCCAGCTGGCTTCGTCGATCCTTCCGACCGGCGCGACGACCAATGCCTCATCCGTCAGGACGTAGGAGACATCCATCATCGCCCCTCCCCCTGTGAACCGCACAAGCGGATGATAGGTCGAGCGTCAGTGCGGATGCAAACGGATTGAGCGGCGCTGACTATTCGTGCCAGCTGATGCCGTCGCGCTCGGTGAGGGCGATGGCGGCCGATGGCCCCCATGTTCCCGCCGCATAGGGTCGGGGAGCCATGCCCTTTTCGGCCCAGGCGGCGCGGATCTGGTCGATCCACGTCCATTGTGCCTCGACCTCGTCACGGCGGACGAACAAGGTAGGATCGCCCTCGATGAGGTCGAGCAGAAGCCGCTCATAGGCGATCCTGCGCCGATATTCGCTGAAGGCATTGGCGAGGCCGAGGTCGAGCGGCACTTCGCGGAGGCGAACCCCCTGGCGGTCCAGCCCTGGCGTCTTTGCCATCAGCCTGAGTTCGATCGATTCTTCAGGCTGCAAACCGATGATCAGCTTGTTCGGCTTGGTCGTCGCTCCACGTGAGGCGAAAATCGAGTAGGGCACGTCCTTGAACTGGATGAAAATCTCGGTGTCGCGCATCGGCATGCGCTTGCCGGTGCGAAGGAAGAAGGGGACGCCCTTCCATCGCCAGTTATCGATATTGGCCTTCAGCGCGACGAACGTCTCGGTGGCGCTCTCGCGGCCCAGTTCTTCGGCGTAGCCTTTGACCGGCGCTCCCTCGATCGCGCCGTGCGTATACTGACCGATGACGCTGTGAGTCTCGGCGTCGGCCGCGGAAATCGGTCTCAACGCGCGCAGCACCTTCACCTTCTCGTCGCGGACAGCCGTCGGATCGAAATTGGTCGGCGGCTCCATCGCCACGAGCGCGAGCAGCTGCAGCATGTGATTCTGGACCATGTCACGAAGAGCGCCAGCCTGATCATAATAGTCGCCCCGGCCTTCCAGCCCGAACGTCTCGGCGACGGTGATCTGGACGTGATCGATGTGCGCGGCGTTCCACAGAGGTTCGAACATCAGATTGGCGAACCTTAACGCGATCAGGTTCTGGACGGTCTCCTTGCCGAGATAATGATCGATCCGGAACGTCTGGTTCTCGGGGAAGGCGGAAGCCACCGCGTCGTTGATCTCGCGGCTCGAGGCGAGGTCCGTCCCGAGCGGTTTCTCGAGCGCCATTCGTACGGTCGGACAGGCGAGGCCGGCAGCTTCGAGGCCGTCGATTGTCGGTTTGAACAGTGCCGGTGCGGTCGAAAGATAGATTGCAACACCGCCGCAGGGATCGCCGATGACCTTCCCAAGTCTCGCGAATCCGCCTTCGTCGTTAATGTCGAGCGCCACATAACCGAGACGCTGAAGGAAACGGGCCGCGACCCCATCCTGATAGAAACCACCCGGCAGATGTTCCTGCAGCGCCTCTTTCGCGCGTTCGCGAAAAGCGTCGTCATCAAGCTCGGTTCGGGCCGTGCCGATGATCCGCAGATCGTCGGGAAGAAGGCCGTCGGAATCGAGCGCGTAGAGCGATGGCAACAGCATGCGGCGGGCGAGATCGCCGGTCGCTCCAAAAAGCAGCAGGGTCGAAGCTTTTTCCGCCACGTCCCGACTTCAAGAGGCTGGCGCCCCGATTGTAAAGGCGGCACGTAGTCCGGAGCGACAAGGGGGATCCATGACTGACGAAGAAGCCATCGGCGCCGCGATCGACGAAATGTACGCGATGATTTCCGGTCCGAAGGGCCCTCGCGACTGGTCACGCCAGGAGCGATGCTTCCTGCCCGACGCACTTCAGGTCCGCACCTGGGTCGATGATCAGGGCCGACCGCAAAAGCTCAGCATGACGCTCGACGAATATTCGGCGAACACGCAGCCATTCTTCGATGCGAATGATTTTTACGAGGTCGAGACGGGCCGCCGCATCGACCTGTTCGGCAACATTGCGCACGTCTGGAGCAATTATGAGGCCCGGCGGTCGCCCGACGATAGCAACGTGGAACGGCGCGGTATCAACTCGATTCAGTTGTTCAACCATCCCGAGCTCGGCTGGCGCATCATCCACATGATCTGGGACAACGAGCGCAACTAATTCAGTCGCTTTCGCGACTTTGCACCTCGGAACAGACGATGAGGGCGGCCGGCCCGCAGCCTCACTAACCTGCTGGTAAGCACGCGCAGAATATATGCGCGCGGATGAGCAAGCATTGGAATCCCGAGGACGAGGTCGCCCAGGCGCGAGCGAAACGCTCGTGGCCGGCCGGCGCGACGGCGGGGCTCGCTTTGGTCGCGGCGCTCTGCGCGGGCGTGGTGGTGACGCTTTATTGGGTTGCCGGCCCAAGCGACGTGTTCGTCGAAGACGGCGCAGCGAACTCCGACCCGCGCTAAGCATTTCTTGACCGACGCGTGCGATTAGCATCCCAATGAGCAGTTCGATCCTCGCCAAATATCTCAACCCGTGGCGGTTCAGGCGCAGGGAAGCGCAGCAGAAGCTGGATGCGCTTCGCCGCCGTGATGGAGACAATTGTCGCCGTTGCCGCCGGCCGATGCGCTTCGATCTGCCGGACGGCCACGATCAAGGGCCGAGGTTCGAGCAGATTCAGCCATTGGCGAACGGCTCGGCAACCGAGATCGACAACCTCTGCCTCTGTCACGGGCGCTGCAACGCCGAATCCGCCGACAACACCAATGAAGTGCTGGAGCGGATTCAGCGCAAGAATGAGGCGCAGTTGCTGTCAAAGGCGCGCAAGCCACGGAAGCGAGCGGCTGGCCGCTAAACTCATTCAGCGGGGCGAAAGACGGCGTCGCACAGGATGAAACATGCCTGCCGGCCTGCCCGTCGCGATCATGCTGCTCGCCGCGCAAGCCACGACGACCGCTCCGGCCGCCCAGCAGGCGCCACCCGCACCCGACCCGCATGCTGCGGAAAAACGATGCCCGACGCCGACCTTGCCGCCAGCGTCGGGCGAAATCGTGATCTGCGCGGAACGGCCGCACGGTTACCGGCTCAACCCCGACGTGATGGAAGCACGGCGTGAGATCCGCGGCGGTGGAAGGCCCAAACCCCCGGAGAATTACAAGGACACGAGCTGCAACGCCGTCGGTCCGATGGGCTGCGGGCCGCAGGCTGGAATCAACCTCATCGGTGCTGCGTTGACCGCCGCCGAAATCGCCTCACGCCTCGCCAAGGGCCAGGAAGTCGGCAGCATGTTCGTCACCGACCCTCATCCGAGTGAATATCAACTCTACCTCGAGGCGAAAAAGCGCCGCGAGGACAAGGAAGCCGCGGCAGCCGCCAAGGCAGCGGCGGATGCGGTGAAAGCGCGTGTCTCGGCGCAAACAGCCAAGCCTGCTGCGACCGTCGACCCGCCTTCCGACCAGCGGGACTGACGAGCGATCCGCTCGTGCGGTAAAGGAGAGTCGACCGCAGGAGTCGGGGGACGCGCCAATGGGCCTGATCGACGAGCCTGAGCTGACCGGCATTCGCCGGATCCACACCGATACCGATACTGACGAGCTCGTGCTTCCCCAAGCCTCGATCGAGCGGCTGAGGCGGATCGCCGAATGGGTTGTCCAGCCACGGCCGGTCATGCGCGAATGGGGACTTCATCGCTTCATCGACGGTGGGCTCCGCGCGCTTTTCCGAGGGCCCAGCGGCACGGGAAAATCCATGGCCGCCGCGGTCATCGGGCGGGAGATCGACCGTCCCGTTTATGGAGTCGATCTCGGCGCGGTCGTCAGCAAATATATCGGCGAGACCGAAAAGAAGCTGAAGCGCATCTTCGACGCTGCGGACGCCGAGGGAGCCATCCTCTTCTTCGACGAGGCCGACGCCCTGTTCGGGAAGCGAACGGAAGTGAAGGACTCGCACGACCGCTACGCCAATCAGGAAATCTCCTATCTGCTGCGGCGGCTGGAACCGTTCGAGGGCCTGGCGATCCTCGCGACCAACCGTCGCGGCGATCTCGACGAGGAGGTGATTACCCGCCTCGACGGGATCGTTGACTTCCCGATGCCGGACGAGGCCATGCGCGAATCCCTGTGGCGCAAGATTCTCGGCTCGGTGAAGCTGCAGCAAGGCGACGACATCGACGCCGCGGCTCTCGCGCGAGCCTACGAGCTGACCGGCGCGGACATCGTGCGCTGCGCGCGGATCGCGGCCCTCCTCTCAGCGAGTGAAGGAAGGGCGCTCGACATGGAACTGCTGCGGCATTGTGCCGCGGAGCGGGCCGCGATGCGCGAGCGCCCGAAGGACTAGGCTACATTGCTGCGCGGGCTGCGGGCCGGTCCAGCGTCAAATAGCCAAGCACCACGGCAATGAGGATGAGCGCAGGGACGTCACCGTAAAGGTGACCGGCCATCATCGGATTGCGCACCGCCTCCCACGCCATGACCCCGGCATGCACGACGCTCGACCAGATGACGAAGCGGATCAGTGAGCCGTTCGCGGCCGGATCGCGCGAGGCGAGGATCATGAAGACGCCAAGCGTCGCGTAAACGCCGACGATCATCATGAAATAATCGTTCGATGCGGGCGGCCCGTCATGCCACGCCCAGCCCGAAGGCCAGAACATCGACAGCGGATAAATGAGGCAAAAAGCGACGCCGAAGACGATCAACGCGTAAGACAAAAGCCGATTGTTGGGCATGTATTTCCCCTCCCCAAAGTGGCGGATCGGCACGCATCCGTCGGCCGCGGGAGGTAGCATTACGCCTCCGAAATGTCGCCTTATCCTTCGTTTGACGGAAGGGTGGGGTGCGGGTTGCAGGCGATTCCGTCGCCGTCGCCGTCCATTTCGACTTTGCCGGGCGCGCAGCGGATGCTTTCTTCGGCTTTGTGCGTCCGAACGGCGGCGACCCTGTCGTCGGAGCGCTCCGACCAGGCTTCATCGCCTGGCTCGGGATATTCCGAAGGTGAGGGCGGGATGGCCACCATCCTTGCCTTGGGCGGGCGAGCAACGCGCGGCGCGGGCGCGGTCATCGCCGACCAGGCATAGCCGCCCGCCAGCCCCAGCGGGATCGCGCACAAGAGGATCACCTTCGGGTTCATGCGGGGACTGTCTCACGAAGATGGTTGCCGATTGGTTTC
>DATLOY010000147.1:0-32823 GCA_035536015.1 Sphingomicrobium sp.
TGAATACTTTAGTCACTAAACTGAAAAGATTCACGCAGCGCATCTCCACTTTTCGTCAAGCTTGCCAAAACCGCCCACCGGTGTTCTTTGTTTGCGATGGCGGGATTCCGACTCTCCGTCCGTTAACGTTATTCGTTCAACGGATTCGGGGGCCTGGGGCAAAATCTCGAACAGAAAACTCGACCGTGCGCGGAAGGGCCGCAGCGGTCAGGCAGGGGTGGTTACATGCGGTACGAAGATACTTCAGGCTCGCTCAACAGCTCGACGCAGCCCGAGGCGCGCGACGACGCCGATACGTTGCCCAATGGCAGCAACGGCCCGGCAAGCGGCAACGTCATCACGGGCGCAGGCACGACGACCGGCAAGGCCGGCGCGGACACGCCGCACGACGCTCATGTCGTCGCAGTGCGCGGCGCCAACGGAACGGACGCTTCGACCGACGGGAAGGACCTCCACGTTGACGGCCGTTACGGCACGCTCGTCATCGATGAGCACGGCAATTACAAATATGTCGCGGACGGTCACGCACCGCAGGATTTCCGTGACCTCTTCCAATACACGCTCGCGGACGCGAAGGGCCAGTCGGTCGCCGACCTGGTGATCACTCGCGGCGGTGAGTTCAAGGTTGGCGAGAACGCACAGCAGATCGTCCCCGGACCCGACGGCGTCGTCACCCTGCCAGCCGGCGTGGACCTTTCAGACGTGCATGTGGTCGGCCGCAACCTGGTCGTGAACCTGCCCGACGGTCAGCAGATCGTCATCGTCGACGGCGCGGTCTTCGTACCGCAGCTCGTCGTTGGCGGTGTCGAGCTTCCGTCGACCAACCTCGCGGCACTCCTCATCGACACGGAGCCGAAGCCGGCAGCCGGCAACACGCCGAGCAGCGGCGGCGATTTCGCCGATCCCGTGCCTCCGCTCGATCCGGGGCATGACCTTGGCGACCTCATTCCGCCGACCGAGCTGGTGTTCACGCTGCCTGAGTTCCAGCCCGAGGGCCAGTTCATCGACAGGCATCCCGATGCGGGCGCCGCCAGCGGACAGCTGGACGACGACGAGCAGGCCAACGGCAATCCCGGTGGTGTCGGTGATGATCCAGGCGGTTCGTCTTTCAGCGGCACGCTGCCCGGCTCGGGCGGCGATGGCTCCCTGACCTGGGATCTCCAGGCCGCCGGCACGATTCCGACGGGCTTCACCTATGTCGAGCAGGCCAATGGCGATATCTGGATCATGCAGGGCGCCGAACACGTCATCACGGTTTCGGTCGATCCGACGGACGGCGATTATTCGGTCACGCAGCTCCAGGCGATCGATCACCCGGCCGGCGGCGATGAGAACAACCTCATCTTCGTCGTCAACTATACCGTTACCGACAGCGACGGCGACGTCGCCCCGGGTACGCTGACGATCAACGTCGACGACGACACGCCTGTCGTGCACGTCATCGCTGGATCCGATTCCGAGGTAATCCTGACGACCGACGACGCGCAGACGATCGGGGCCGCCAGCGACACCGATACAACGTCAGCTAATTTCAGCGGCGTATTTTCGGGTTCGACCATTGCCTACGGCGCGGATGGCCAGGGACCTGGCTCGAGCGATACCTATACGCTTAATGTCACCGGATCGGTTTCCGGGCTGACGAGCCATGGAGCGGCGATCAACTTGTTCCTGATCGGTGGCGTTGTGGTCGGCTCGACCGCGGCGACCGCGGGCGCTGTCGACGCCAGCAACACGATTTTCAGCGTATCGACGACCAACACTGGCGTTGTCACGCTGACCCAGTTCCAGCAGATCGATCATCCGATCGGCGATGACCCCACTCCGACGGGCGCGCCCTTCTCTGACCAGATCATCAGCCTGACCGATAGCCTCGTCACGCTGACCCGCGATGTGACAGCAGTCGACGGCGACGGTGACCAGGTCACGGGGTCTGCGACAGTCAATATCGGAGCGAACCTGCACTTCACCGACGACGGGCCCACGATTGGCCTCGCCGACGTGAGTCATCCGTCGCTTTCGGTCGACGAGAGCAACTTCGCTGTAAATGACACGCAAAGCTACGCCGGTAGTTTCAACGTGGATTACGGTGCCGACGGACCGGGGAGCCTCACTTATGCACTCAGCGTGAGCGGCCCCAATGCCGACAGCGGTCTTATCGATACGCTGACGGGCGAACCCGTTGTCCTGAACTTGGTGAACGGTGTCGTCGTCGGCACGGCCGGCGTCGGCGGACCGACGGTCTTCACCATCAGTGTCGACGCCAGTGGCAACATCACGCTCGACGAGAGCCGGGCCATCATTCACAGCCCGGATTCGGGTCCCGATCAGTCAACCACGATGTCGGCTGCCGACCTCGTCGTCCTGACTGCGACGGCGCATGATTTCGACGGCGATACGGCGAGCCAATCGCTCAATATCGGCCTCGACTTCAACTTCCACGATGATGCTCCGGGCACCACAGCCGCTCTGCTCACGGGCATTGTGGACGAAGATGGCGTCCCGGGCGGTATCGCGGGCGGACCCAGCGACATTCCGGGAGAGGACACGACGGCGACGGGCAACGTCTCTGGACTGTTCACTTCGGGTGCGGATCAGCCACTTACCTTTGGCCTGGTCAACGACACGTCGGGACTTCCGGCACTGACATCCGGCGGTCTGACCATCCACTATGCGATCTCCGGTGACACGCTGATTGCCTACACGGGCGCGAATTCGTCCCTGGGCCAGGTGTTCACCTTCCAGGTGGGCTCGGACGGCAGCTACACGTTCACGCTGCTCGACCAGATCGATCATCCGACGCTCAACGGCCTTCCGGGCGATAACACCGAAAACAATCTTTTGATCTCGCTCGGGTCGGTCATCCAGGCAACGGACGCAGACGGCGACCATGTCACCGCCAATGCTGACGGCCTGGTCATCACCGTCAATGACGATACTCCGGTCGCAAACGACGACACGGACACCATTGCGTCGGGCGGCACGAGCGCGGCTGGCAACGTCATCACCGGCACCGGCACCAATGAAGGCACCGGCGGAACCGGCACAGACCACAGCGGCGCCGATGCTCCGGCCACGATCACGCAGATCCAAGGTTCGGGCGGAACGGACACCACATTCAGTGGCGGCTTCCTCTCAATCACCGGCGATCATGGCACCCTCAGCATGGATGCCAACGGCAATTATACCTACAACCGGACGGACAACGTTCAGGGTACGGTGACGGATACGTTCACCTATACGCTGACCGACGCCGACGGTGACTCGGTTACGGCGACGCTGACGATCTCCATGAGTGACTCCATTCCGACTGCCGGGACGGTCAATGTCACCCTGGACGACGACGCGCTTGCTGGCGGCAACCCGGGTGGGCCTGGCGACGATAACCCCGATACGTCGAATACCAGCGGTACGCTGCCGGGTTCGGGTGGGGACGGTACGCTTACGTTCGATTTCGGATCGAGCACTGCGCCAACCGGATTCACTTATGACACCAGCACCCCGGGCGAACTGCTGATCAAGCAGGGCGCGACCACGGTCATCACCGTTACGGTCAACAGCAACGGCACCTACACGGTGGTCCAGAACGCGCCGATCCTGCACGATTCGCAAGACGGCACGGGCAACGACAATACCGAGAACAACCAGACCTTCACGATCCACTACACTGTGACCGACCAGGACGGCGATCCGGCATCGCCTCCGGGCACGATAAACATCAACGTCGACGACGATACACCGACCATCAACGTCACAAAGGGCGATGACTCGGCGGTCAGCCTGACGACGCACGATGCGCTGACGATTGCCTCGGCAACCGATACTGCGACTTCGAGCGCCAACTTTGGCGGTGTATTCGGGCTGACACAGTCGGCTGGTGCAGACGGTACGAATACTCCGGCTACGCTGGCCTACCAGCTCGGCGTCTCTTCGCCGGGTGTCGACTCGGGTCTCAACCAGGGCGGTGTGGACATCCACCTGTACCTGATCGGCGGCGTCGTCGTCGGTTCCACTTCGGCAACGCTCGGAGGGGTGACAGCGGGTAACACCGTGTTTGACGTGAGCGTCAGCGGCACCGGTGTCGTCACGCTGAATCAATATAGCGAGATCGATCATCCGATCGCGCAGGATCCAACCCCAACCGGTACTCCGTTCGGCGATCAGACGATCAGCATGCTCGACAGCCTGATCACGCTGACAGCCTCTGCAACTCTGACCGACAAGGACGGCGACACGGTGAGCGACCAGGAAACGGTCAACATCGGCGCCAATCTGCACTTCGCAGACGATGGTCCTGACGTGTCAGCGACCCTCACGGGCACGCAGATCCGCATCGACGAGACCGATGGTGTCGTCGCGGCCGGCGGCGAAGTCGACCCGGTCGGCGGCAACCTCGGCACCGTGACAATGACGCTTGCGAGCCTCGTCAACGTGACGAACCCGCACGTCAGCGCGGACGCTCCGACGACAAACACCTATGCGCTTGTTCTCAGCGCCCAGGGTGTGGACTCGGGTCTCGACGTTTCGAGCAACAATGCGAGCATTTTCCTCTACGATATGGGTGGAGGAGTAATCGCGGGTTCGACATCTGCGACGCTCGCCGGCGTGAACGCGGGCAACACCGCCTTCCAGTTCAGCATCAACAGTTCGACTGGCGCAGTTACGCTGACCCAGTTCCTTGCCATCGAGCATTCCAACACCTCGAGCGTTGACGAAGATTCGTCAGGGCTTGCGGCCGGCGCGCTGAGCCTGCAGGTCACCGCCACGGATTTCGATGGCGACACCGACAAGGCGTCAGTCGATCTCGGCAGCGTCGTCCGGTTCGAAGACGATGGCCCAACGTTGGGAACCATCCAGAACGGCACGGCCAGCAACAACCCTGCCGATCCGGACAGCACCGGCTCGCTGCACTTCGCATCCGGCTCGGACTCGCCGGGCGTGGTGACGAGCATCAGCACCGCCAGCCTCGCCGGCATCACGTCGGGCGGCAAGGGACTAGTGACGCACTTCGACAGCGCCACCGGTACTTTGACGGCCTATCAGGACTCGAACGGCAACAGCACGTACGATTCACTTCTCGATACGACCGTTGTCTTCACGATGCACCTCAACCCGACGGGCGGCCCGAATGGCGGAACCTGGGACTTCAACCTGGTGACGCCGCTCGATCCGACGGTAACTGAGGTTGACATCGGTGGCTCGTCATCTTTCGGCGCGGGTCCGACCCTGGGTCAGATCCTGACCGACGGCGCGTCGCCGACTCCGGCTCCCCTGTCCGTGGTTTCGGGTTATCACCCGACCTCCAGCTTCAGTGTCTCGAGCTGGATGTCTGGGACCGTTTTTAACGGTTCGACCGATACGAGCACCGGCGTCAACGGCTCGACTGCCGGTTGGGGTGTCGACAACAACAACTTCGAAACCAACTCCGGCGGCACACTGGCCTCCCAGGAAATCATGTACTTCGACTTCGGCGCCCAGGCGCTGTCGGATCCAGATGGAGGCGGTGCCTTCACGCCGCCGTCAGTAACTCTGCCCGACATCACCTTCGCGAAGTTCGATTTCATCGGTTACAAGGCTGGCGCCGGGAATGCCGGAGACGACATCGCTTATGTCGTTCACTTCACCGATGGTTCGTCCGTGTCCGGCTGGGTACCTGACGTCAACATCAACGGAACGACGTGGCAGTTCAGTGCGCCCGCAGGGAAATTCATTGCCGACATCAGCTTCTACTCGGGCATTGAACCGGACGGCACAACGGTCCAGGACCTCGGCCCTGGCAAGATCGACCTCGTGTCGGTCGGGGTGACGTCGACCAGCTTGAACCAGACGATCGGCTTCAACGCCACTCTGACGGATGCGGACGGCGACCCGGTCTCGGGCAGCTGGACGGTGAACGTCGCCCTCGGCAACACTCCGTCGACGGCTTCGCCTGTGGTCCTCGACCTGAACGGCGATGGCGTTCACTTCCTGTCACTCGCCGCCGGTGTCCATTACGACTACGGCAGCGGGTCGGTTGCGACCGCCTGGGCAAGCCCGCAGGACGGGATCCTGATCCACGATGCGAACGGCAACAACACGGTCGACAATGCGTCGGAGTTCGTGTTCGGAAGCGGAAGCGTCAGTGATCTTCAGGCCCTGAACACTTACGACACCAACCACGATGGCAAGTTGTCGTCGGCGGATGCCGCTTTCAGCAGCTTCGGCGTGTGGCAGGATGCGAACAGCAATGGCCGCGTCGATGCGGGTGAATATCATACGCTGATGGCGATGGGCATCACCAGCATCTCGCTGACCTCCGACGGCGTACAATACAATGCCGCCAGCGGCGACGTGAATGTGGTCGGCACCGGCAGCTACACGACCGCGGATGGCGCGAGCCATGCGCTGGCCGATGCCGTGTTCCACCTCGGCGCACGTACCACGCAGGAAGCTCAGACGAGTTCGAGCACCGGCTTCGGCACGACCGGCATCCTGGCGGCTGCATTGGCAGCGGCTGGCCTGGCAGCTTCGGAGCCGCTCGCGGCCTCGTCGCTCCACATCGGATCGGTCGGCGAAACCACCTCGTCGGCAATCGTTGGGGTGCACAATGAGGCGCTCGCTCCGATCGCGCTGGACTCGTTCAGCGGGATCCACTCGAGCGCTCTCTTGCCGCAGCTCACCGACCTCCACGGGGTGGTGACGAGCAACGCTTCGGCGCCGCACTCGAGCTACGACGGTCCGTCGCACATGCTGCTCGACACCACGTCGGCGATGCATGACATGTCGACGATGTCGGCACTGCTCAGCGGAACGGCCATGCACGATGCGGTCCTGTCGCAGAACCCGATGACTGCCACCGCGGTCGTCATGCCTTCGGCCCAGCAGCTGATGGGGATGATGAACCCGGACGGCCTCAGCGGTCAGCATAACCAGGTTGTGGGCCAGGTTCTCGCCGACGCCCTGCACGGTGGCGGAGCGATCCCCAACGGCAACCTCGACATGCTGATCAATTCCCTGCCGAGCCACAGCGGCGACTCGGGGAATGCGATGCTGGCAGACGTCGCAAGCCATTCGGGCGCCGGCGTTCCATACGGGGACATGAGCGCTTTTGGTGGCTTCACGGCTGCCCACTCAATGCTAACGATGGAGCACATGATGATCGTTAATCAGGACGCTCCAGCGCACGCATAATCACTAGCGAGAGTACGGGGTCCTCACCGGTGGACGGTGGGGGCCCCGCAATGACCAGAAGGGGGTAACATGAAAAAGAAGCACTGGACGATGATCGTTCCCGGAGCGGTGCTGCTGTCAGCGTCTCCGGCATTCGGTGTGGAACTGCGCGACGCCGTTCAACAGGCGTTGAGCACGAACCCACAGATCCGGCAGGCGGTGGCCAACCGTCTCGCCACCCAGGAAGAGCGGGTCCAGGCGACGGGGTTGTATTACCCCCGCATCTCGGTCGAGGGTTCGGCTGGCGTTCGCAGCCTGAGGAACCCGACCCGGCGTGCGATCGGCCTTGCCGACCAGACGCTGTATCCGATCGAAGGCGACCTGATCGTCGACCAGCTGGTCTATGACAGCGGCGGCCGCGAGGCCGAAATCCGTCGTCAGGCATCGCGTACCGATGCTGCCGCAGCGCGCGTCGAAGAGCGGTCGGAATATGTCGCGCTCAACGTTTCGCGCACGTACATCGACTATCTGCTGCAACAGCGGCTGGTCGCGATCGCGCAGGACAATGTGACGTTCCACGAGCGTCTTGCCGGCGATCTTCGCGAAGGTGTTTCCAAAGGCTCGATCAGCATTGCCGACCAGCAGCAGGCCGAGGAGCGGCTGCAGGCTGCGCGGGCTCGGGTGACCGAGGCTCGCGAAGACCTCGATACGGCTGCGATTGGCTTCCGCACCTTGACCGGCATTCCGGTCGACAGCGTTTCGGTTCCGCCGGATCTGTCGAGCTGCATGCCGCCGTCGCTTGAGGAAGCCGAGGAACTGGCTCGTACCAACGCTCCACTCGTCCATGAGGCGATCGCCGACCTCAATACGGCTCGCGAAGACATTCGTGCCGCAAAGGCGAAGATCGGCCCGCGCCTGAATCTCGAGGGGCGTGCCCGGGCCGGTCATGACATCGACGGCTTCGCTGGTCGCACGACCGACCTGCAGGCGCTCGCGGTGCTCCGCTGGGACCTGTACAATGGCGGTATCAAGGAAGCGAACTACCGCGAGCAGCTGAACCGCGCGGATGAGGTGCATAGCCGCCTCTTCGAGCGTCAGCGCGCCGCGGAAGAAGATGTTCGCAACGCCTGGAGCCGGCTACAGAACCAGACGGCGCTGGTCAGCGAGCTCGAGACCCAGAGCAAGATCACCGACGACGTGCTGCTCAGCTATCGCGAGCAGTTCAACATCGGCCGGCGTTCGCTGCTCGACGTCCTCGACGCCCAGAATACGCGCTACAATGTGCAGGCGCAGACCGAGACCGCGCGTCTCGCGAAGCTCTACGCGCAATATCGCGTGCTCGCTGCCGAGAACCGGCTGATCGAATGCCTGCAGGTATCGATCCCGGTCGCGGCGACAGCCGATCAGCGTGGCAAGTACAATGTGCGGCCGGTCACTCCGGGCGATCTCCAGGAAAACAGCTATCCGCTTCCGGCGATGGGACCTCCGGCTCCCGTCGGTGGGACTCCGGCCGGCGCCACTCCTGGCGAGACGATCGGGAATCCGACCAACACGCCGCAGGGCAGGTAATGAGGAAGAGGACGGGCAGTGAGTTTCATGCACTGGCTTGATGCGGATTCGCGTGAGATCGATCCCGTCCTCGATTGCCTGACCTACCTCGCACGGGAGGCGGATCGGCCATCGTCGCCGGTTCTCCTCCGTGCGGGCCTCGCCTTGGCTGACGACGGAAGGCTTCCGTTCCACCAGATCGAGCCCGCGCTCGAGCAGGTCGGAATGCGCGCCGAATCCGCGGTTCGGCGATTGAAGGGTTGGCCGGTGGCGAAATGCCCGGCCATCCTCGAATTAACCGACGAGCGCGCTGCGGTCCTGCTCGATGTGCGGGACGCCGACGGGCTGATTTATGCGCCTGGCGTAGCCGAGCCCATGTGGGTGAAGCTCGCCGAGCTCGAGCCCGCGTTCACTGGCCGTGCGATGGTCGTCGAAACCGACCCGACCCGCGAGCGCGAGAGCGAGCGTCCCTGGGACAAGGCGAAACGTACCCACTGGTTCTGGTCCGAGGTGTGGAAGGTCCGGCGGGAATTCTGGCCGGTCCTTCTCGCAGCACTCATCGTCAACCTGCTCGCCTTCGCGATGCCGCTCTTCACGATGAACGTGTATGACCGGGTGATCCCGAACAAGGCGGTGTCGACCCTTTGGGTTCTCGGCCTTGGCGTAGTCCTTGCGCTGGTCTTCGACTTCACTTTGCGAGTGGCTCGATCGCGGCTGATCGACGAGGTCGGGCGCAGGCTGGACGCCAAGCTTTCGCAAAAGCTCTTCGAGAAGGTGATGAACCTGCCGATGAGCGAGCGGCTCGGAAGCACGGGCGCGTTCGCCCGGCGCGTTTCCGAGTTTGAGATGGTGCGCGACTTTTTCGCGTCGACGACTGTCGTCCTCGTCGTCGACCTGACCTTCCTGATCCTGTTCCTCGGACTGATCACGATCCTCGCCGGATGGCTGGTGATCGTTCCAATCGTGGGCATCGTCCTGATGTTGATTGCGGGCTTCAGCCTGCAGAAGGGGATGGGCCGCGCCGCCCTCGAAGCGCAGGCCGATGCCGGGCTGCAGCATTCGGTGCTGGTCGAGTCGATCGCCGGCGCAGAAACTCTGAAGGCCGCCCGCGCCGAAGGCCAGATGCTCGGCCGCTGGAGGCGCTATTCGGCGATGTCGGCGGCGACGAGCGAGAAGATGCGCCGCCTCACCGCGGTCGCGGTGAACCTCGCCAGCGTCTCGCAACAAATGATCAGCATCGGCCTCCTCATCGGCGGTTTCTACCGCTTCCAGGAAGGCGAAATGACGATGGGCGCGATCATCGCGATCATCATGCTCTCGGGCCGTTCGCTTCAGCCGGTGGGCCAGCTCGCCTTTCTCGTGACGCGCGGAAAGCAGGCGTTCGCAACGCTCGACTCGCTGCAGACGATGATGGAGTCCCAGGACGAGCGGCAGGTGGCGTTGCGCAGCATCGTTCCCGAGATCCGCGCCGGTCACGTCGAACTCAGCAACGTCTCGTTTCGCTATCCGACGGGCGGCCGGGACTCGCTGTCCGGGATCAATCTCAAGATCAATCCGGGCGAGCGGATCGGCATCATCGGCCGGGTCGCATCGGGCAAGTCCACGCTCGGGCGTGTGTTGTGCGGCCTCTATGCCCCGACCGACGGCGAGATGATCGTCGATGGCCTGGACAGCCGGCAGTACCACCCGCACCAGCTGCGCGATGCTTTCCGCTTCGTCGCCCAGGACGCGGAAGTGTTCAGCGGGACGGTTCGCGATAACCTGATGCTTGGCGCGGCCAAGGCCGACGATGCCCAGCTGATCGACGCGGTCGTCCGCTCGGGTGCCGACATTTTCCTGTCGCGCGACGCAGCCGGCTTCGACCTTCCGGTCGGCGAGCGCGGCTCGCGCCTGTCTGGCGGCCAGCGTTCGCTGCTGGTGCTGGCACGCGCGCTCGTCAGCCCATCGAAGCTGCTGTTCCTCGACGAGCCCACGGGTTCGATGGACACGCAGACGGAGCTTTATTTCATCGAGCATCTGAAGACTGCGATCGGTCCGGACCAGTCGCTCGTAGTCTCCACGCACCGCCACAACATGCTGTCGATCGTCAACCGACTGATCGTGATCGACGCCGGAAAGATCATCGCGGACGGTCCGCGCGACGAGGTGCTGAAGCATCTGACTTCCATGGCACAGGCTCATCAAGAGCAGGCTGCCGCGAAGGAGAAGACAGCGTGACCGCGCTCGCCAGGACCGCTCGTCGGCTCGGCTGGAAATCGGCCGGGCTGCGCATCGAGGCGATTGCTCTGGCGGTCGTGCTGCTCATCGCCGCGGCAGCTTTCGGTGCCCTTCTCGTGGCGCGGAACTCAGCTGGGGCCGCGACGGTCACCGTGCCGATCAGTCCGACCAAGGCGGCGCAGCTGATCGACGCGACCAATCAGAACCAGATGCAGGCGATCGGCGAGCAGGCGAAGCTGATCAATGCCGCACTCCCGTTCGCCAACGGCCCGCTTCATGCGGCCAGCGCCTTTGCGATTTCGGGCAGCGACCTCGACCAGCGCCGGGCGCTGCTGTGCCTCACCCAGGCGGTCTATTACGAAGCGGGGTTCGAACCGATCGAGGGCCGCCGTGCAGTCGCGCAAGTGGTGCTGAACCGGATGCGTCATCCGGCGTTTCCGAAGTCCATTTGCGGCGTCGTCTATCAGGGCGCCGGCAGCGGCGTCTGCCAGTTCACCTTCGTGTGCGACGGTGCGCTCTATCGTGCTCCGGCTCGCGATGCGTGGCTGCAGGCCGAAGTGATCGCCCGTGCGGCGCTCGCCGGCTATGTCGAGACGCGCGTCGGCGAGGCAACGCACTATCACGCCGATTATGTCGCGCCGCGCTGGGCCCCGATGCTCGCCAAGGTCGCGCAGATTGGACAGCATATTTTCTATCGCTGGCCGGGTGCCTGGGGGCAGCCCGCGTCGTTCACCGGTCGTTATATCGGTGAGCCGCGCGACCCGCTCGCGATGCGCCCGCCGCCACCGTCGATCAACCCGGCCGAACCCCTTGATGCGATCGCCGCGGTGAACGGACCCGTCACGGACGGTACTTTGCTCAAACATGCGCCTGACGACGTTGGCGGCCTGCTCGACACGTCGAAGGGCTGGACGCTCAGCATCCCTGGGCCCGGTGATACCGACGGCGCCGCCGCGAAGCTCATTGCTTCGCAGGAGAAGAAGGCGCCGACGCAGATCGCGTCCGCCGGTGCGGCCCCCGAGGTCGCCAGCCGCTGAATTTGGAGTTAGCGTAAGTCATGGCCAGCATTCCGTTCATCGGACCAGCGATCAAGCACCGTCAGCCGCTTACCGGCGCTCGGATGATCATCGTCGCCACCTCGGCACTGTTCGTGCTCTTCCTCATCTGGGCGAGCGTCGCCCATGTCGATGAGGTGACTCGCGGATCCGGCAAGGTCATCCCGTCGAGCAAGCTGCAGGTCATCACCGCGGCGGACCCAGCGACGGTCAGCGAGATCCTGGTGAAGTCCGGCCAGGAGGTGAAGAAGGGCCAGCTACTGGCGCGGCTCGACAGTCCGGAAAATGCGTCGCAGGTCGGCCAGCTGGAGGCCGAGAACCAATCGCTGCAGGCGAGAGTCTCGCGACTGACATCCGAAGGCACCGGGCAGAATGTTGCCTGCACCGGTGCCGACTGCAAGGGCGAACAGGAACTGAAGGTCGCTCGCGAATCCGCGATTCGCAGCAAGGTCGCGGCGCTCCAGGCGTCCGCCGACCAGGCACGGCGCGAAGCCGGTGAGGCTGCGGCGACAATCCAGAGTCTTTCGGGCAGCCTCGTGCTCGCCCAGAAACAGGTTTCGATGCTCGAGCCGCTCGCCGCCAAGAACATCGTCCCGCAGACCGATCTGCTCGATAAGCGCCGAGAGGTGGTCGACCTCCAGGGACGCATTGCTTCGGCGCGGGAACAGCAGGGCAAGGCGATGGCGGCGGTTCGCGAGGCGCAAGCCCAGGCATCGCAGGCAAGCTTTGAATTCCAGCAATCAGCGCTCGACGAGCGAAGCCAGGTCGCGGCGAAGATCGCAGTCAATCGGCAGTCGCTTCTCGGCGCTCAGGGCAAGGCGGGCCGGGCCGAGGTCCGTTCACCCGTGGACGGCGTGGTCAACGACGTTCAAGTCACGACGATCGGCGGCTACGTGCAGCCCGGTCAAAAGATCATGGAAGTGGTCCCGTTGGGCGAGAAATTGCTCGTCGAAACGCGCGTGAAGCCGAACGACATCGCTTTCATCCGGGTGGGTGACCGGGCACTGGTCAAGGTCACGGCGTACGACTTTTCGATCTATGGGGGGCTCGACGGCCGCGTAGTGCAGGTGTCGGCGGACTCCATCTACGACGAGAATGAGAAGCAGGCCTATTTCACGGTCATCGTCGAGACCGACAAGAGCTACCTGATGGCGTCAGGCCACAGGCTTCCGATCACACCGGGCATGATGACCGACACGCAGATCATCACCGGCTACAAGAGCGTTTTGACCTATCTGCTGAAACCGGTGTTGAAGGCGCGCAGCGAGGCGCTGCACGAGCGCTGATCAGCGGAGGCCCAGTCGGGCTCCCGGCGTCGAACCCATATCCGCGCTGGCGATGTTGATGGGCGCCTGCGGCTTCTGCACGCGGTAGCCGTGGATCCACTCGCCGCCGCTCATCGCGAAACTGAAGATCGGGCGGTAGTCATCGACGCTCTCGCTATCCAGGAGCTCGTCGGTTCCGTTGTCGAGAACGTACATGTGACCGGCTGCGCGCACGACGAGCACCGCATGGTCGGCGCGGCGCACGGTATCACGCAGGATCACGAGATAGAGATCGCGGTCGGCAATGCCGGCGCGGCGAGCCATCGCGAGCTTGGCGATCGCATAATCTTCGCAGTCGCCGCGGCCGCGGTTCAAAGTCTCGTCGGCGGCGGACCAGACATCCGGCCGACCCCAGGCGATGGAATCGTCGACGAAATGGACACGCCGGTTGACGTACCAATTGACCGCCTCGAGGCGCTCCTTGATGTCCTTGCCGCGCTGCGTTTCGGCGAAGCGGGCAGCAGTCCCGGTCACCGGCGAATGCTCGACACGATGCCATTTGCCGTCCAGCGACGTGTGGCCGACGCGAAGAGCGACGGTTCCGAAAATGTCGGGACGGCCATTCGAGACGCCGGGGCTGACCGCAGGCTTGGCCTCATCGCGATCGAGGATCGCCGGAAGGATCTGCGGCCGGGCATAAGCGAGCGATGCGGGCTGAAGCCTTGCAACGGGTTGAGCGACCAGAGGCTGACCGTTCTGCTGCGCAATCAAAGCCTCGAGCGCGCTGGGCCCGCCAAGGATCGCCTCGGCCTTGCTGAACGATGCGGCTGCAGCGGGTGCTGAAAAGGAGGTCGCGGCGACGACTCCGGTGAGCAATGCGAGCGTGCGCTTGACGGCCCTGATATCCATGGCCGCATTTTTCGCAGGACAAGGAAAAGACCGGCCTAAAGGGGATGGTTAAAAGGCGCATAACCATGGGATTTTTTCGGTCCGATGTGGCTGGAACGGACGATGCCGTTGGAGCATTCATCGCTTCGCGATGGCGCAGAAGGATGAGGTGAAGAAGCTGTCCTGGCCGTGGTGGGCGCCATGGGCCCTGCTTGCGGTCGCCCTGACGTCGCTACTCACCATCGCCGCTACGCTTTACGACATCCTTTAGCGGATCGCGAATGCCGACCGCGCTTCCACCAGAACCGGCGCCGACGGCGATCGTCATCACCGCCAAGGCCCTGTCGGAAACCAAAAGCGATCGGGTCTATGTCGTCGATCGTATCGACCGGCGGCGGATCGCGCAGTCACCGAGTCACGAAATTGACCAACTCTTGAAGGACGTGCCCGGCCTTCAGCTGTTCCGCCGATCGGATGCGCGCAGCGGACACCCGACCAGCCAGGGCGTTACTCTGCGGGCACTTGGAGGAAATGCATCGAGCCGGGCATTGGTCGTCCTTGATGGCGTGCCGCAGAGCGATCCGTTCGGCGGCTGGATCAACTGGCCGGCATGTGATCCGGCGGACCTTGACCAGGTATGGGTGGTGCGCGGCGGCGGAAGTGTGTCCAATGGCCCTGGCGCCCTAGCCGGAACGATCGAGATGGAAACCCGGGCCGATGCGAGGGTGTCGGGCGAACTGGATGGCGGCAGCCGGAACTCGTTCGAAGCCGGCGCACGAATTGGGGTCAAAGCGGGCGCAGGCATGCTCAGCCTGTCGGGCCGAGGTCAGCGCAGCGACGGCTTCATCCCTGTGACCGCCGATACGCGCGGGCCAGCCGACGAGCGGGCGCCCTACAAGGAATGGAGCGGGCGAGGACGATGGGTCGTGCCCCTTGGCGCATCGACGGACTTGCAGGCGAGCCTGTCCGGATTCCACGATTGGCGAACCCGCGGCACCGATTTCACCCAGAACCGAACCAACGGCGCGGATGCTTCTCTGCGGCTGGTCGGCCGAAGCGAATGGCAATGGTCGGCGCTGGTTTACTGGCAGTGGCGCAACTTCATGAGCAGTTTCGCCAATGTGACCTCCGGACGAACAATGGCGTCGCGGGTCTCCCTCCAGGATTCGGTGCCATCGCATGGCCTGGGCGGCAGCCTCGAACTTCGCCCACCGATGCCGAACGGCATAGAATTGCGGATCGGGGCCGATACGCGGCGAACCGACGGGGAGACACGCGAGCTCTTCTCCTACGTCGGCGGCGAAGCGAGGAAGCGGCGCTTGGCCGGAGGAGAGACCTGGACAAACGGGGCCTTTGCCGAAGCTTCGGCCGACATCGGCCGAGTGATGCTCACCGCCGGCGCGCGCCTCGATCATTGGCAAGTCGATGACGGCCATTTGTTCGAACGCATAATCGCGAGCGGCCTCGTTCAGCGCGACCAGCGATTTCCAAAGCGTAATGGCTGGCTTCCGACCGCCCGTGGCGGCGCGACCGCACCGATCGGCGGTGGGTTCAGCTTGCGCTCGGCCGCTTATTTCGGTTGGCGTATGCCCACGCTCAATGAATTATTCCGCCCTTTCCGCGCCGGCCTCGATGCGACGGCGGCCAATGCGGAACTCGAGCCCGAACGCCTGGCGGGCGTGGAAGCGGGGATCGACTTTGCAAGGGGTCCGGCGCGGGTGTCGCTGACGGGCTTTGCCAATCGTCTGAAGGATGCCATCGCCAATGTAACACTGGGTCAGGGTCCGGGGGTCTTCGACCAGGTTGGCTTCGTCGCGGCGGGTGGCACCTTTCGGCAGCGCCAGAACATCGGCGCAGTGGATGTGCACGGCATCGAAGCGGCCGCCGAATGGTCACGCGGGCCCTGGTCTCTGCGCGCCGGAGCGAGCTGGAGTCATGCGCGAGTCGATGCGGACGGCGCGGCCGCGCCGCTCAACGGGCTGCGGCCGGCGCAAACCCCGAACTTTGCAGGGACAATCGCGCTGAGCTGGGAGAGCGGAACGAAAGGCGCCCAGATTGTGCTGCGTCGAGTTGGCGCGCAATATGAAGACGACCTCAATACGCGGATCCTGAAAGGCGCTACGACGATCGATGCGTTCGCCGCTTGGCCGCTGACCGGCCAGCTCCAGCTCATCGCGCGGGGCGAGAACCTGACCAATGCGCTGGTCATGGCGGGAATCAACGGCGACGGTTCGGTCGAACGCGCTACGCCGCGCACCTTATGGATCGGCCTGCGGCTACGCTGATCATTTTGCGCGGCTGTAGAGAAAGGCGGTGATGTCACGCGCGTCGCGTTCGCCGACGCCGAGGTTGGGCATGGCCGTGCCGGGAGATACGTGCTGCGGGTCGCGGATCCAGTGCTGCATATTTTCGGGGGTATTGGCGAATCGGCCGGCGATGATTCGGCGGATCGCAATTCCGTCGAGTGGAGGACCAACCTGTCCGGTGGCGGTGCGAACGTTCTTCAACGCGTGACAGCCGCCACATCCGTACTGGATGAACATCGCTTCGCCACGCATCGGGTCGCCTCCGGTGATCGCGGCGGCGTGCACGCGCATCTGCGCGCGTTCATGCGAGAATTCCCACGCGATCGAGACGAGGACCGCTATGAACAGAAGCGTCGCAAACCAGGCGATAGTGACCTTAGTTGAGGGAGATCGCATGGGCGCCCTCCGCTGACTTGAGCCATTTGTAGAACAGGGCAAGCGCTGCCCCGCCGTGAACCAGACCACCGGGGATCCACATGATGAGGCCGGCGAGCCGCTGGTCGTCGACAGGGTCGAGTCCGATCCCCGTCATGCCCAACGCGGCATAATCGGAATACCAGGGCGACGCCGAGAAGCTCATCAGGGCGCCGAGGGCTCCGCCGATGAGCGAGGTCAGGAAAAGGCAGGCGGCGGACACGCCATAGGCGGAACCGCGGCCGCGCGGATGCAACATCGCCCACCAGAAAAGCAGGGAGCTCAAAAAGAAACTGAGATGCTGGGCGATATGCCATCCCGAGCTGTCCAGCGCGCGGTCGAACAGGATCGGCGCATGCCAGGCCCACATCACGACCCCCTGGACGGCGGTCGCCGTGATCGGTTCGGTCAAGAATCGCCAAGCGGTTTGGAGAGGCGATTTCCACCTTCCGCCAATGACTCTCCGAAGCATGCGCGGCAGACCCCAGACGAGAATTCCGCCGGCGGCGGAAGCGGCGAGAAGAAGCGTCGCCGGCAGCATGATGAACTCATGCTCGATCATGTGCATGGCAAAGCTTCGCTCGCCTGCTTCATGCAATGGCGAGACGACCGCGAGAGTCAGCACCAGCCAACCGCTCAAGAACAGCGCAGGGCGCTGCGCCGCGGAGCTACGGTTTGACAGCCGCCGCCACCCGACGAGATAGACGAGCAGAGCTACGCCGAGCGGCAAGACGAGCACGGGATCGAGATTCCAGCCGATTCCGTCGTGGTGATGATGGGGGATGCTCACGCCCAGCACCTCGGGATAAGCAAAGCCGCGATCAGCGGCAGGATCACGCCGATCGCGAAGAGGCCGCAAGCCATCAGTGAAACCGCTGCAATTGTGCGGCGCGCCGGCCCTTCGCCATCGGTGGAATAGACAGTCCACGAGCCCAATGCGCCTGCTGCGATCAACAACAGGCCGACGATTGTCCCGATAATCACGACGAGAGGACTCCCGACCGTGCAATCCTGGAAGGTCGCGTCGGAGCCGAGCTGGTGCGCGACGAAGAAGCCCGTCGTCCCAAGAGCAAGACCGGCCCAAGGCATGAAGCCGTCGCGGAGGGGCCTGGTCTTCACAGCCGTGGTACCCAGTAGATCATGAGATAGATCGGGATCCACAGCAGCCAGACGTAGCGCCAGTAGAGCGCATTCTCGTCCGTATCGACCAACCGGCGACCCTCGAAGCCGAGCGGCGTCATCATCAGCGCCCAAAGAACGATCGTATCGCCCCAGTCGGTCAGGATGTGAATCGTGTGGAGGAGCAACAGCGCCCAGATGATCGAGCCATAGGCGTTGTCGAACCACAGTACATTGAGGCTGTTGAACTCAAAGCCGCGGATGATGAGCAGAACTGCGCCGATGGCGACGATGATCGGCATCAAGGCGCGCACTCTTTCGGTGTCGTGCGCATTCGCCGCCTTCTTGATCATCGTATTGGGAATTTCGCTGAGCAGAATGACGATCGTGAACAATGTGCCAGCGAGGGGATTGGGCGGCACTCGACCTTCGGGCGGCCAGCCCTGCTCATGCCCCATCAGGAAGAAGTATGCGGCGAAGGCGAGCGCGAAGAAGCCGCCTTCGACGACCATGTAACCGATGATCCCCCACCAGGTCAGGCTGGAGGGCCCGAACTTGTGGGTCGGGAGGTCCGCCACATCGTCGGTGAAGCGCACCTGGCGGATCATGTGATCACCGGCTCCGGTTGGCGCTTCATATCTTTGGGCCAGAACCAGGCCGTGAGCGCGATCGCAGCGGGGATTGCACCGAACAGGATCGCCCAGGGCGAGAAGATCGATGCGATAAAGAGGATGCCGGTGGCAACGGCGGCGATGAACGGCCAAAGGCTTGCCTGCGGGACCGGTTCGCGGAGGTCGGGGGTCGCCGCCACCACTGTCGTCAGAAGCGTTTCCTTCTCGTCAACGCGGAGGCCGGTGACGACTGGTAGTTCGCCTTTTTCGTCCCAAAGGGGCGTCCGGCTCTGGACTACGGGAATGTGCTCGAAATTGTAGACCGGCGGCGGCGAAGTGGTCGCCCATTCCAGACTGGCTGCATCCCAGGGATTGGGGGGCGCGATCGCGCCGCGATAAAGCGACCAGAGGCCGTTGACGACGAACAGCAGGACCGAGGCAGCGACGACGAAGGCGCCGATC
This sequence comes from Sphingomicrobium sp., assembly GCA_035536015.1. Taxonomy (GTDB): domain Bacteria; phylum Pseudomonadota; class Alphaproteobacteria; order Sphingomonadales; family Sphingomonadaceae; genus Sphingomicrobium. The sequence goes on from DATLOY010000147.1 coordinate 19,032, forward strand.
GTCGAAAGCAGGTTCGGAAGCTCGAGGCCCAGGCCAGCCGGGTAAGTGTAGACTCGCCGCGGCATACCGAGCAGGCCAGCGAAATGCATCGGGAAGAAGGCCAGCTGGAACCCTAGGAAAATCGTCCAGAAGCCGATCTTTCCCAGGGTCTCGTTCATCATCCGGCCGGTGATTTTCGGGAACCAATAAGTGAGGATGCCGAGTAGCGGAAAGACCGCCCCGCCAATCAGGACATAATGGAAATGGGCGACGATGAAGTAAGTGTCGTGAAGCTCGAGATCGAGAGGAACGCTGGCGATGATGACGCCCGAAAGTCCGCCGATGACAAAAGTGACGATGAAGCCGACGACGTAGAGCATCGGCACCTCGAAGCGCGGCCGGCCATCCCACATGGTCGCGAGCCAGCAGAAGATTTGAAGCGCCGTCGGGACGGCCACTGTCATGCTCGCCGCCGTGTAGAAACTGTAGCCGACGCGCGGAAGGCCCGTCGCGAACATATGGTGGACCCAAAGGCCGAAGGCGAGGATTCCTGTCGAGATCAGCGCAAGGACCACGACCGGATAGGCGAACACTGGACGACGACAGAACGTCTCGACGATGACGCTGACGAAGCCGGTCGCCGGCAAGAAGATGATGTAGACCTCGGGATGTCCAAAGAACCAGAAAAGGTGCTGCCAGAGAAGGGCATCGCCATGTTCGAACTGGTTATAGAATTGCGTACCGACCAGGCGGTCGGAAATGAGCATGCTGGAAGCCAATGCGACTGACGGCATGGCGAAAATGATCATCGCCGCGACGACCAGCATCGCCCAGGCGAATAGCGGCATTCGGGAAAGCGTCATTCCGGGGGCTCGAGTCTTCAGGATCGTGGCGACGAGGACGACCGCGGCCGCGAGTGCCGACACTTCGGTGAAGGTGATCATTTGTGCCCAGATGTCGGCGCGTTTCCCGGGCGAGAACTGAGGTCCTGAAAGCGGAGTGTAAGCGAACCAACCGATGTCAGGGGCGATATTGAGGGCGAAGGCGCCCCACAGCATCAGCCCGCCAAACAGGTACATGTAATAGCTGAATGCATTGAGCCGCGGAAAGCCGGTCGATCGCGTGCCGAGCATCAGTGGAATGATATAAACGGCGACGCCTTCCATCACCGGTACCGCGAATAGGAACATCATCGTCGAGCCGTGCATCGTGAACAGCTCGTTGAAGCGCGACGCGCCGATCAGGGCATTATCCGGGCGTGCGAGTTGCAGGCGCATCAGAAGCGCAAGCGCTCCGCCGAGCGCGAGGAAAATCAACGCGGTGACGATATAGCGGCGGCCGATCTCCTTGTGGTCGACGGTCGCGAGCCAGCCGAGGAAACCCGGCGGGCGACGCCAGGTTCGTTCGAGCCTCGCTTCCAGCTTTGCGCCTTTGAGTTTCGGCCCGTCTCGAACGATCCTCTTGCGCTCTTCCGCAAGCCGGCGTTCCTCCTTGTCATGCTCCGCCGGTTTCATTTGAGAGTCTCGAGATAGGCAACGACCGCGTGCAGCTGGTTCGGTTCGAGCGGGATTGTCGGCATCTTGCTTCCGGGCTTGACCGACTGTGGGTCCGCGACCCAGCCGTAGAGCTGACCCTTACCCATCGGCAGCGTCCCCGCGGCAAGGCTTCGGCGGCTCGCGAGATGCGTGAGGTCCGGCCCCACCGTGGCGCTCGCCGGCGTTCCTGCAATCGAATGGCACATGGCACACTGACCCGTCGTAACGACAATGTATCCGGCAAGCGCGAGCGGGGTCTGAGGCGCAACCGCGGGCTGGAGCTGATGCTGCCACCACCGAATGAAGTCGGCGTAGGGCTCAACGTTCACTACCAGCGCCATGTGGGCATGTTGCGTGCCGCAAAACTCGGCGCACTGCCCGCGGTAAATGCCGACCTTTCGAGGAACGAGCGTGATGTCGTTTTCGCGGCCGGGGATGAGGTCTTGCTTGCCGGCGAGGCTGGGTACCCAGAAGCTGTGGATCACGTCGTTGGAATGAAGTGTGATCCTGACGGGTACGCCGACGGGCAAATGAAGCTCGTTCGCCGTATGAAGCGTCTTCGAGACGTCGGCGGAATTATATTGAATGTCCCACCACCATTGGTTCGCGGTGACGGTGATCGAGAGGCGCTCGTGCGCCGACGTGCTCGCCAGCGAGCGGTCGGCGACAAAGCTCGCGATGGCGAGAGCAATGAGGCCCACGCCCACGAGCGAACCCCAGGCAATCAGGCCCGTCCGCATCAGGGGATTCTGTCGATGATGCATCCCGTTTTCGACGACGTGCGCATCGGCACGTCGGCGACGGAGAATTCCGGCGATCAGGAACGCGATGACGAGCGTGTACATGATCGCGCAGACGACGAGGAAGATGACGAGCAGGGTATTGAACTGCCGAACTTCATCGGCGGCGCTGCTGAAAATGCTTTGATAGGTTTGCAGCGAGCCGATCATTGTTGGGCGGTGTCCGCACTTTTCGCGGCTTGATGTGGCGTAAGCGTTTGCGGTGAGCCGGTACTCATCGCATCGGCGCGGCTGGAAACGACGTCCTTGCTCGGCTGCCCGGAAAGCGATCGGACATAGGCAGCAAGCTTCCAGATCTGGTCGTCAGTCAGTTTGCCGCGCCAAGACGGCATGCCGTTCGGGCGCCCTTCCGCGATGGTCGCGGCGATTTGGTCGATGCGCCCGCCGTAGCGCCACTTGTCGTCCATGAGAGCCGGGCCCATGCCGCCGCCGCCATGCGCGTGGCAGCCGACGCAATTCATCTTCGTGTAGAGGAACTGGCCCTCGGCGAGAGCCGGCGAATTATTGTCATACTCGGCCGCTCGCGGATCGAGCGGGTTCGGCGGTCCGCCGCCCGGAATGATCGTATCCGGACTCTCTCCGGCAGGAAGCGTTTCGCCAAGCGGCTTCGAGCGGCTGTGGCGCTCTTCGCGATCGCAGGCGGCGAGCGTGAAAATCGCCGTCGCGATGAGGAGGATTTCAGCTTTTCGGGAGCGCAAAGACATAGAGCATGCCTCCCGGTGTCGTTTTGCCGGGCAGGTCCTTGACGGCATTGGCGAAGCCCAATGCTGCCGTCGGATCGCGCGGGTCGAGCTCGCCATCGACGATTCCGCCGGCCCATCCGCCGACCCCGGCGACGACAGCGATATATTGGCGCTCGTCAGGCCCTCGATAGCTGATCGGCTGGCCGATGATGCCGCTGCCCGCCTTGAACTGCCAGACGAGCTTGCCCGTTCGCGCATCGAGCGCTTTGAACCAACCGTCCAGTGTCCCATAGAAGACGAGGCCGCCGCCGGTCGCGAGCGCGGGACTCCAGAGCGGAAGGGTTTCCTTCGCTTCCCAGACGGCTTTGCGCGCAATGGGATCCCAGGCCGTCACGACGCCGCGATAGCCGCCTGGACCGCCGTACATCTTTACGTCCGCGCCGACGAAGGGCGTGCCCGATATGTAGTTCGCCTGGCTGACCGACATGTCCATGCAGAGATTGATGTGCGGGATGTAGACTAGGCCGGTGACCGGACTGAAGGCGGACGGGTTCCAGTCCTTTTGTCCAGGAGCCGCCGGGCAAATGTCGCGAGTGACGCGTCCCTGTTTCGGGACCTTCTCTGGATTGACGATGATCCGCCCGGTCTTGAGATCCACGCCGCGATAACCGTTCATGTAACCATAGGGCGTCGCCGACAGGACCTGGCCGTTGCGCCGGTCGATCACATAGAAAAAGCCGTCACGAGCGGGTCGCAGGAGCACGGGCCGGCGGCCGTTTCCCCATGGGATGTCGGCCAGGATCGACTCGTTGATGTCGTCATGGTCGTAAACGTCGTGCGGCGTAGTCTGGTAGAACCACAGTGCCTCGCCAGTGCCGACATCGCGGGCGAAGACGCCGGTGGTCCACTTATTGTCGCCGGGCCGCTGGTCGGCGTTCCACGGGCCCGGATTGCCGGTCCCGTAATAGATCGCCCTCGTGGCCGGGTCATAGCTGATCCAGCCCCAAGTCGGACCGCCACCGAGCTTCCAGATTTCGGGCGGCCAAGTCTTCACGCCGAGGTCTTTGCCCTGGTCCATCGCGTAGAAGGGCTTGAACCTGGGCCCGATCAGGACATCCTTGTCGGGACCGGTGTGATAGGCTTTCCAGACGAGCTTGCCGCTGCCTTCGTCGAGGGCCGCGAGCCAACCGCGAACGCCCATTTCACCGCCGGAGTTGCCGACGAGGACTTTGCCGTCGGCCACCAGAGGGGCCATCGTGATCGTCTCGCCCTTTTGGATATTGCCGAGTTGCGTGCGCCACACCTGCTGGCCGCTGTTGGCGTCCACGGCGATGGTTTGGCCGTCCAGCGTGTTGAAGATGATCTTGCCATTCGAATAGACGGCCCCGCGGTTGACGGTGCCGCAGCAGGCGACCCCCTGAGACGCGGCCGCGGGCTCCGGCTTGAACGCCCATTTCGCAGGTGCGCCAGGTTTGGTGAGATCGAGCGCGTAAAGAACGTTCGGGAAGGGCGTGATCAGGTACATCGTGCCGTTCACGACGAGCGGCGGCGCCTCATAGCCATGGGTCGTAGCGGTCGAGAATGTGAAGACGAGGCCGAGCTTGCCGATGTTCGCGGGCGTGATCTGGTTTAGCGCCGAGAACCGGGTCGACGCATAATCCTTGCCCGGCATGACCCAGTTGCCGTCGTCGGCGGGAGAAGCGCCTGCAGGTGGAAGAGCATGCGCGGCAAGCGATGGAATCTTCGACTGCGCTGTCGGACTGCGCTTTTCGCACGACGCCAGGACTCCCAGCGCCGCCAAGCCGAAGAAAACTGCGCTCCCTACTCGCCGCATCACGCCCCTGTTAGAAAGAGATGGCCGGCAGTGGCTGAATTCGTTTCGCCGTGGACGGTTCCACCGAAGAAGACGAATTAGTGACAGAAAACAGCCGTTCCTAACCTCGATCAAAATTGTGAACCGTCTCGCGGAACAAGCGTTGCACTGCTGTTTCGGGGTCTCAAACCATGGAGAGGAACATGCCAGACATGACCAGCACGAGCCGGACGGGGCGTTCGAAGCGCGGCTTCGCTGCCATGAGCCCGGAAAAACAGCGGGAGATTGCGAGCAAGGGTGGCAAGGCGAGCCATGGCGGCGGACGTAGGCCGCGCTCGTCCCGCTAGTAACAAGTAGAGCGTAAGCGGGGCGCCGGGCGAGAGTCCGGCGCTTTTGCATGTCCGCAACCGCGTAGATCGCAACAGCGTTACGCTTGCGACATGTATCGGTCGGACCTCGGTGCGAAAGACAAAGGCGGCGCGATCGCGGCAGTGATCGCGATCCACGCTGCGCTGCTGTTCGCCTTCCTCAATCTGTCGGGCAAGATGGACGTCGCAGGCCCCCAGAGCGTGCTGAGCGTCTTCGACATCAGTCCAGAAAAGCCTCCTCCTCCTCCGCCCCCGCAGCAGCAAAAGGCGAAGCCAAAGGAGAAGGAGGGCGGATCGAGCCCGAAGAATATCAAAAGCGAGGCAACCCCGGTCGTCGCGCCCAAGCCGAGGATCGAAACTCCGCCGGTGCAACCGATCGTCGCGAGCGAGACGCCGAAGCAGGGCACGGCTCCGACCCAGGGTGCGTCGAACGTGCGTGGACCCGGCACGGGTGCGGGCGGCGTTGGTACGGGCACCGGGAGCGGCGCTGGAGGAAGCGGAGCCGGCGGTGGAGGTGAGGGCGCGGCCTATCCGCCACAATTGCTCACTCCGACGCTTCGGGGGCGCGATTTTCCCGGCGACGTGCTCGATGGCTGGCCGCGTGGTGCGCAGATTTTCCTTCGCCTTCGAATCGATGCGCGGGGTTATGTCAGTGAGTGCATCGTGGACCGCGGCACGGGCGTCGCCACGATCGATTCCACGGTTTGTGCCTTGATCCACGAGAGGTTCCGGTACCGGCCCGCGCTGAGCCGATCGGGACAGCCGGTTGCAGGTTGGGCGGGATATCGGCAAACGCCACCCCGGTAACAGGACAGGTACTCAAAATGATCGAAGCCGAATGGTGGGAGTATGACTCCCTGGACGAACTCGCCGATGCGATTGCCGGCGACATCGGTTTCATCATCGAAAGCGCCGTGGATGCGCGCGACGCCTCGCTGATCGCTGTCCCCGGAGGCAAGACCGGCCCGGCGATCTTCCCCAAGCTCGCGGCCCAGCAACTCAAATGGAAGCGGGTGACGATCATTCCGACGGACGAGCGGGTCGTGCCGGTCGACAGCGACCAGTCGAATATCCGGGAGATCGCGCGCGCGTTCCTTCCAACGGGCGCCCGGGTTTTCCCGATCGTCAGCAATGCGGCCGAGGATTATCGGCTTGCCGGCAATGCCGCCGATGCTCGGCTTCAGGACCTTCCCTGGCCCCCCGACCTCGTGTGGCTCGGCATGGGCGAAGACGGACATACGGCATCCCTCTTTGCCGGCCCCGACCTGCAGAGCGCGCTCGACGCACCAAAGGCGCGGCGGGCCGTCGGAGTGATGCCCGATCCGATGCCTGCCGAGGCGCCTGTGCCGCGCGTGACCCTGACGCGCGCGTCGATCCTGTCGGCGCGGACGATCCTGATGACCGTCACAGGGCAGAAGAAGCGCGAGGTGCTGGAACAGGCGATCGCCGACGGGCACAGCTCGAAGCTTCCGATCGGCCGGGTGCTCGCCGAGGCCGAGCAGCCGATCGACATTCACTGGTGTCCGTGAACTAGACCTCTTCCAGCCGCCGTCCCGCCGTCTCTTTCAGGAACAGGAATGAGACGATTACCGAGATTCCGGTGAAGAAGACCGAATACCAAAGCCCGGTGTAGATATTGCCGGTGATCGCGACGAGCGCGAAGCTCGTGAAGGGCAGCAGCCCGCCGACCCAGCCCGTCCCGAAATGGTATGGAAGCGACATCGCCGTATAGCGGATTCTCGTCGGGAACATCTCAACGAGCGCCGAAGCCTGCGGGCCGTACAGGGCGGTCGCCGCCACGACGAAGGCGAGCAGGATGATGATCAGCAAGGTCATGTTGGATCGCGCGGGATCGGCCGACTTGGGATAGCCGGCTTCCAGAAGCTCATTGCCGATCGCATCGCCCGTTTTGGTTTTCAGCGCCTTCAGGTCGGGGCCGGCGAGGCCTTCGCCTCCCGCGATGGGCACCGATTCAGTGCCGATTACCACCCGAGTGTGGCCATTGGTGACCGGCCGTGTCGTGAACGAAACGCCCTTCGTCACGAGGGCGCTCTTCGCGATGTCGCAGGGGCTGACGAACTTCGCCGTCCCGAGTGGATCGAATTGGACGGAGCAAGTCGCCGGATCGGTCTCGACGATCACCGGCGTGCTCTCCTGAGCCGCAACGAGTTCGGGGTTCGCCGCAGCCGCTATCCAATGTGACGCCGGAAAATAAAGCACGAGCGCGAGCAGCATCCCGCCGATCATCACGGGCTTCCGGCCGATCCTGTCCGAGAGCCAGCCGAAATAGACGTAGAGCGGCGCGCTGACGACGGTCATCACGATCAGCAGGAGGTCCTTGGTCGCTCCGGGAAGGCCCAATGATTTCTCGAGGAACACCTGCAGATAGAAGAAGGTGAAGTACCAGACCGCGCCCTGGGCGCACATGATCCCGAAAAAGGCGATGAGGACGCGCCGTACATTCCGCCACCGGCCGAAGGCTTCACGCAAGGGTGCCTTCGCGACCTCCCCATCCTCCTGCAATTTCGCGAAATGCGGGCTCTCCGCGAGCCTGGCGCGCATCCAGACGGAGATCGCAAGCAAGACCACCGAAACCAGGAACGGGATGCGCCAACCCCATTGCGCGAACTCATCCTCGCCGAGCGCGGTTCGAGTGGCGAGGATCACGAGCAAGGCGGCGAGCAGGCCGAAGGAGGCCGACGACTGAATCCAGCCGGTCGCTGCCCCGCGCTTGGCATTGGGCGCGTGCTCGGCGACGTAGATCGCTGCGCCGCCATATTCGCCGCCGAGTGCGATGCCCTGGCATATGCGAAGCAGGACAAGCAGGACGGCGGCCGTGCTGCCCGCCGTCGCGTAGGTCGGAAGGAATCCGATCAGGAAGGTCGCCGCGCCCATCAGGCTCACTGTGATGAGGAAGGCGCCCTTGCGGCCAAGACGGTCGCCGATGACTCCGAAGATCAAGGCGCCTAGCGGCCGAAAGACAAAGCCCGCGCCAAACAACGCCAGCGCCGCAAGCAGCCCCGACGTCGGGTCGAGGCCCGCAAAGAAGACCTTGGAGATAACTGGCGCAAGGCTGCCGAAAATGAAGAAGTCGTACCATTCGAATGCGGTGCCGGCGGAGGAGGCGACGATGACTCGCGCCATGTTCCAGGGCTTTTGTTGATGCTCGGCCAGTGTCGCCATGCGCTCCCTCCCTCACGCAAAGGGATAGCAGCGTGGCGCGGTCAGTCCAGCTTGCGGATTGTCCCGTCGACGCTCGCGAATTTCAGGCCGAACTTCTTCACGACGACATGATTGGACAGGCTCCGGCCGTCGCCCTGCACCTTGAGCAGCTGGGTAACCTTGAGGTCGCCCTTCATCGTGTAGAGGATTGTCGCCTGGTCGCCGGTGGCGAAGACGTCGACCGGGCCGACCGCGTCGCTCAGCGCGCCGGTATATTGCCCGGAACGGACGGGGCGCATGACCCACTTGCGGGTCCTCACTGGCTGCCCTTCTTCGTGCACCGTGTCGATCAGCACGAAATCGCCGCGGTCGCCTTTGCCGCCGAAGCTGTCCACGACGAGCTTCACCGGCTTCTTGAAGACGATCTTCATTACATTGTCGGCGTGCGATTTGCCGGTGAAGAAATCGACCATGTCGAGCTTGGGTGCCGGCGCGGCCACTGAGCCGGCGAGCGCCAGGATTGCGGCTGCGACCAACTTCACTGTCGGCCAGCAAGCAAGGCGTCGACGACCGTCGGGTCGGCAAGCGTCGAGGTATCGCCGAAGCCCGACGTTTCCCCTTCCGCGATCTTCCTCAGGATTCGGCGCATGATCTTGCCCGAACGGGTTTTCGGAAGGGCGGGAGTGAAATGGATCTTTTCCGGCGCCGAAAAGGCGCCGATGTCGTGCCGCACTTCCTGGATCAGCTCCTTGCGAAGTTCGTCGGTGCCTTCTTCGCCGGCGTTGAGTGTCACATAAGCGTAGATGGCCTGCCCCTTGATGTCGTGCGGATAGCCGACGACCGCCGCCTCGGCGACCTTGGCATGCGAGACCAGCGAGCTTTCGACCTCCGCCGATCCGATCCGATGGCCGGACACGTTGATCACATCGTCGACGCGGCCGGTGATCCAGTAATAGCCGTCCTCGTCGCGGCGGCAGCCGTCGCCGGTGAAATAGAGGCCAGGATAGGCTTTGAAATAGGTCTCGAAGAAGCGGGCCTGATCGCCCCAGACTGTGCGCATCTGCCCCGGCCACGATGCCGAGATGCAGAGATTGCCGCTTGTGGCGCCCTCAAGGACGTTGTGCGCGGCATCGACCAGTACGGGTTTCACACCTGGTAGTGGCTTCGTCGCCGATCCTGGTTTCATCGGCGTCGCGCCGGGGAAGGGCGAAATGAGGATTCCGCCCGTTTCGGTCTGCCACCAGGTATCGACGATCGGGCAACGGCCATCCCCGACGACGCGCCAATACCATTCCCAGGCGTCGGGATTGATCGGCTCACCGACCGTTCCGAGAAGGCGGAGCGACTTGCGGGAGTAGCGCCGCACCCAATCATCGCCTTCGCGTTCCAGCGCCCGAATGGCGGTCGGCGCCGTATAGAAGATCGTCACTCCAAGCCGGTCGATCGTCTCCCAGAAGCGGCCGAAGTCGGGATAGTTCGGGACGCCGTCGAACATCACGCTCGTCGCGCACGTCGCGAGGGGCCCGTAGACGACATAGCTGTGACCGGTGATCCAGCCGACGTCGGCGGTGCACCAGAAAATGTCGTCCTCGCGATAGTCGAACACCCAATCGAAGGTGGTCGCCGCCCAGACGGCATAGCCGCCCGTCGTGTGGACCACGCCTTTCGGCTTCCCGGTGGAACCCGAGGTGTAAAGGACGAAGAGCGGATCCTCGGCGTTCATGATCGCCGGCTCGCAGTCGGTGTCGAGACTGCCGCGAACGTCCGAATAGGAGATGTCGCGGCCTTCCTTCATTGGAACATCTGCGCCGGTTCGGGTCACGACGATGACGATGGGCACATCGCGCGGCTCGAGTGCTTCATCGACATTGCGCTTCAAGGGAATGCGCTTGCCGCCACGCAGGCCCTCGTCGGCGGTGATGATCGCGCAAGCGTCGCAGTCCGCAATGCGCCCCTGAAGGCTTTCGGGCGAAAAGCCTCCAAACACCACCGAATGGATCGCACCGATCCGCGCGCAGGCGAGCATCGCTGCGGCGGCCTCCGGGATCATCGGCAGGTAGATCATCACCCGGTCCCTGCGTCCGACCCCGCGTGATTTAAGCAGGTTGGCGAGGCGGCACGTCTCTTCGTACAGCTCGCGATAGGTGACGGTTCGGCCAGTCCCCGGCTCGTCGGCTTCGAAGATCAGTGCGATGCGGTCGCCATGTTGCGCGAGGTGGCGATCGAGGCAGTTGACCGAGAGATTAAGCTGCCCGTCCGCATACCAGCGGATCCCGAAATGCTCCTCGTCAAAGGACCAGTCGCCGGCTTCCGTCGGAAATTTGTTCCAGGTCAGCCGCTTCGCCTGTTCAAGCCAGAAGGCATCCGGATCAGAATCCGCCGTGGCGTGGAGCTCGGCGAGCTGTTCGGGACCGATGCGGGCCTGAAATCCCCCGGGGACCGGATGCACCGCTTCAGCCATATTTACTCCCTTGCCGCTCGCTCCAGAACGCGCCGCGCCTGAACGAGATGCGGGCGATCGACCATTTTGCCGCCCACCGAGAGGACTCCGGCGTTCGGCTGAGCCTCGAACGCGGCAACGATTTCCGCCGCGTGGCGAACCTCCTCGTCCGACGGGGTGAAAGCAGCATTGATGATCGGCACCTGCGCCGGGTGGATGGCGAGCTTGCCGGTGAAGCCCTCGCGGCGCGCAGCTTCGGACTCCGCGCGCAAGCCTTCATCGTCGCGAAAGTCCGCGAACACGCCGTCGACCGGCTGCACGCCGGCTGCGACGGCTCCGGCGAGGCACAACGAACGTGCGAGCTTGTAGGTAAAGCTGAGCTCGCCGCTTGCGTCATATTTGGACGATGCGCCGAGCGCGGCGGAAAGATCCTCGGCACCCCAGCACATGGCGGCGAGGGGCGATCCGGGCTTGGCGTAGGAAAGGAGGTTGAAAAGGCTTGCGGGCGTCTCGGTCACGATCGCGTGGATGGGTATGTTTCCGGTGCGGTGGGCGAGTTGAGTCACGTCGGCACCGCTTTCCGACTTGGGAAGCACGATGCCATGGACATAGGCGCTTCCGATCAGGCTCAAATCGTCCTTGTGATACTCGCTTCCCAGCGGGTTCACCCGAACCCACCATTGCGGGCCGTTCGACCGTTTCGGAAGGTTCTTGAGGATGTCGCGAGCCGCGGGCTTCTGGCCGGGCGCGACGCTGTCCTCGAGGTCGAAAATTACCGCATCCGCCTGGCTGTCCAGGGCCTTGGCGATCTTCTTCTCACTGTCGGCTGGGACGAACAGCCAGCTGCGCGGCTCCGCGCTCATTGCGGCTTTTTCAGTATCAGCGCGGTACGCGTGCACTCGCAAACAAGCTCACCTTTTTGGTTAAAACTCTTGTGCGCCCAGGTGACGATTCCGGCATTTGGCCGAGACTTGCTTTCCCGAAGGGAAATGCACTCGGTTTCGCTATGCAAAGTGTCGCCTACGAAAACCGGATTGGGAAATTTAAGATCATTATAGCCGAGGTTCGCGACAAGCGTTCCCAACGTCGTATCTTCGACGCTGACGCCGATCATCAGGCCGAAGGTGAAGACCGAATTGACGAGCGGCTTGCCGAACTCGGATTTCGCCGCGGCCTCATGGTCGAGATGCATCGGCTGGGGGTTATGGGTGAGCGTGGAGATGAGGACGTTGTCGGTTTCGGTGACCGTTCGCGTGACCGCGTGCGCGACGCGATCGCCAACCTGCCATTCGTCGAAATAACGCCCGGGCATCCCAGTCTCCTAAGCAGGCAGCAACAGCTCGGCAACGGCCTCGGTGATTGCGTCTCCGTCGAGCCGGTACGTTGCGTAAAGTTCGGCGAGGCTTCCGGTCTGGCCGAATTTCTCGACGCCCAATGGCGCGACGCGCTGCCCAAGCACTCCGCCAAGCCAGGAAAGCGATGCGGGCGCCGCGTCGGCAATCGTGACGAGCCCCGCGCGCGGAGAAAGCCGAGACAGCAGTTGCTCGATGTGACTTGGATTGCGTTCGCCCTGCCAGCGGCCCGCCTGAGCAGCAGTCCACCCACGGTGGAGCAGGTCAGGCGAAGTAATCGAGAGCAGGCCGAGGCCGGGGATGTCGTCTCTGAGCTCTTCCCACGCTGCGAGCGCTTCCGGCATCACCGCTCCCATCGCGACGATCGCGGCTTCGGCGTCCGGCGCAGCCTCACGCAGCCAATAGGCGCCCTTGATCGCACCGTCGCGCCAGCTGTCGCCGGAGCGTTCGACCTGGTCGATCGATCGGGTCGAGAGGCGAAGATAGCTGCTCTCACCGGCTGGATCGTCGATCAACCGGAACGCTTCCTCCATCATTGCCGCCAGCTCGTCGGCATAGGCGGGTTCGTAATGGCGGATGCCCGGCTGGCCGAGTGCAATCAGTGGCGGGTTGATCGACTGATGCGCGCCGCCCTCCGGGCCCAAAGTAATGCCGCTCGGGGTCGCGACGAGCAGGAAACGGGCATCCTGGTAGCAGGCATAATTCAGGCTATCGAGGCCGCGAGCAATGAAGGGGTCATACAGCGTTCCGATCGGGAAAAGTCGCTCGCCGAAGAGATCTCCGGAAAGCCCCGCGGCCGCTAACATGAGGAAAAGGTTGGATTCCGCGATCCCCAGCTCGATATGTTGTCCCTTATTTGTCGCCGACCATTTTTGCGCTGATGCAATTTTTTCCTTGGCGAATACATCGGCAATTTCGCTCCGCCTGAACAGTCCGCGCTGGTTCACCCAGGCTCCGAGGTTGGTCGAGACCGTCACGTCGGGGGATGTCGTCAGGATGCGTTCGGCCAGGTCGCCGCCGGCCTTCGACAGGTCGAGCAAAATCCGTCCGAACGCGGCCTGCGTCGATTGCTCGTCGCCTGCGGGCGCCGGAATTGCCGGCACGCTGACCTTGTCGAAACTGCGTGACCTTTTCTCCCGCGCGACGCGCGAGCGATCGAGCAACGCGTCCACGGCACCTCGCGCATTATCGCCGACACCCTCGAGCGGCTCCCACTCCTGTCCCTCGCGCACGCCCATCGACTCGCGGAGAGCCGCGAGCTGTGTCGGGTTCATCAGTCCCGCGTGATTGTCCTTGTGGCCCGCGAAAGGCAGTCCGTAGCCCTTTATCGTCCAGGCGATGAACAAAGTGGGCGCGTCGTCCTGGGCGGCGTCGAACGCCTCGACCAGGGTCTCCATGCAATGGCCGCCGAGGTCCGTGAATAGCGACGCGAGCGCGGCGTCGTCATGCTCCTTGAGGAACGAGCCCGCCTTCTTGCCGAGGTCTGCCTCGATCCGCTTCCGCCACGCCGCGCCGCCCTGGTAGTGAAGCGCCGACAGCTCGGCATTGGAGAGGGTCTCGAACCAGCTCTTCAGTGCCGGATTGTCGTCGAGCGTGCGCTGCAGCTTCTTGCCGTAGCGCAACTCGACAACCCGCCAGCCGCAGCTCCGGAAGATCTCGT
>DATLOY010000148.1:0-9117 GCA_035536015.1 Sphingomicrobium sp.
TCCGGTGACGGAGGAGATCACGGGGCAGGATTTGGTCGAATGGCAGCTCCGCGTCGCGTCAGGCGAGAAGCTGCCCAAAAAACAGTCAGAGCTGAGCATCACCGGCCACGCGATCGAGGCGCGCCTTTACGCCGAGGACCCGGCGAAAGGCTTCCTGCCGAGCGTCGGCAGGCTCGAGCATTTCGATCTGGGCGAGGAGGGCCGGATCGAGACCGGCGTCCAGGAAGGCGACGCGATTTCGCCCTTCTACGATCCAATGATCGCGAAGCTGATCGCAACCGGCGAGAATCGCGACGCGGCAATCAGCGGACTGGCCGCGATCCTCGATGGCGTTGAAGTCTGGCCGGTGAGGACGAATGCCGGCTTCCTTTTCAATGCGCTGCTCTATCCAGGGTTCGGCACGGCCAAGATCGATACCGCTTTCATCGAGCGCAACCTCGATGGTCTGGTGCCCGACCCGGAACCCGATGAGTATCTCTGGCGGGGCGCGGCGATGGTCGCCTTGGCGGAATCCGAGCAGGATGAGAGCTATCCCGCAGGGTTCAGGCTCAACGCACCAGAACGGCGACAGGTGAGGCTGGGGCGGAAGGGCGATATCCGCGCAGTTTCGCCCGACGACGGCGAAATCGCGGCGGTCACGGGCTTTGCCGACGACGAGCGTGTCGTCGTTTTCTACGAAGGCCAGGCCTACGAGTTCGAGCTGGCGGCGCGCGGCACGGTCGCGGGGCATGGCGCGCACGACGGCGAAATCGAAGCTCCGATGCCCGGGAAGGTGACCGCGATCGATGTTTCGGCTGGTCAAAAAATTGCCAAGGGACAACGCTTGCTCACCCTGGAAGCGATGAAGATGGAGCATGCTCTGACCGCCCCGTTCGACGGGACGGTCGTCGAGCTCAACGCCTCGGCCGGCCAACAGGTCAGCGAAGGTCTGGTGCTGATCAAAGTCGAGCCTGAACCATCCGCGCAGTGATGGGTTATGCCCGCATGCGGGGCACATTGCCGCTGACCGTCGCTTTCGCCGCAATGCTCGCGGCGCCGCTGATTCTGCCCGGCTGCGCTGCAGTCGAGCCGCAAGGCGGCCCGCCAATGCCGCTCGTGAATGGAAGCGGCCAGACGATCGGAAGCGTTCGCGCTTGGCAGACAACGGGCGGAGTGACGTTCCGTATCTATGCAACCGGACTGCAACATGGCGTGCATGGTATCCACGTCCACTCGGTCGGCCGCTGCGACGGACCCGACTTCGCGAGCGCGGGGCCGCACTGGAACCCGGCTGCGCGCAAGCATGGGATGAACAATCCGGCCGGACCGCATGCCGGCGACCTTCCGAATGTCACAGTCGCTGCAAATGGCGTGCTTGGCGAAACGGTCACGTTGACGGGCGCGAGCCTGACGGGGCCTGGTCCAGCCGGGGTGCTAATCGACGGCGACGGGGCCTCGCTCGTGATTCACGCGAACGCTGACGATTATCTGACAGACCCGAGCGGAAACAGCGGCGCGCGCATCGCCTGCGCGGTGATCACGCCGACCCCGGAGCTCCGCTAGAGCCGAAGGCCGAGCCTCGGCCCGATCAACGTCATCCCCCAGTAAAGAGCGATCGTCAGCGCGCATGAGACGAGCAGCGCGATCCAGAAGCTGATCCCCGAACGAAGCATCGCGGGAAGCACCAGGAACAAAGGCATCGACGGAAGGAAGAACCAGAAGGTGCTCTGCGAGAGCTCCGCGATGCGGGTCGGTTCGCGGGTGTCGATCCACAGCCAGATGAAGGTGAGCAACGAAACGAGCGGCAGCGAAACGATCAGCGCGCCCCAGCCGGGCCAGCGCCGCGCCACCTCCGATGCGATGGCGACGAGGAAGCCCGAGATCAACGCCTTCAGGATGAGATAGCCCATGGCCGAGCTTATAGCATGCCGGCAGCGGCGGCGTTACGGCACCAGAATTTTAGGCACTCCAAGGCGCGACAAGCGTTGAAATAACATGGATCAGGAGCGCATTGTCGCAATCGGCCTCCTGACCGAGCATGATCTCACTGTGCTCGGACCAGCGTTCAAATGGGCCTGGCCCGTCGAGGAAGTCCCTGAATTCGACGAGCTTATCCGAGCGATCGACGAGGCCGATGAGCATCTTCGCCACGCCGGCAACGCAGCGAAGGCACCCGCTCGTCAGTAGCGGCGATAACTGTCGTTACGATCCAGGCTCACATCGACGATGTACCCGCGGTAATCGACATCGCAGCGGAACTTGAGGTCGGAGCCGTAGCGGCCATACCCGCCGCGTGCCGTGTCGAGCAGCCCGCGAACGCGAACGCGTCCGTTCGAGCGGCGCTGCACATCGGTGATCGCCGTTACCCGGACATAACCGCTATAGCCCTGATAGGCATAGGGCATGTTTCGGTTGAAATAGGGCCGATACTGGTTTTCGGCGCGCTGCACGGCGGCGGAAGCGCATTGGCGGATCGCCTGACGATCGTTGACGCCATATCGGTTGCCGATCAGCCCGTCGATGATGTTCCCAAGGACGCCCTGGTTGCCGTACCCGTAGCCCTGACCTGAATAGGGGTAGGTTGGATAAGCCTGACCCGGATATGGCTGTCCGGGATAAGGCTGCCCGGGATAGGGTTGGCCGGGATATTGCTGTCCCGGGTACGGCTGGCCCGGATACGGATAGGGATATTGCGCCGTAGCGGGAGCGCCGAGGCACGCCGCGAACACCGTGGCCGTCAGAAGTTTCGCGAAACCTGTCATCACGAGATCCCCTTCATTCCCGCCCCGGATGAAGCATAACCTAAATCAGCAACCTGCGCACTGTCGGATTAGGCCTGCGACCGCTTCTCGTTAAACAGCCTTTTACCCCTTTGAGTTAGGCTGGTTTCCTAGAGTTTGGGAGAATTGCGATGGACGCCCTCGGCGATCCAGCTTTCTCAGGGTCCAACGGCGTGCCGGTCGATCGGTGCGAGCGTCGTCCTGTGCGCATGCCCGGCTATGCTCTTCGCGGCGACGGGACGACCCATCAGATCTACGTGCTCGACCTCTCTTACGAAGGCTGCGGGATCGAAACTTCGGTCCCGCTCGAGGCTGCCGAAGAGATCAAGCTATCGGTGCTTCAGCGCGGCGCAATCGACGCCGTCGTGCGCTGGTGTCGCGACGGCAAGGCGGGCCTCGCCTTCGCGCCCGTCGTGGAGAAGCATTATTCGCCGCGAAGGAGTGAGCGCGTCGATCTTACCGCCGACGTGACGTTGCGGCGCGTCGGCCGGTCGAGCTTCGCCGTGAACGTCGCCAACGCCTCGCCGGAGGGCTGCAGGATCCAATTGGTCGAGCGGCCAAGCGAGGGCGAGCGAGTCCTGATCAGGTTCGAAGGCCTGGAAGCGCTTGAGGCCGAAGTCTGCTGGGTCGAGGGTTTCACCGCCGGCGTGAAATTCGAAAGGCCCATGCACCCGGCCGTATTCGAGTTGCTCATCGAGCGCCTGTCTCACTGAGCAAGCTTCGGGCCGTCATTGGGCTCCGGTTTTAACCGTGCGTCCAACCGGTCGGCGTCATCCTCCACCTCGTCAGCCATTTTCCGCAACATCGCGACCATCGACGGGTCGTGCGCCATGTCGGCAATTCGGCGAAGTTGAGCTGCCCGCTCGCGCATGCGCGTGATCGCAGCATCATTCACAACAGGGATAATTCACACGAGTTAATTCGGTTGCCGCCGTTCTGCCTCCGCAACTGATTTCTTTTGACTAGTGGGTCATTCGTGCAACCCATCAACGCTGCCGACGAAGCGGTTGCGCTCCCACACCTCGCAGCCATGGGGCAAGTGCATCGCGCGCGCATCTTCCAGCGCATGCTCGTCGGTCTCCGCTTCAATCCATAGCGAGCGAACGAAGCCGCCTTCTTCATTGAGGCAATAGACGATGTACTTCGCCACACGCCCCCCAGGTTACGATGAGTCGGCAAGTGGGATATTTTCGCAAGCGGAACGTTCCGTCAATTCACAATATTGTCAGTTCGTTAGGCGCGCGCTGCGCTGACGTCCTCGTTCTTGCGCGGCATTGACGCGATGGCGCGACTGTTGAAGTGTGGGGCGACGCAGATTCACCCGAGCCGTGTCGCGCTGGCGAGGCAAGCGGCGTGGAGCGGCAGGGTCTGCTCGTCGAATTCGGGCGCTTTGACGGTTGCGGCCGGCCGCTGGACCCGCAGTCGAACGAGGTTCGAGGGCGCGATCGCGCGGCCGCACATCGCGCAGGGCTTGCCGTCGATGTCGCCACTGTCATCGAGAAGGGGCGCCTTGCCGTTCCAATGGCGATGGAAGGTGAGCGGGACGTAGGGGCGCAAGTGCCGCCGGAGGCAATCGGTGTGGCAGGCGCTCTCGCTGAGCATGAAGCCAGGGGTGTCGGGATCGACGCGGATCAGGCGCAGGATCGCGCCCCAGGGGACGAGCTCCCCGCAGAAGCGGCAGAGATGGCCGGTCTTGAAGTTCGGATCG
Organism: Sphingomicrobium sp.; assembly: GCA_035536015.1. Classification (GTDB taxonomy): domain Bacteria; phylum Pseudomonadota; class Alphaproteobacteria; order Sphingomonadales; family Sphingomonadaceae; genus Sphingomicrobium. Next base: position 4,468 of record DATLOY010000148.1, read on the forward strand.
CGACGGCGGGGCATGGGCTAATCCGAGGGTAAGCCACAAAGGGGCGCTGCAGGATAGGACTTTCCTGCCTGGCGGAGTGCCGTGGGCTCGGGCCGCGGTCAGCTGCCCGCCAAAGTCGCTGGATTGTCTGTTAAATTTGCGTATACCCGAGCTGCCGAATCGAGCGCTCTCCAGGAGGGGACGGAGCGATGCGGCCAGTCTTGCTTGCCACGTGCGTGCTTGCACTTTCGGCGTGCACTACAGTTTCATTCCAGCAACTTAGAGCCGAGGATCTGGCAGCAAAGCCCAGGTCGCCGAACGGCGCCGTCTATTATCTTCCCAAGCCCTATCTCGTGGTGGCGCAATTGCCTGCACCCGCCGCAAATCGAGATGTCAGTGAAGGGCACGTCGCAACGCCGCCTCCTCCGGCCCCTTCGCGCGCATCCACAAGGCGGCAAACGGGCCGACGAGGCGGGCGCGCAAGGTCGTTCCCACCCGATTTCCCGAGCAGGACGGCCGGGGGCGCGGCGCCGGCCGACAAGAAGGGCGACGATCAGAAATCGGACGACAACGCGCCAGCGCAACCGGCGGTCGCTGGATCATCCGACCAAAGCTTCGGCGGACTGAGCGGCGGATATATGATCAAGATCGTCTATCTGCCCGATCTCAGTCGCCCGATGGCGATGTCGGTTCGCGCGGGGCTCGGCACGGCAAGCCTGAAGCCGACCTTGCAGAACGGGTGGATGCTCACCGGCTTCGAAGCCAACGCCGACAGCAAGACTTCCGAGATATTGAGCTCCGTCGCCAGCGTGATCACGGCCTTCAAGACGCCCGGCAAATCGGCCGGGGGCGGTGATGCGAAGACCAGCGGCGGCGGCGCAGAAAGCCAAATCCTGAGGCCCGGCCTTTACGACTTCCGCTACAATGATTCGGGGGCGTTGGTCGCGCTTTGCCCGCTGACCTATTTTGACTCGACCGGGACGAAAGCGCCGACGCTCGAGGGGCTTTGCATTCCGACACAGCCGGCCGCCGCACCGGGAACCGGCGGAAAATGAGCACTGCCGTTAGACGGCCATGAACCTCGCTGCATCCTTTCCATCCCAAATGCTCTCGGTGGGCGGCGCGGCCGGCGGGGACGAGATCGTTCTCGATTTCAGCGTCCAGCCGCAGGAAATGACCGAATGGTGCTGGGCCGCGGTCGCTTCCAGCGTGGCGCAATATCTGTCGCCGGACGGAAGCGGTCCGGACCAGTGCCGGATCGCGGGCGGACTGCTTCACAAATCCTGCTGCACTACGCCTCGTCCCGAAGCGTGCAACGCGACGAACGAACTGCATCTGGCGTTGGATTATGTCGGCTGCCTCAGGCAGATGCTGACCAGCGAATATCTGAACGTCGAGGACATCGCCGGGGAGCTTCGGGCGGGTCTGCCGATCGCCATTCGCGTCGGGTGGGACAATGGCGAGGGCCATTATCTGTGCATCTACGGCCTCCAGAAGACCTTTGAAGGCGTCAAGCTGGCGCTGAGCGATCCGATTTTCGGCGACGGGGCCATGCTCTGGAGCGCGCTGATCGGAGGTGGCTATCAGGGCGCCGGCGGCGGCTGGACCGACACCTACGTGCTGCAGCGCTGATGCCGCTCAAGGTCCAACCCTTTCCGTTTGAGCTGGACGGTCTCGGCGACTGGCTCGCGGCGAGCCTGCCGATGGTGGAGCGCAAGCGCCGGACTTCGCTTGAACCGAGGAAACTTGAGCTGATCGGCCCGTTTCCGGCTTATTATCTGGACGCGCGAGCGTTCATGGCCGCCGGTCCCGAGGGCGCACGAAGGACCGGATGGCGAGCCCTGGCGCGGACCGCGAAAGTGCCGGTCGCACTCGTCGAGATCACTCTGACGCCCGGCGGAGAGCCGCGCTACGCCACCCGAGGGCGTGAAGCCGCCGCGGCATTCGAGCGCGCACTGACGGTCGTCGCGGAAGCCGATGCCGCCGAGCAGCGCGAGCTTCGCTGGCTGTCGCTGGCGGAGCTCTATGTGACCGCCGTCTGGCTTTGCGGGCCGCCCCACAGCTTCGTTCCAACGCGCCTTGGCCACTCGCGCCGTGCACGATCGAGAGAGCTGACGCTCGAAGAGATGCAGAAGAGGGTCGGCAGGCTCCTCGCGGGAGCCGAGCGATCGCGGCAGCGGGAGAAAGCCGGAGTGCGCTTCGCGCGACCCGGCCCAGGTTCATCGTGACGATCAGGAGGGTGTCATGTGGCAGAATCGATTTGCGGTAACGGGTGGCGGCGCCCTTGGAGGCGTGTTCTGGCTTCTGACCCAAATGGTCGGAGGCACCCCGCTGACCGTTTCGGCCGTAGTTTACGCTTATGCGATCATCGGCGGCGTTATCGCCGCGGGCATTGCAATCTATGTGTCGGCGGATTTCCTCGACCAGACCAAATTGGAGAAGATCTTCATGATATCCGCAGTTGCGGGCCTGTCTTTTCCCTCGGTCATCAGCACGATCGCCAACGCGAAGGACGTCGCGCAAATTCAGGGAACGAACAAGCAGGTGCAGCAAAGCGTCGAAGCCGTTCAGCAGCAAATCTCCTCGCCGACCGTCAATCCCGCGCAGGTAGCGCAGGACATCAAGCAAGCGGGCACGACGCTCAACGCCAACCCCGCCAGCGCGGACGTAAAGCTGAGCTATGACACGGTGTCGAAGACGGCCATCAACAGTCTGTCCACAAAAGCCCAGCAATCGGGCAATCCAACCGACTATGTGAAGGCCATCGAGCAGATCGGCACCGTGCCGCAGTTTCATCTCGATGCGACCGCGAAACTCGTGCAGCTTTCGAACTCGAACAATGCCGAGGTGAGCGCAGCCGCGAAGCCCGCGCTGGAGCGTCTCAATTATGGCGGAGTCAATTTCAGTCGAGTGAACATGGCCGCTCCCGCACCAAGTCAGCCGCATCCCTGAATCGCCCACTGCCGCGGTTGGGGTGCTGTAGGACAGCGGTTTTTGCGGCTAAGCTGATCCCATGACGGTCACGGGCTCATGCCATTGCGGGGCGGTGAAGATCGAGGTGCCGAGCGCGCCCGAGTGGCTCGGCCGGTGCAATTGCAGCTTCTGCCGCAGGATCGGCGCGATGATGGCCTATTATCCCGACGACGGCGCAGTCCGGATCGAAGGCGAGACCGTGCCCTACATCTGGGGCGACAGGATGATTTCGCTGCACCATTGCCCGACCTGCGGTTGCTTCACCGACTGGCGCAGCACCGGCGAAAGCTACGGCAGGGTAGGGGTCAATGCCCGGTTGCTCGACGGCTATTCGGAGCGCGGCGGCAAGAGCCTGTTCGACGGGCGCGAGATCGAGGTGCGGCCGATGGAGAATGCGGACTAGGTCGCTGCGACGGCAGTCATCGAAGCTCTCTTCGAACCTTCGCGATTGTTCGCGGTGACGGAGCGCAGCCGGCGGAAGTTGCCAAAGTTGGCAGCGACACGTGCGCGCGGGCGCGCGCGCGTACGCGCGAAGGCGGTTCACGTGGAGGAGCGGAGGGGCGGAGGCTGACAGGAGGTTCCATCCGCCAGCTTAAGGGCACGAAAGGCGTGCTGTAGGACAGGGAAAAAGGCGTGCGTGCGGCTGCTCAGTCGCCAAGGCTGGCGTAGCTCAGCGACACCTCGTCCATGCCGTCGCCCGCCGGAGTGACGTTGGTCACGATCGCGTCGTGCAGCGTGTAGCTCGCGGTGCGCGTCGTGATCTTCACCTTCACGAGATGCTTTCCGGTCGCGCACAGGCCGGCGAGCGTCTTGACCGTCGCGGTCCCCCGCGCCAGCGGCTCGGCGACGATGTTGGGGACTTCGACCCGGCCCGGCTCCCGCTGCACCATTCGGGCCGAGCCGGGGTTCGAGCCGGCCGCGCTGTCGAAGGTGACGTTGCCGAAAGTCGGCCGGCCCGGACGATAGGTGCGCGCACTGACCTGTCCGCCTTCCATCGGGTCGGCTGAATTGACGGTGGTCGCGTCCGACAGCTTGCCCCAGGCCACCGTCTCGACGTTGAGCTCGAGCGAGCCCGCGTCGGGCTGGGCGGCCGCGGCGTCGCTCCTGGCCAGATCCTCATACTTCACGCCTGCGATGTGCTTGTGGGAGACGTTGGGATAGGGCGCCGGAACCGGGCCGGGCGCCGCCGGCTCGGCTCGGGCCGGCTGGGCAGCGAGAGCCAGCATTGCGGTGGCGATGAACAAATGGCGTGGCCTTGCGTGGATCACCTGAGCCTCCCCTGAGAGGTACCCCACAAAGTGGTATTTTGTGGGGACCCCGTAACTGACAACGACGGGAACGCACCTCCTACACCCGCGTCCGGAGTCGCGCCTAATCTCCGCCGATCGACGAATTGGCTCGTCGCGCGCGCGCGCCCGTTCACGCGGAGGCGCGGAGGGCGGAGGCTGACGCGAGGTCCATCCGCCAGCCTAAGGGCACGAAAGGCATGCTGCAGGACAGGATTTTTGGCCTTGCCGAGAATCTGGCGGTTGGCCGATGGAGAATGCGGACTAGGTAGCCCTGAAGAACGGGCGGGTCAGGAAACCAATTGAATCGCTGCGTTAAATTTCCGTATACCGAGAGTGCCGAATCGATTCGCCCCCGGGAGGGGTGAGCGATGCGGTCATCCGACATCGCCAGCCATTGCGCGTGTTGCGC
>DATLOY010000149.1:0-6335 GCA_035536015.1 Sphingomicrobium sp.
TCCCCGCGGTTGGCGATCAGGATTTTCTTGAACAAATCAGACCACCTTGCAGCGCGTAAAGGAGAAGGGCCCGTCAACCTTGGCCGCTTTCAGCGCTTGCGCAAGAGCATCGCTGACGAAGAAAGCGAGCCACAGGGCGGGGTCGATCCAAACATCAGGTCCCGACAGCGCAGCGTCGGAAAGGATCACCGAGTCGTCGACCGGAATGGCCGGCAACTTCCAATATTGCGATCCGGTGCCGATCGGCCTCAGACCCTGCGAGTCTTCCGAAACCAACGCAATCTTCCTGTTGCCGAAGCAAAGGCAGAAGTAATCGCCGTCGACGCGCGTCGACCGATCCTTCTGAAGGATTTCGACGGGATAGAGGCCGCCGCCGCCAAGATCGAACTGGCGGAATACGTCCGCGGCCTTGGCGCCGAGCACCCAGTAACCCGCTCCCATGAAGATCTGCGGCAGCTGCTTGATCGGCTTCGGCTTCTGGTTCCAGAGGTGCTTCGGGAATGCTTCCGGCCCGAGCGGCTCGCCATTCTTGAGCTCGCGCAAGATGTTCGACAGCGCGCCGATGTCGCTCTCGGCAAGCTCGCAGCTCATGAACTTCGGCTCGGCGACCTCGATCGTGCTGAAGCTGGCAACCCAGGCGCAGTTCGTCACTCCGCCGCCTCATCTAAGGGCGGGCGGTTGTGGCCGAGCAGGCGGAGCACCTCGTCGGCCGCGTCAGCGAGGTTGGTGCCAGGACCGAAGATCGCCTGGACCCCCGCGGCGCGGAGCGCGGCATAATCCTGCGGCGGAATGACGCCGCCCGCGATCACCTTGATGTCAGCACGGCCCATGTCTTTGAGCGCTGCAATCAGCTCCGGGATCAGGGTGCGATGGCCGGCCGCGAGCGATGATGCGCCGACCACGTCGACGTCATGCTCGATCGCCATTTCCGCACTCTCGCGCGGGGTCTGGAAGAGCGGTCCGGGGATCACTTCGAAGCCGAGGTCGGTGAAGGCCGAGGAGACCAGGTTGGCGCCGCGATCGTGCCCGTCCTGGCCCATTTTGGCGACCATGATCCGCGGCTTGCGGCCGAGACGGTCGGTGACCAAGCGCGTGCCTTCTTCAGCGAGTTTCCAGCGTCCGTCGCGGCGCGCCTTGCCGTAGATCCCGCGCACCGGCTCTGGCGTGGTCCCGTAGCGGCCGAAGGCGCGCTCAAGCGCATCGGAAATCTCGCCGAGCGTGCAGCGCACGCGCGCCGCCTCGACGCTGAGGCGAAGCAGGTTCTCGTCGCCCCGGGCACCCGCCTCGAGCGCATCCAGCGCAGCCCGGACCTTCGCCTCGTCCCGCGACCCCCGGACCTTCTCGATCTTGGCGATCTGCTGCGCGCGGACCTTGGCGTTGTCGACTTCCAGGATGTCATGCTCGGGCTCGTTGGCCGGCCGATAGCGATTGACCCCGACGATCACCGTCTCGCCAGTATCGACCTTCGCCGCGCGCGCTGCGGCGGCTTCCTCGATGCGGTGCTTTGGCAGGCCTTCGGCGACAGCCTTGGTCATGCCGCCATGCGCCTCGACCTCTTCGATCAAGGCCCAGGCTTTCTCTTCGAGCTCGCGAGTCAGTTTCTCGACGTACCAGCTTCCACCCAGAGGGTCGGCGACGGCGGTGACTCCGCTTTCCTCGGCGAGGATCAGCTGGCTGTTACGGGCAATGCGCGCGGAAAAATCGGTCGGGAGCGCGATCGCTTCGTCATAGCTGTTGGTATGCAGCGACTGGGTACCGCCGAGCACCGCCGCCAGCGCCTCGATCGTGGTGCGGATGATGTTGTTGTACGCGTCCTGTTCGGTGAGACTGACGCCGGAGGTCTGGCAGTGGGTGCGCAGCCGCTTGGACTCATCCTTCTTCGCGCCGAGATCGGTCATGATCCGGTACCAGAGGGTTCGCGCGGCGCGAAGCTTCGCGACCTCCATGAACAAGTTCATGCCGATGCCCCAGAAGAAGCTGAGGCGACCCGCGAAATCGTCCACGTCGAGGCCGTCGGCCTGCGCGGCCCGGACATATTCCATGCCGTCGGCGAGCGTGTAGGCGAGTTCCTGAACCGCCGTCGCTCCCGCCTCGTGCATATGGTAGCCTGAGATGGAGATCGAGTTGAACTTCGGCATCTCCGCAGCGCAATAAGCGATGATGTCGCTCACGATCCGCATCGAGGGTTCGGGCGGATAGATGTAGGTGTTGCGGACCGCGAACTCTTTCAGGATGTCGTTCTGGATCGTGCCGGTGAGCTTGTCGTGCGGGACGCCCTGTTCCTCGCCGGCGACGATGAAAAAGGCCATGACCGGAAGGACTGCGCCGTTCATGGTCATGCTGACCGACATCTGATCGAGCGGGATTCCGTCGAAGAGCAATTTCATGTCCTCGACGGTATCGATCGCGACGCCGGCCATTCCGACATCTCCGGCTACACGCGGATTGTCGCTGTCGTAGCCACGATGCGTGGCGAGATCGAAGGCGACACTAAGGCCCTTCTGACCCGCAGCTAGGTTGCGACGGTAGAAAGCGTTGGATTCTTCGGCGGTCGAGAAGCCGGCGTACTGGCGGATCGTCCAGGGTCGGCCCGCGTACATGGTCGCATAAGGTCCGCGCGTGAACGGCGCGACGCCGGGATAGCCACTGTCGATCGCGTCGTCGGGACCGTAGACGGTCTTCAGGCTGATGCCTTCGACCGTCTCACGCGACAGGTCCCTGCCGCGCGATTCCTTCGCGGCGAGCGTCTCCCAGTCCTGGCGCTTGTCAGACGACATACAACTCCGTTCGGGCTGAGCCTGACAGGGAACCCACAAAAGTACTACTTTTGAGGGACCCACGAAGCCCTGTCTTTCCCCTTCAACCCCCTAGGAAAAGGCCAGCCCTTCGACAAGCTCAGGGCGATCGGCCGCTCCGCTCGCCTACTTGCCGATGGCGTATTCAAAGCCCTGCGCCATTGTCCGCGGATCGATCTCATGCTCGCCGCCGTGCCAGCTCACCTGCACTGTCAGCCCCGCCTTCTGCAGCCCGGGAACGATGTTGTCGCGAACGTTGGCTAGCGGCAGCATGTCGTCGTGGCGTCCATGCGTGATGTAGATCCGCTGTGACTTGTCGACGGCAGGCGGAAGCCACACCGTCCCTGGCGACAGCGCAGCGACGCCCTTGAACAATTCCGGGTTCGAAAGTCCGAGCGAGAGCGCGTAGCCCGCGCCGTCCGAGAAACCGAGCACCGCGACCCGCGCCGGGTCGGCCGGCGCCTTGGCGAACAGCTCGGTCAGCGCCGCATCGATCGCTGCGGGGTCGCTGCCGAAGTCCGCTCCGCCCGCGCCGTCGGGCTTCAGAGCCCAGCTGCCCGACGCGGCCTGCGGCACGAGCAGGATCGCGCCGGTCTTGTCGGCTTCCTTGATGAACTGCTTCAGAAAATCGTCGGCCCGCTGCCCCGCGCCGTGGAGCAGGAGCACGACCGGCCCCGGCGCCGACAAATTATGGGGAACGTAGACGAATGTCTTGTCATTGAGACGGCTCGTGCCGGTTTTCAGCGCCAGCGAGACCTTCGCGGGTCTGGCATGCAGATCGGGTTCAGCAGCCCGCACGGACATTGCAGGAACGAGCAGCGCGAACGCAGCGAGCAATTTCGAGATACGCATCACGACTCCTTGAAACTTTCCAACATGTTGGCCCGCTAGCGTGGAACGATGCCCGTCCCAACCCCCTTCAAGGCGAGGCAGGCGGGCTCAGCGCGAAGTCCAGCGATTCATTCCACGCAGCGTCATCCACGGTATGCCCGCCGTTGAACCAGCGCACACGCGGGTGCAGCCCGGCCTTCTCGAGGGCGGGAACGATATTCCCGATGACATTCGAAAAAGGCAGGATCTCGTCGCGGCGACCATGGGTGATGAAGATTCGCTGCGACCTGTCGACATGCGCCGGAATTGCGAGATAGCCGGGCGAAAGTGCGACAATGCACCGGAACAATTGTGGGTTGGCGAGACCGAGCGAGAGGCCGTAGCTGGCGCCGTCGGAAAATCCGATCACGACGGTCCGCCGCGGATCGATCGAAACCTGGGCGAACAACTGCGCAAGCGCTTGATCGATCTTCGCGACATCGGGTCCGAAGTCCAATGATCCATCCGGTGAGGGGCGAATGCGCCAGCTGACATCGGTCGATTGCTGCGCAAGCACGATCGCTCCCCACCGCTCCGCCACCGGCACGTAACGCGCGAGAACGCGCGAGGCGTCGCCCCCAGCCCCATGCAGCAGCACGATCAAGGGCGCCGGATCCCCCAACTGTTTCGGCCGGTGGCATAAGCATTGTCGGTCAGCCGGGTGGTTCCGGCCGGCAAGGTCGCGGCCACCTGGACGGGTCGGGCGAGCAGGACCTGGGCATCGACCGGAGTCGCGAGTCCGACGGCCAGCGCCGCAAGGATCGCGACCAACCTCATGCGTGCGCTTGGGGCGGCGATTCCATGATCTCGGTGAGGACCCCGCCCATGTCCTTGGGGTGAACGAAGAAGACCAGCGTCCCGTGCGCACCGATACGCGGTTCGCCGAGGACTCGCGCGCCCTTCGCTTCGAACTCACTCTTGGCGGCGTGTATGTCGGACACTTCGAAGCAGACGTGATGCTGTCCGCCGAGAGGGTTCTTTTCGAGGAACTTCACGATGGGACTGTCGTCGCCGAGCGGCTCGATCAGCTCGATCTGCGAGTTGGGCGCATCGACGAAGCAGACGCGGACGCCTTGCGCAGGGAGGTCGAAGGCTGGCCCGTGCGGCTCCGCGCCGAACATCCTGGCGTAGAGCGCGAGGCTGTTCTCGATCGACGGCGTCGCGACGCCCACATGGTTGAGGCGGCCGAGTTTCATGCATTCTTCTCCCTCACGCGTCATTGCGAGGAGCGAAGCGACGAAGCAATCCAGCCTGTCCAATGCGCCTCTAGATTGCTTCGCTACGCTCGCAATGACGGCAACTACTGTTGAACGACCACCTCAGTCGTCACGCTGTTGGCGATGAAGCAGGCCTCGTGGGCGCGATGGTGGAGGTCGGCGATCGCGGCATCGTCCGGCGCGCTGCCACCCCATGTCACGCGCGGACGCAACGTCACCCGAGTCATCGCCATTTTCCCGTCGGCGCGCTTTTCGAGCACTCCCTCGGCCTCATCGACATAATCGTCGAGGACGAACCCCGCCCGCCGCGCGAAATCGACGAAGAACAGCATGTGGCATGACGACAGCGAGGCGACGAATGCTTCCTCCGGATCGACCCCCGCAACATCCGACCAAGGCGTTGGAACGACATGCGGGCTCGCGCTGGCGGGCACGACCGCACCGCCGTCGAATTCCCATTCGTGGGCGCGGCTGTACTGCCCCTTGGTGAAGTCGCCGTCGCCCGTCCGGCTCCAGCGGATAGTCGCGGTGTAAGTGCTCATCACCAACCTTTCCAAGGAATGAGAGCCGCAGCGATAAGCGCGGCAAGCAAGCCAATCCAAATATGATAGCCGACGAAGCCACCCCAGAATGAATAGAAGCGATCAGTCACAACGGAATGTTGTCGTGCTTCTTCCATGGATTCTCCAGCTGCTTGTTCCTGAGTTTGCGTAACCCCATCGCGACCCGCCGCCGCGTGGAATGCGGCATGATCACCTCATCGATGAAGCCCTTGCTCGCGGCGACGAACGGGTTGGCGAACTGCGCTTCATATTCGGCGGTTCGCTTGGCGATCGTCTCCGCGTCCTTCGCATCCTGGCGGAAGATGATCTCGACCGCACCCTTTGCGCCCATCACCGCGATCTCGGCCGTAGGCCAGGCATAGTTCAAGTCGCCGCGCAGATGCTTGGAGGACATGACGTCATAGGCGCCGCCATAGGCCTTGCGCGTGATCACCGTGATCTTGGGCACCGTCGCTTCGGCATAAGCGAACAGCAACTTCGCGCCATGCTTGATGATCCCGTGATGCTCCTGGCCGACGCCGGGGAGAAACCCTGGAACGTCGACGAAGGTCAGGATCGGAATGTCGAACGCGTCGCAGAAGCGGACGAAGCGGGCGGCCTTTTTCGAAGAGTTGATGTCGAGCACGCCGGCAAGCACCATCGGCTGGTTGGCGACGACGCCGACCGTTCGCCCTTCGATCCGGCAGAAACCGACGATGATGTTCGCGGCATGCGCGGGCTGGAGCTCAAAGAAATCGCCCTCATCGGCAACCTTCCGAATGAGCTCATGCATGTCATAGGGCGTGGCGGCCGACGGCGGGACCAGGGTGTCGAGGCTTTCCTCGATACGGTCGATCGGGTCGTGGCACGGCCGCTCGGGCAGGTCGTGGCGGTTCGACAAAGGCAGGAAG
>DATLOY010000150.1:0-21589 GCA_035536015.1 Sphingomicrobium sp.
CGCGACAGCCCTGCGGTGCGAACGATGAGGCCCATGGTCGATGGAAGCTTTAGGTCCGTCATGATGGACTTCAGCCGCTTGCGATCGGCCCCATTCGAAATCTTGCGGCTGATCCCGCCACCATGGCTGGTGTTCGGCATAAGCACGCAATAGCGGCCGGCGAGCGAGAGATAGGTGGTTAGCGCCGCGCCCTTGTTGCCGCGCTCTTCCTTGACGACCTGGACCAGAAGCACCTGCCGGCGCTGGATGACGTCCTGGATCTTGTAGCGGCGGCGCAGGTTCTGCCGCTTCCGGCGCAGCTCATCGGCGGCGGATTCGTCGACGGGCGAACGATTGGATCCGGTGCCGGCTTCGGCCGGCTCCTCCCCATTTCCGTTCTCGTCGGCCGGCGGCTCTTCGTCGACAAAGTCGTCCGCATCTTCGGCGTCGAGCACCGCCGCACGAAGGCGCTCTTCCTCGGCAGCGTGCTCGGCTTCCTCGCGAAGCAGCGCTTCCCGATCAGCCTTCGGAATCTGGTAGTAATCCGGGTGGATTTCGCTGAAGGCCAGGAAGCCGTGTCGGTTTCCGCCATAGTCGACGAACGCCGCCTGAAGCGACGGTTCGACCCTGGTCACCTTGGCAAGATAGATATTCCCTTTGAGCTGCTTGTGCTCGGCGGACTCGAAATCAAACTCTTCGATCCGGTTTCCCTTGACGACCGCGACCCGGGTTTCCTCCGGGTGGCGCGCGTCGATCAGCATGCGCATGGACATTGAAGATTCTCCGGGCGCGCGGAGACAGTCGGTTCGAACTGCGGCGCGCCATGATCTGGGCCACGCCGTTCGGAACTGAATCTGCGGCGGTGGCGGGATTTAGGATAAGTGCCTCTGCTGCACTGGCCATTCCGCGGTCTCGCGCGGAAAACACGCCCGCCGGCCCGGTAAGGAGCGCGGTCAGGGCGTTCTGTGGCGTCATGCGAGCTTCAACCTCGTGGAGCCGTCGCCATAATATGGGTCCGGCGAGATCCCCGGCTGGATGGCCCGGGTGGAGGCGAGTTAGCATTCCACCATCGGCGCCGCAACAGCAGGGCCCGTCGCGACGCGCAGAATTGGGGATAATTTCCTATTAACCATAAGAGCATGATAAGTTGCCGTTTGGGGTCAACAGCTTGGCGATGTTCGTGAAGTTTCCGAGGATAGGAACGAATGCGATGGCGGGCGCGGCGGCAATGTTCGTCGCGGCGGCTGCCCTGCTGCTCGTTCTCGGAGCGGGCCGAAGCGCGGCAACGTCGGCCGACGAGCAAGCGGCCGGAATCGGTGAAGCCCGGCCGGCCCGCCTCACCGTTGCCCTTCCGGCGGCCGTCAGTCAGCATATCTACGGCGCGCCCGGGACTGCCGGCAGGCCGATCGTTGTAATCGACCCGGGTCACGGCGGTTCCGACCCCGGAGCGACAAGCGTCTCGGGCGAGATCAAGGAGAAGCAGCTTACTCTCCAGTTGGCGAGTGAGCTGCGCGATGCGCTGGTGCAACGCGGCCGGGTTCGCGTCGCCATGACCCGCGAGGACGACCGCTACCTGACGCTGGAGGAGCGCGCCGCGGTTGCCCAACACCTCAGCGCTGCCTTGTTCGTTTCATTGCATATGGACAGCGCTCCCAATCCGCTGGCGCGTGGAGCGAGTATCTATTCGCTGTCGGACGTGGCGTCGGATGTCGAGGCTGCCCGCTTCGCCGAGTCCGAGAATCGCGGCGCTGGACCTGAACAGTCCGATGGCTCGGTGCGCTCGATGCTCGCCGATCTGGCGATGAGGGACCAGATGGGCGCTTCCGCCGATTTCGCGTCGCGCCTGGTGAACAAGTCGGCGGGCCGGTTTGAGCTTCGTCCTGAACCGCATCGCTTCGCGGCCTTCCACGTGCTTCGTCGGGCAGATTCACCCGCGGTGCTCTTCGAGGCCGGATACATCAGCAACGCCGATGACGAGCAGCTTCTGCGCGATCCCGAACATCGCAAGGCAATCGTTCTGGCGCTCGCCCAGGCGATCGAAGCGGACGTCGCAGCGCGCTCGCGTCGCTAATCACGCCTTCCCGCCGCCAGCCGAACGAGCTAGACGCTCGCCCGAATGAAGTTCGAGCGTCTGAATATCCCCACCTGGGAATTGCCCGATCTCGTCGCCTTCAATCAGAGGGTGCACGAGCGAATCGACCCCTTGTGGGAGCGCAAATGGGTCAGGCGAGGCACATGGATCGGGCTCGCCTTTTTCACCCTGTTCGCCGCGGTCTGGCTCTATTTCGCAAGCGGGCTGCCCTCCTCGGAGAAATTGCTGGCCTACGAGCCGCCGCTTCCAACCAATGTCCGCGGATTTGACGGCGATCCGGTCCAGACTTTCGCCCGCGAGCGCCGCGTCGAGCTGTCCTATGACCAATATCCGCCGATGCTCGTTCACGCGTTCATCTCGGCCGAGGACAAGACATTCTTCCAGCATGGCGGGATCGACTACACCGGGCTGCTCGGCGCGGTGTTCGATTTCACGACCAAAAGCGTGACGGGGGGCGGACGCGCCAAGGGCGGATCGACGATCACCCAGCAGGTCGCGAAATATCTGCTCAAGGATTCGAGCTACAACGTCGGTCGCAAGATTCGCGAGGCGATCCTCGCATTCCGCCTCGAATCCACTCTCAGCAAGGAGCAAATTCTCGAGCTCTACCTCAACTCGATCTTCCTCGGCCGCAACGCTTACGGCGTTCAGGCAGCCTCCCGCGCCTATTTCGACAAGGACGTCACCGACCTGACCTTGCCCGAAGCCGCCTATCTGGCGGTCCTTCCCAAGGCGCCGGCGAATTACGACCCGGTGCGCGCGACCCAAAAGGCGTTGAATCGGCGCAATTACGTGCTCCGCGAGATGTACAAGAACGGTTACATCACCGAAGATCAGTGGAAGACCGCCGCAGCCGCGCCGCTTGGCACGATCCGCTACGGAAGCAACGAGAAATTTCATCAGCAGGGCGGCTACTTCATGGAAGAGGTCCGCCGGGAGCTGATCAAGCAATTCGGTGAGGGCGCCGACAAGGGCCCGAACAGCCTCTACGCCGGCGGGCTGTGGGTGCGCAGCTCGATGGTCCCTAAGATGCAGGATGCTGCGGCACAGGCCCTCCGCGACGGGCTCGCCAAGTTCGACGGCGGCCGCGGTTGGCGCGATCTCAACATGAGCGTCGATTTGTCAGGCGACTGGGCTGCTGAGCTCGATCGGGCGCCCGTGGGGACGGGCTTCAGCGACTGGCTCAAGGCTGTCGTCCTTTCGAAAGGCGACGGCGCAGCCACGATCGGCTTCACCAACGGTTCGACCGGGGCGTTGCCGGCGTCGGCAGCGTCCATGCCGAAACGCGGCGAGGGCGGTTCGGCATTCGGCTTCCTCCGGCCGGGGATGGTGATCATCGTCAAGCAGATCGGACCGGGAAATTACGGGCTTCGATCGATCCCCGAAATCTCCGGAGGAATGCTGATCGAGGAAGTTCACACCGGGCGCATCATGGCGATGCAGGGCGGCTTCGACGTCATCGGTTCCAGCTACAACCGGGCGACGCAGGCGCTTCGCCAGCCGGGGTCGGCGTTCAAGCCGGTTGTCTACACGACCGCGCTGGAGAACGGGATGACTCCGGCGACCATCGTGGTCGATGCGCCCTTCTGCGTCTGGCAGGGCGCAGGCCTCGGCAACAAATGCTTCGTCAATTTCGACAAGCGCTATTCGGGCCCGAAAACGATGCGCTGGGGTGTCGAGCAGTCGCGCAACCTGATGACCGTACGCACTGCCTCGCAGGTGGGGATGCCGAAGGTCATCGACACGGCGAAGAAGCTCGGCGTCGGAAATTTCCCGAATTATTTGTCGATCGCCCTTGGCGCCGGCGAAACGACCGTGCTGCGGCTGGTGAATGCTTATGCGATCATCGCCAACCAGGGCCGGTCGGTGAAGCCGACCACGATCGATTATGTCCAGGACCGCCACGGGAAGGTCATCTACCGCACCGACAATCGCTGCGCCCTGATGGACAAGTGCAACGCGCCCGATTGGGACGGCAAACCGATGCCGCGCCCGCCAAGTCGCAACCGGCAGGTCGTGGACGCGATGGCGGCCTTCCAGATGGTCCACATCATGGAAGGCGTGATCGAGCGCGGGACCGCGACGGTGCTCCGCGATCTCAACCGTCCGATGTTCGGCAAGACGGGAACGACCTCGGGCCCGACCAACGTCTGGTTCGTTGGCGGAACTCCCGACATCGTCGGGGGTGTGTACCTGGGTTACGACCAGCCGCGGAGTATGGGCGGCTATGCCCAGGGTGGTCGGATCTCCGCGCCGATCTTCAAACAATGGGCACTCGCATCGCTTCAGGACCAGCCGAAAGTTCCCTTCGTGGCTCCTCCGGGAATCCGCTGGGTGCGCGTCGATCGCGCGACCGGCAAGCGGGTGTTCGGCAGCTTCCCGGTGACCGAAGACCCGAAATCCGAAGTGATTTGGGAGGCGTTCCAGCCGCAGACCGAGCCTCGCCGGGCATATCGCGGAACGCAGGGCGATCCCTACGCGAATGAGCAGCAGCAGCAGGCGCAAAGGGCGCTGCATTCGAAGGCGACGAGTGCCCAATCGCAGCCGGGCGACTTGCAAAGCCAGAACAGCGTCTATTAGGCGGTTCGCGGGCAAGCTTACGAAGGTTCAACAATGCGCGCGGAAGCGCAGTCTCATATCGATCAGATCAACGCAGCGACCGCGCTGCTCCGCCGGTTCCTCGACTGGGACCGCGCGTTGCGGCGGCTCGATGAGCTGAACGCCAAGGTCGAAGACCCGTCGCTGTGGGACGATCCCAAGGCGGCGCAGGAGGTGATGCGTGAGCGGCGCCGGCTCGATGAGGCGATCAACGCCACGCGCGCGATCGAGCGTGAGCTCGCCGATACGGCTGAATTGATCGAGCTTGCCGAATCCGAGGGTGATACCGCCTTGGTTGACGACGGCGTCCGGAGCCTCGGCGAACTCGCCGAGCGGGCTGAGCGGGACAAGGTCGCCGCGTTACTCGCTGGAGAGGCGGACGCCAACAACGCCTATGTCGAAATCAACGCCGGCGCCGGCGGAACCGAAAGCCAGGATTGGGCCGAGATGCTGCAGCGCATGTATACGCGTTGGGGCGAACGCCACGGAATGAAGGTCGAGCTGATCGACCACCATCCCGGCGAGCAGGCGGGGATCAAGTCCGCCACCGTGCTGATCAAGGGCGAGAATGCGTACGGCAATCTCAAGACGGAAAGTGGAGTTCACCGACTGGTCCGGATCAGCCCCTATGACTCCAATGCCCGCCGGCACACGAGCTTCTCGAGCGTCTGGGTCTATCCCGAAGTCGATGACGACATCGACATCCAGGTCGAGGACAAGGACCTGAGGATCGATACCTACCGATCGTCGGGAGCGGGCGGCCAGCACGTCAACACGACCGACAGCGCGGTGCGGATCACCCACATTCCGACCGGGATCGTCGTCGCCTGTCAGAACGAACGCTCGCAGCACAAGAATCGCGCGTCGGCGATGAAGCAGCTGAAGGCGCGCCTCTACGAAGCCGAGCTGCAAAAGCGCGAAGCGGAGGCCGATGCCGCGAACGCCGCCAAGACCGACATCGGCTGGGGGCATCAGATCCGGTCCTACGTCCTCCAGCCCTACCAGCTGGTGAAGGACCTCAGGACCGGCGTGACTTCGACCAGCCCAGGCGATGTCCTCGACGGCGACCTGGACCGGTTCATGGCTGCGGCCTTGTCCCAGCGCGTGACCGGCGAAAAGATCGAGGTCGAGGATGTGGAATAGGGCTGCCGCACTCCTCGCTCTCGCCGCGCTTTGCTCATGCCGCGCTCAGCCGAGCGAACCGCATTTTCCGAAGGCGCATCGCGCCGTCGCTCCGATCGTCGGCGAATCCTTCTCGACCGAGGACGCCCGCGATCGGCTCGGGGAAGCGGAGGAAGTGATGCGCCTCGCCGAAATCAAGCCGGGAATGTCCGTAGCCGACGTCGGGGCGGGCGAGGGCTATTACACCGTTCGCCTTGCGCCGGCGGTTGGCCCCAGAGGCCGCGTGCTCGCCGAGGATATCGTCCCGGAGACCATCACCAATCTCAACGACCGCGTCCAGCGGGACCGCCTCGACAATGTCGCGATCAAGCTGGGCACGCCGGACGATCCGATGCTGCCGTCCGAGTCCTTCGACCGTGTGTTCCTCGTCCACATGTACCACGAGGTCCAATCGCCCTACGCCTTCCTGTGGCACATGCGCGAGGGCGTGAAGCCAGACGGCCAGGTGATCGTCGTCGATTCCAATCGGCCGGTGGAACGGCACGGGATCCCGCCGGAGCAGCTGAAATGTGAGTTCGGCGCGCTCGGCATGCGGCCGGTGAGGTTCAGCACTCTGAACGGCGGCGATGCGTATCTGATGGCGTTCCGGATCGCGGCGCCGCGGCCGGAGGCGGCTGCCATCCAGCCCTGCTCGATGAAGGGCTGAGCTAGAGCCAGTTCGCGCGCCGGAATCGGGTATAAAGCCAGATGCAGATCCCGACGATCACGGCGAGGACGACGAAATAGCCGTAATGCTCGTTCAGCTCGGGCATATATTTGAAGTTCATTCCGTAGATGCCCGCGATCGCCGTCGGAACCGCGAGGATCGCCGCCCACGCCGCCAGCTGCCTGGTGATCGTTCCCTGCCGCTGCTGCTCGAGCAACGTGCTGAACTCGAATACGCCCGTCAGTTCGTCACGAAGCGCGTCGACCCGGGCCTGGACCCGGCGGACATGGTCCTGGACGTCACGGAAATAGTTTCGCGCCTCGGCATCGATGCACGGAAGCTCCTGCCTGGCCAGTTTCTGTGCGACCTCTCCCATCGGGCCGAGCACCCGCTGGAACCGGATCAGCTCCCGGCGGACCGTGAAGATGCGGTTGACCTCATCGTGCTGGAGGAAGCTGTCCATCGCATGCTCCATCTCGATGACTTCCTCTTCGAGCTCGTCGATGAGGGGCAAATAGCCGTCGATGATGTAGTCGAGGATGGCGTGGAGCAGATAATCGACGCCGTGAGTCAGCAGCCGCGGCGATTTCTCCAGCTGTTCCCGAAGCGCGGTGTGAGCCCGGGTCGAGCCGTGGCGGACGCTGATGATGTGGCTGTGACCGACGAAGATGGCCGTTTCGCCGTAATCGATATGGTCTTCCATCAATCGCGCGGTCCGGGCGACCACGAACAGCTGGTCGTCGTAAACGTCGATCTTTGGCAGCTGGTCGCCCTTCAGTGCATCCTCGACGGCGAGCGGGTGCAGATCGTAGCAATCCTGGAGGGACCGCATTTCCTCGGCGGTCGGGTTGGCGAGGCCGATCCAGACGAACTCGGACTTCTTGTCCGCGCAGTCGACCTTCTCATCGATCGTGATGCTGCGGACGCGGACACCGTCGCGATAAAGATATGCGGCAACAACGGCCATCCGCGGCAGTTACCGCAGCGCGGAGCCTTGCACTAGCGTTCTAGAGCAAGCCCAATTGCCGGAAGCTCGTGCAGGCGATGCCAGCAAAGACGAGATGATCGAGGATGACGCAATCGAGGGCTTCGGCCGCGGAGGCGAGCCGGCGGGTGGCGAGGCAATCCGAACGGCTCGGCGTGGCATCGCCGCTCGGGTGATTATGCGCGAGGAGGATCCCGGCGCTGCCGTTCAGCGCGGCATCGGCAATGATGTCGCGCAAGGGAAGGGGTGCGCCGTGCCCGTCACCTTCATGTCGCGAAAGATGGATGCAGCGGGCTTTCTCGTCGACGTGCGCCACCCACAGGCTTTCGCGTGACGGATCGGAATTGCCAATACATCCAGCGAAGAACGCCTTGGCCGCGGCGAGGCCGTCGAGCTTTAGCGGGAGGTCGGCACGCTGATGGTGCATGCCTCAAGCTAGCTGCGGTTCGTCTCCGCAACGACAGGAACTGGGTCAGTTCCGGTTCCGATTTGCTCCGTTTTGAAGAGAAACGTCAGGCGGCCACGCCAGGGAGATGGCGTGCGATCGATGCCCAGTCCGCGCCCGTCCAGAAGACCGCAATCGGAACGAAGGCAACGATCCCGAGCATCGCGAGCCCAAGCTTGGTCGCCGGGTGGATCTTGCCCGTGGTTCGCCGATCCCAGACGATCAACGGGACGAACAGGAGGAATTCCAGCAGCAGGATGATTGTGAACCCTACCCGCGTTGGCGGGGCGATGGGCAGCCTGCCGATGCTGGGTCCGGCGACCACCACGATGGCAGCGCCCAGCAAGGCACGTTTGTGCCACGGGGCGTTGCGCCGATTTTTCCAGCCTTCCCACACGAGGACCGCGAAAGGAATGATCGTGGCGAGCGGTACGATCGTCCAGGTCAGCGGATCGGTGAAGGGGGGCTGGTTGGCGCGGGCCACCTGCCCCACGGCGGTGAAATACATGACTGGGATCATCAGGATCGCGAACAGCATCGCCAGCTTTCCGAGGCGCATGTGCACCTCATGCTTGCGGGCGGAGATGAGCTGCGTCTGGGTGACGATCACAGCCATCCAGAGCGTGAAAACGGTGCCGTGCAGGATCACTGCCGGCGGGAGAGTGGGGTTCGGCCGCGGATAAGACGGCACAATGCCGCGCAGATAGAAGCTCGGTGCGAAACCCAGGAACACGAGAAAGACCAGGAACAGCGCCATCCGCGAATAGAATTTGCGTTCGGACGCTTTGCGGTCGGACGGCGATGCGGCGATCGTTGCCATTTTGCTTCCCCCGAAGAACTGGCGACTGGCAGACGCTAGTCGAAAATTGCTCCGCTGCAAGCGATTATGAGTCGCTGGCGCGTCTGCGCCGGAATGATAAAGAGGCGCAACGATGAAGGGGTTTCCGATGCGCCGATTGAAGCTTGCCGCCTTGATGCTTTGCCTTTCACAGCCGGTCGTCGCGGCAGCCCCGCCACCGCCCGGTACTGGCATCGACGCAGCGATCGCCGCGCCGAGCCGATCGGCGGACAATGTGAAACTGGATGAATCGCGCAAGCCTGCCGAGGTTCTGAAGTTCTTCGGACTTCGTCCGGGCATGCACGTGATCGACCTCTTCGGCGCCAATAGATATTGGGCGGAAATCATCGCTCCCGCTGTGGGGCCCAAGGGCCACGTCCTCGTCTGGGAGCCGACCCAATTCTACAAACCCGATACGAAAACGGCGTTCGAGGCTTTTGCGGCCAAGACCCCCAACGTTTCGATCATCTCCACCCCGTTCGAGGCGCCGACGCTTCCCAGAAATTCGGCGGACTTCGCGATGCTCAACCTCGACTATCACGATACATATTGGGAAAGTCAGAAATACGGCATTCCCCATATGGAGCCGGCCGCGTTCCTGAAAACGCTTTATGCGGCGATGAAGCCCGGAGGCATCGTGGGAGTGATCGATCATGTCGCCAATCCGAACAGCGACACGCGCGCGACCGTGGAGCGGCTGCATCGGATAGACCCCGAAGTCGCGAAGGCGGATTTCAAACGCGCCGGGTTCCAGCTCGTCGGCGAAAGCGACATTCTTCGCAATCCCGCGGACGATCATAATCTGCTGGTGTTCGACCCCAAGATCCGCGGGAAGACCGACCGCTTCATTTTCAAGTTCCGGAAACCGCGTTGAACGCAAATTCCAAAGAGGGCGCCGGACGTTCCTTCCGCGCTTATTGGGCGCTGGCGGCTTTGGTCCTCGGACTCGCGCTCGGGGGCCTCGCCGGCAATCTTGAGCCCGCAATCCGCGAGGGCGTCCTCGCGACCGCGAGCTTCGTCGGGACGCTGTGGCTCAACGCGCTCAAGATGACGGTCATTCCGCTCGTGGTCACTCTGCTGGTTGTCGGCATCGCAAAGAGCGCGGAAGCGGCCCAGGCGGGTCGCATCGCCGGCCGCACCGTAGCGCTGATCGTCGTCGTTTGTACGACTTCCGCATTGTTCGGGACGCTCTCGATCCTCTTCCTTACCAGGGTCTTCCCGCTCCCGCACGGAACCGCGGAGAGCCTGCAGGCCGCGCTTGCGAATGTGGAAC
Source organism: Sphingomicrobium sp. (assembly GCA_035536015.1). Lineage (GTDB taxonomy): Bacteria > Pseudomonadota > Alphaproteobacteria > Sphingomonadales > Sphingomonadaceae > Sphingomicrobium. The sequence continues at coordinate 10,039 of DATLOY010000150.1, forward strand.
AGAAGGCGTCTCAGCCGCTCCCGGGGATAGCCGACTTCTTCAAGGGTGTGATTCCCGACAATGTTTTCTCGGCTGCCGCCAACGGCGACATTCTTCCCCTGGTTGTTTTTTCCGTTTTGTTCGCGCTCGCGCTCGCAAGCATTTCGGACCAGGGCCGAAAGGCGATCATCGTCCTTTTCGAAGCCATTGCGGACGCGGTCCTCGTGGTCATCACCTGGGTGCTCTGGCTCGCTCCAATCGGAGTGTTCGCACTGGCCCTGACGGTAGGATCGGCGGCGGGCGGGTCCGCCTTCGCCGGCCTTGGCCATTATGTGGTCCTGATCTCGTTGATCGGAATCCTGATAACCCTGGTCGGTTATCCCCTGGCGATCCTCGTCGGCGGGATTCCGGCTGCGAGGTTCGCAAGAGCGACGATCCGGCCGCTGGCGGTCGCGATTTCCACGCGGTCGTCGCTGGCGTCCCTGCCGGCCATGCTGACGGCATCGCGGGAAATGGGCGTTCGGGATCAGGTCGCCGATGTCACCCTGCCGATCTGCGTCGCTTTGTTTCGGGCGACCGGACCGGCCATGAATGTCGCCGTCTCTTTCTATGTCGCGCACTGGCTCGGATTTCACCCGACGATCGCCCAGATGATCGCCGCAACGGCGGTCGCCGCGGTCATGAGCTACGGCGCTGTCAGCCTCCCGGGAGAGGTCAGCTACATCAGCTCGATCGCGCCGATCAATCTCGCGCTCGGAGTGCCGATCGCACCGCTCGCGCTTCTGGTTGCCGTCGAAATGGTTCCGGACATCTTTCGGACGGTCGGGAATGTCATGTTCGACGTGGCGGCGACGACCGTCGTCAATCGCTCTACCGCGGGCGATTAGCGCCCGGCGATGCTCCGCACCCGGTCCGAATAGAGGCGGCCGACGGGCTGCTCATTTCCGTCAGCGAGACGCGCGATCCAGCGCCCCGACTGGTTGCGGGTGAAGCCGGAAATGAAATCCTTGCGAACGATCGCCGAGCGATGGAGCCGAACGAACAGTTCCGGATCCAGGCCTTCTTCTAGTGCGGCCATCGAATGGTGGATAAGCCAGCTCCGGCGGCCGACGTGCAGCCGCATGTAATCGCGTTCCGCCGAGACGCGGTCGATGTCGCGGGCGGCGATGCGCACAAGCCCGCTGAGGTCCGACGCCCAAAACTCCTGCAGGTGTGGGGAAAGCACGGGCCGCGTCGACGGCCGGGTCTCCCGCCGCTCGAGATAATCCCGTCCCCGCTGGAGCGATCTCTGAAGGCGCGCCGGCTCGACCGGCTTCATCAAATAATCGACGGCCTCGACTTCGAAGGCCGCGACGGCGAATTGATCGAAAGCGGTCACGAAGATGACCGCGGGTGAAGGTTGCCGCTCGGCGAGGGCCCTGGCCACTCCGATGCCATCGAGTCCAGGCATGGCGATATCGAGAAGCAACAGGTCCGGGTTCAACGCTTCGGCCATTCGTACGGTGCTTTCGCCATCGGTCGCAGTGCCGACGAGATCAATCCCGTCGCACTTGGCGAGCAGCAGCTGAAGGCGTTCCGCGGCAAGCGGCTCGTCATCGGCAATGAGCACCTTCAGTGCTTCAGGCATCCGAGCGATCCAGCGGGAGCGTCAGCAGAACGCGATAGCCCCCATCCTCCGTCGCTCCATAAGCGCAGCTTGCCAGCGAGCCAAACCGGGCGGAGAGACGCTGGCGTACATTGGCGATGCCAACGCCGGTACTGTCTATTCCGTTCTTGCCGGCCTGGGCTGGACGTCCGCCGCTATTGCTGACCTCGATGGTGAATCGGCCGGGTCCCGCTTCCCGGGCGACGATACGCAACAAGACTCGGTCGCGCGTCGGCGACACGGCATGCTTGATCGCATTTTCAACGATCGGCTGGAGGATCAGGGCGGGAAGCCGCGCGGTTTCGAGCTCCCTTGGAATATCGAACTCCGCTTTGAGGCGGCGGGGGAAACGCACCTTCTCGATATCCAGGTAGAGGCGCTGGAGAGCGACCTCCTCGGAAAGGTTGATGTCGGCGCTGGCGTCGAGCGTGAGACTCTGGCGGAAGAATGTCGAAAGCTTGAGGACCATCGATTCCGCTTCCTCTCCCCGATTGGCGATGATCAGGGAGGAAAGCGAATTCAGCGTGTTGAAGAGAAAGTGCGGGTTGACCTGGTAGCGCAGGGCGCGGACCTGTGCGGCCTGGGCCGCGCTTTCGGCTTCCGCGGCGCGCCGTTCGGCGCCCAGGGCTTCGGACTGGACCCGGCTCGCCAAATAGAAAGCGCTCCAGGCGAGGAAAAAGAACAGCCACACGACCGAAGCATCGGCGGCAATGCGGATGCGCTTGTTGATGTCGAGATCGCTCATCCTGGGCATGGTGAGGACCAACGGTTCCTGCGCGGTTCGCTCGACCCGTATCGTTTGCCCTTGTTCAACGACCGTGAAGCCCTCGCGTGCCTGATAACGGAACTGCTCCCGGCTTTCCCGGAAATAGTCCTCGATGGCGATGAGGGTTACGCCCATGATCATTGCCGCAATTGTGGACGCTACGGCAGCCGTGATCGTCTTGCGGCGAATGCTTCCGTTGTCGGCCAGCAGAGTGATCGCTCCGTAGATCAGCGCGGTGAGGACAACGCCGATTCCGACCACGGCCAGCTTGTTCACGACGATTGTCCACGGATCGGTGCCAAGGAATGCCCGGGCGACGACGGTCAGCGCGTAGAACAGCCAGAATCCAAGGATCGATTTGACCGCAAGCGGCCAGTCGCTGAAGCGAGTTCGCGTTGCGGTCTGGGACATCATCAGCATTGGTATCGTCTTGGCTCAAAATGGCCAGCGCGCAAACCGCCCGTTGCCCATTCGCAGAAACATCGCACCAGCCGGTCGAATGCAATGAAGCAAATCGCCGGAACGGCATGGGAAGCCGCTCGTTGCATTGGGGAAATGGTGCGGAAGAGAAGACTGAACATGACGGACACGAACAAGCATCAAAAGCCTCCGGCGCCGACCATCTCCGGCGAGCCGGAGAAGGAGCTGGAGCGCAAGCTCAAGCAAAATCCCAACGATCCCGGCGCGAAAGTCGACGTCGGAAGCGATGAATCGATGGATGCCTCGGATCCGTCGGCGGCGGCCCAGCCGGGTGAGGATGACGAGCCCGTCCCGTCGTCCGGTTTTCCGGAGTAAGTTACGGAGCCGTCACAAAAAAGCAGCGCCGTTGCAATAAATCAACAATCCACAGTTTTGACGTTTCGGGTCAATTTCTGGCCTAGACGCGGTGACTCCCCTCTGATTCAATCTGAACCCGGGGTGGAACAGTGGTTAAGCAATACGCAACCAAATCGGCCGCATGATCCCACCCGGGCAAAAGGAGTCGGGTTGATGATTACGCGGACCAGCCAGCCGGCAAGCGGCGCGATGCTGATCTCGGAGATGAAGGAGTTTGCGAGCTTCCCGAAAGCTACGCAGCGCTACATCCGCCGGTCGCTCGATGTGGCTTATGGTCGCCGCGACCCGATTGAATGCTGGGCCCGCGACGAGGGCGAAGCCGCGTCGATCCGCGCCCAGGCACGTCTCTACAAGCAGCTCGATCATCTGCGCCTTCAGGTGCCGGATGACAGCGGTCTCGACATGATCGAGCCGTTCATCGGCATGCTCATCACCATTTCGGCTTTCGACCTTGGACAGGACCGTCTGCCGAATTTCGCGGCCTATCGTTTCCTGTACGAGCGGCTGATCGGTGCCGCCGCGCGGCCCTGGCTGCCGGCTGCATTCTGCTCCGCCGCGGCCCTTCCGCACCTGCACCCGGATCGCCGCCGCATCCTGCTGCAGTCGATCAGTGAGAGCGCAGCAACTGCTCCCGGCTGGTCGAGCCGCGAGCCGGTGTTCTGGCCGGAGTGGGTCGAGAAGGTCGACCTCAAGGCCGCGGCCTAAGCGTCCGCGCTTTCGGGCGCTTCCACCGACGGAAAGATCTTCGCCAGCTGCCTGAGGCTGTCCTCGGCATTCTTGTGGTGCACGAAGACGACCCCCGCTTCCTCATAGGCCGCACGATGCTTCTCGCGATCGTCGACGAGTACGTCTCCACGGTGCATGTGCTGGTGCTTGTCCGCCGCCATGCACGTTATGATCGGAACTCCGGGGAAATGCTCGGCGGCCCACTCGACCTTTTGCGGCGCTGCCCAACTGCCTTGCGGAAGGCCCGTCAGGATCGTCGGCTTCAGATGCTTCACCGCATCGAACAGGACTCGCGCATCCGGCATTTCCGGCAGGTCGCCGTAGAAGTTCGGAGCCCTGGCCAGCTGCTTCCAGAATGCGCCTCGGCCATGTTTCGCTATATATTCCTTGGGCCGCATTCCGAGCAGGCGGCGCACGCTCAGGTCGAAGTCGGCAAGGACTCCGTCTGCGTCGAGGAATAGCCGAGGCTGTCGAGCTGTCATCATGGACCGACGCTGCAGCCGGCGATCAGTTCCGGCCCGCAAGCCGCTCGACCAGCGATTGAGCGAAGTCGATCAAGGTGTCGTCGCGCGCTCCCATGATCAGGATGCGATCGCCCGGCCGAGCCTCCGCAACCAGCGCATCGCCGATGCTCGCCCGCTCCGGAATGTGTTCGGCGTGCCTGTCGCGGGAATTCACTTGATCCGCGAGCCAATCCGAACCGCGGGCGCGATCGACGGTGCCGCCCTGATAGACCGGATCCGGCAGGTAGAGGCGATCGTCGGGAGCCATACCGCTGCCGAAGCTTTCGGCCAATTCCTCGCCCATCTTGGTGAGGGGCCCGTAGCCATGCGGCTGGAACATGATCAGCAATCGTCCGGGTTGAGCCCGAAGGGTCGCCAAGGTCGCATCGATCTTGTCGGGATTATGCGCGAAATCGTCGATGACGATCACATCCCCCGCGGTTCCGACCGTTTCCAGGCGCCGCCGTAGTCCTTCGAAGCGTGCGAGCGCGCTGACCGCGTCTTCCGTTCGAACGCCGAGCGCTCGACTCGCCGCAATCGCGGCAAGCGCGTTCGATGCATTGTGCCGTCCCGGAATCGCGAGCCGGACGTCGTGCCGCTGTCCCTCCGCCTCGAGTGCGAAGGACACACCGTCGGCCTCGAGTTGCAGATCCTTGCCCATGAAATCCGTGCCGGGGCTGTCGAAGCCATAACCTAGGCGATTGTCGATTGGGATGACGTCGGCGATCGCCCGCGTTTCGGGATCGTCGAGGTTCACGACCGCCTTGCGGGCGCGGAGCAGGAAGGCTGCGAAAAGGCTTCGAAGCTCGGTCATATCCTTGTGATCGAGGCTGATGTTGGTCAGCACCGCGATCTCGGGCTTGTAGAGCGCGATCGATCCGTCGCTCTCATCCACCTCGCTGACGAACAGCTCGGGATCGCCGACCAGCGCGCTCGCAAAGGGTGCGGCCGGAGTAACGAAGTTCTTCATCACCGCGCCGTTCATGACCGTCGGCTGACGATGGCATGCGTGGAGGATCCAGCCGATCATGCCCGTCACGGTCGACTTGCCGCTCGTGCCCCCGACAGCAACGCTACGCTGCGCCGAGTTGAGAAGTTTCGCCAGGAATTCTGGACGCGTCAGATGGGGGAGGCCGAGCGCGCGCGCCCGCACCACGTCCGGCACCGTCTCCTCGACCGCAGCTGACGTAACCAGGGTCATGCCCTTCTTCAGCCCAGATCCGTCCTGCGGGAACAGCTGGATCCCAAGCGAGCGCAGATAGTCGAACTTGTGCGGTGTCCGCCCGGCGTCGAGCGAGCGGTCGGACCCGGAGACTCTGCCGCCGGACGCGCGCACGATCGACGCGAGCGGAAGCATTCCGCTGCCGCCGATGCCGCTGAAGAATACCGGAGAATCGATCATCGAAGCGCCCTAATCGGCGCGTCGAACCTTGGCTAGCGGCACGCGCCTCCGCCGGGCCAGCCGGTCCAGCCCGGGCCGCGGACGAAGCGACCCGGCTTCGCGCCGGTGTGCTTGCCGCCTTTGAGCACCTGCACACCGTTGATGAAGACGTCGTCCACCCCCGTCGCCAGCTGCTTCGGCTTCTCGAAGGTCGCATGGTCCTGGATCGTCGCGGGATCGAACACGACGACGTCGCCATAATAGCCGGCCTTCAGCGATCCGCGCTGGCGGATGCCGAGGTTGGTCGCGGGCTGCGACGTCAGCCGGCGGATCGCATCCTGCAGGCTCGTCACTCTCTCGTCGCGGACATAATGGCCGAGGAAGCGCGCGACATTGCCGTAAGCGCGGGGGTGGCTGCTGGACTTGAGGAAAACACCCTCGGGCGCTTCCGAAGCCTCATCCGATCCGAGGCCCATCCAGGGCAGAGCGGCTTCGCGCTTGATGTTGTCCTCGCTCATCAGGAAATAAACGGTCCCGACGCGGCTCCCGTCCTCGATGACGAGGTCCATTGCGGTTTCTTCGGGGCTCTTGCCGCGCATCTTCGCGACCTCAGCGAGGGTCTTGCCGGTTAGCGGTTTCAGCTTCGGGTTCTTGAAGGAAATGAGAAGGACCCGGTCCGGGCTGCCGGAAAGCAGCAGCAGGTTCTCCCAATCGTTCGACGGAGTGCGCATTTCCTTGACCAGCCGAGCCCGGGTCGCCGGATCCTTCAGGCGCTTGATCCACGCTTCCAGGCCGCCCGATTGCACCCAGGTCGGCATCGCCGCGTCGAGTCCGGTCGCGCCGGCCGGATAAGTATACATGTCCGCGGTGATCCGTTGGCCGGAAGTCCGCGCGGCTTCGATCTTGGCGATCGCGGCATCGAGCTTGCCCCAGTTGGGCTCGCCGCCCTGCTTGAAGTGATAAATCTCGGCCGGGGCCCCCGATTCCCTGCTGATCTGGATCAGCTCGTCGATGGCTTCGAGAAGCTTGTTGCCCTCCGAGCGCATGTGGCTGATGTACATTCCACCGCATTTCCCAGCCTCGGTGGTGAGCGCGATCAGCTCGGGCGTCTCGGCATAGGTCGCTGGAGCGTAGATCAATGAAGATCCGACGCCGAGCGCGCCCTCCTTCATCGCCTGCCGAACCAGGGCGCGCATCCGGGTCAGCTGGGCCGGCGTCGGGTCGACGTCTTTCTCTCCGAGCTCATGCACGCGGACCGTGGTCGCACCGACGAATGAGGCGACGTTGGGCGTGATGCCCTTGTTCTGCAGATATTGGAGATATTGGCCGAGCGTCGTCCACCGGATCGGATATTTGATGTCGCCTTGCCGCTTCACCTCGAGACGCTTCATCTCCGGCGTGAGCGGGCCCATCGAATCGCCTTCGCCCATGACTTCGAGAGTGACGCCCTGGACGGTGTCGCTGAGGCCGCGGCCATCGGCGATCAGGCTCTCCGTGGCCCAGCTCAACATGTTCACGAAGCCCGGCGAGACGGCTTTGCCGGTTGCATCGACGACGCGCGCCGCGCGGCCTGGGGCGTGAGGTCCGACGTAGACGATCTTGTCGCCACGTATTGCGACGTCGCCGACGTAGGGCGTTCCGCCCGAGCCGTCGTAGATCGTGCCACCTCGGATCAGCACGCTGTAAGCGACCGGTCTGGGCGCGGCGGAAATCATCAATGTCGCGGCGAAAGCCGTGGCGAGCGCAGTCGTTTTCTTCATGAATCCCCTCTCCGGAAACGCGGCGACGCTGCACGATAAGTCGGCCGCACGCCATAGTTATTCCACGGACGGTTGCGCCCAGGCCCATTGCGGTTCGTCACCGTCTCGATTCATAAGCAATGCCGATGCGCATCGCCGTCGTTGCCCCAAGCTGTCCGTTAAAGCCCGAAGCCGCGGAGCTGGTCGAAGCAATCGTCCGCGAACGCGGCGACTGCGAACTTCTGATCCACCCGCAATGCTTTTTGACGGACGGGCATTTTGCCGGACCTGATCATGATCGTCTCGCGGCCTTGCGCCAAGTCATGGCTGATCCGGCTGTCGACGCCGTGTGGTTCGCGCGGGGCGGCTATGGTTCAAACCGCATTGCCGCGGGAACGCTGGCTGATTTGCCGGAGGCGGCGCGCGGCAAGACCTACATGGGCTACAGCGATGCCGGCTTCCTGCTTGCGGGATTGCACAAGGCGGGATTGAACGTAGCCTGGGGCCCGATGCCGCAGGACGTCCTTCGGGGCGACCATGGATTACGGAAAGGCGAGGCCGCGGTGAACCGGGCGCTCGATTGGCTGGTGCGGCGCGACCCCACCGCCCTTGAGCCTGATCTCGCCGCTCCGGCCATGGCGTTCAATATGACCGTGCTGTCGAACCTGCTGGGGACCCCGCTCGAACCCGACTTCGCCGGGGTCGATCTTCTGGTCGAAGAGATCAGCGAGCAATTGTACCGGATCGACCGGACGATGTTCCATGTGAGTTCGAGTTCGAACGTTCGGCGGGCAGCACGGCTGAGGCTGGGACGGGTGGGGGATATCCTCGAAAATGACCCCGAATTCGGGTCGGACGAACAGGCGATTGTGGAAGACTGGTGCCGGCGTTCGGGCATCAACTTTGGTGGGCTAGCCGACATTGGGCACGACGCTGACAACAAGGTCGTTCCGTTCAGAGCAGAAAATCGCTGATTTCCCTCTGCAACGGCATTGCAAAGCGCAGAGGTTTGCGCTCTACCAAGGCAGGAACAACAGGAGGGCCTGATGGCACAAGGGACTGGTCGTAAAGCAGGGGGCGGACTCGCTCGCCCGGTGACTCCGTCGGCGGATCTCGCCGCGATTACCGGTAGCGCACCGCTGCCGCGGAGCCAGGTGGTTTCGAAAATTTGGGATCATATTCGCAAGAACAACCTGCAAAACCCGCAAAACAAACGGGAAATCATGGCTGATGACAAGCTGAAGAAGGTCTTCGGGGGCAAGGACCGCGTCAGCATGTTCGAAATGAACAAGCATCTGTCGAACCACCTGAAGTAGAATCTTCGGCAGTTTCGACATTGAGGGGGGACCCGCTGCGGCGGGTCCCTTTTTCATTGGATTCCGGACGACTCGGCCTGGCCGTCAGCCGCGCCAGAGCCCGTCGAGCTTCTCCTGCGTGACCGGATAGCCGAGGTGATGAGGGATGGTGATGAACTTCTCCCCATCTTTTTCCTCGACCCAGGGAGTGACGGGATCGATCGGATGGGATCGCGCATCGGCGAGGATCTGATCGAAGGTTGAATGCTGTGCGAGCCGTTCGAGATTGCGGCGCGTCGGGAAGATCAGCCGAGCCTCGCCGCGTTGTTCGCGTTCGAGCGCCTCATGCGCGGTGATCCAGAAAGCGGCGGAACATTCGCCCGGAACGATCTGAGGCTCCCAGTCTCCGGTGGGCGCTTCGGCAATGAAGAAAAGCGTATCGAACCGCCGAACTGCGTGGAACTTCGGAACCCAGCGCGCGAACGGCGTGAGCCTGGAAAGGTCCAGGCCCATTTCCTGCGCCTCGAGGATCGCGCCCAATTCCGCGCCTTCAATCAACTGTCGCTGCAAATTCACCGCGGCTTCGCGGTCGGGGATCGGAGTCAGGCCGATCGGGATCGCGGTTTCCTCGATCGTTTCGCGAATAGCCGCGACCGCGGCGCCATCCCCGAGCTGACGGTCGGCTTCGTCTATCCTGCCTCCAGGAAAGACGAGCGCGCCGGCGGCAAAGGCCATGCCTTCACTCCGCTCGACCATCAGCAATTCGGGCGCGCCTGAGCCATGCTCCCGAACGACGACGAGCGTCGCGGCGGGAATGGCTTCGTCGGTCATTTCGACTGCCTGGGCGGCCTACATGCCGCTGACGTTTTGCTCCTGCGCGTCATCCGGATTGACCGTGTTGTCTGCGACAGCATTGCTTTCCTGGTTGAGCTGCGCCTGCTGGTTGGCGAGCGAGTCCGCCTCGGCGTTGCTCGCGGCCTCATTGGCGAGGTCGTTGAGCTGCTCGGCACCGGCCTGATTCATCTCGGCATTATTAACCTGGTCCTGGTTTCCACTGTTGCACGCAGCAGTGAGCAACGCGGCTGCGCTAACGACGGCAAAAGTCATATATTTCATGATCTTCGGTATCCCCTCATCGAACCTTCCGATGCGGCCATATCAGGAGAGCCGAGCCGAAGGGAAGGGCCGATTCCTTGAGGTTCGGCGCCAAAATCCCTATTTAGGCCGTGTCGGGGCAACCCGGCTACGTCGGTAGAGTGTTAGGTGGAATAGGCATTTCGGACCCGGGGGGCAGTACCCCGGCGCCTCCACCACCAGCAGCGCCAAAAGCGGATTTCCGCTGCTGCTGATGGGGGCGAGATAGGATCGACGAATGCAATAAAGGCCTGGCTGCCGATCGGTATGAGACCACCGCAAAGGCTCATTCACACAAGTGCTAACGATAACGAGGCACTCGCTATTGCTGCCTAACTGAAGTCCTCACGGACTGAAGTCAGGTGACATGAGCGCGGTTGGACCCCACCGGGCAACAGAAGGGGATTCCAGCGGCACGGGGGACGCCGGGCAACAGAAGTCCCCCACCTTCATGTCCATGAATTCTTTGCCCGTTCATCCGTCCGTCGAACGGGAGGTTGCGCCCCGCCGCACGCTCGGCCACGACGCCCCCGTTCAACCGTGGGGGTTTTCCATGCGCCGTCCGATTCTCGCCGTCTTGCTGTCAGCCTGTGCTTCAGTCGCTTTGGCCGATCCGACGCCCAAGGAGCAGTTGTTGAAGCCGCCAGCGGGGGCGCGTCACTTCACGATCAGTTCGACCGCGGGAAAACATGGCGACATCTGGTCGTGGAAAACGGCCGACGGCAAGCTCGCCTATCGCATGTCGATGTCGCTCCGCGGTTGGGTGACCGAGGACGATGAGCTGATCACGCTCGGCGCCGATGGCCGGCCAACCGAACTTGCTGTCCGCGGCTACACCGATCAGGGCGATGCGACCGAGAATTTCAACGTCGACTCGAACGGCGTCGCCCATTGGAAGACCGTCATCGATTCCGGCTCGGCGCCGTTCGCCGGCAAGCGCTACAGCAGCTATGGCGGTCCCTGGCTGGCGAACGATGTGGACGTGGATGCGCTCGTGGCAGCGGGGGACAAGGGCCTCGATCTTCTGCCCAGCGGCCATGCGAGCATCAGCATCGGTCAGCCGGTCCAGATCGACGGGCCGCAAGGGCCGAAGACGGTCAAGCTCGCCTTCATCAAGGGTCTCGGCTTCTCACCGAACCCGGTCTGGCTCGACGAGAACAACCATTATTTCGGTTTCGCCGGCATTCTTTCGCTTCTTCCCGAGGGCTATGAGAAGAACGGCCCCAAGCTGAAGGACATTCAGGACCAGGCGACGGCCGCCATGGTTCGCGACGTCGCTCACAGCTTTCTCAGCCCGGCCAACAAGACGCCGACTCTGGTCGACCATGTCCTTTTGTTCGATTCAGTCGCGGGCCGGTATCTGCCGAACCGAGCGGTGCTGATCGCCGGCGGCAAAGTCGCGGCGGTCGGCGCGGCTGGCTCGATCAAGGCGCCGGCGGGCGCGACCGTGATCGACGGGCGCGGCAAGACCTTGCTGCCCGGTCTGTGGGATTCGCACCAGCATGTCGGCGACGATTGGAACCTGTTGCAGAACCTCGCGACGGGA
>DATLOY010000151.1:0-6462 GCA_035536015.1 Sphingomicrobium sp.
CGGTCCTCCCGATGAAAACTCACCCAACACGGCGCAATCGATGCGCTGGCGGATCAAGCGCGAAACCAATGATGAGCTTCGCCAGAAATTTGTCGACATCACCGTTCCGCAGGCGGATTTCCTGAAGCTCAAGGTTCCCGACCCGGCCCTCAAATGGAACGACGAGAAGGGCGGCTACGATTTCGGCGAGATCGACTGGGAGGAATTTTACGCGGTCGTCCGCGGTGAGGGCCCGGTCGCCAAGGAACGGATGAAGGCTCGCCGCGAGGCCTGGGAGAATGGCGCCTGGGTGCGCGAGGCGGCAGCCGCACATGAAGCGAAGCGTCGCGAAAGGAAGGCGGCTTGAGCAGTGACTGGCCGCTCTGGGAAGTTTTCGTTCGCAGCAAGGGCGGGCTTTCGCATCGCCATGTTGGCAGCGTTCATGCTCCTGACGCGGAGCTCGCGCTCGCCCACGCGCGCGACACGTACACGCGGCGCCTCGAAGGGGTGAGCCTGTGGGTCGTGCCGTCGGCGGAGATCGTGGCGAGCGACCCTGATCAGGCGGGTGAACTGTTCGAGCCGGCGGAGAGCAAGATTTACCGCCACCCGACTTTCTACGACATCCCTGACGAGGTGAAGCATATATGATCCCCCCCGGCCCGGGGAGGAGCTGATGGATCCCCGCACAGACTATCTGCTGCGCCTCGGTGACGACGCGCTGGTCCTCGGCCAGCGCCTTGGCGAATGGTGCGGTCACGGGCCGGTGCTCGAGGTCGACATCAGCCTCGCGAACCTGGCGCTGGACTATGTGGGCCAGGCGACCCTCCTGCTTGGTGAAGCCGGCGACGGCGACGGCGACCAGCTCGCCTTTCATCGCGACGTGCTCGACTTCAGGAATTGCCTGCTCGTCGAGCAGCCCAATGGCGACTTCGCGCAGACGATCGCGCGGCATCTTCTCTACACGACTTGGCAGCATATGCTGCTGCAGCGGCTGCGGAATTCCAGCGACCGGTTCCTCGTCGAATTCGCGCACAAGGCGGTGAAGGAAGTCGCCTATCACCGCGAACTCGCATCCGAATGGACGATCCGCCTTGGCGACGGGACCGAGGAGAGTACTCGGCGCATGGCCGAGGGCCTCGACTGGTGCTGGCGCTTCATCCCGGAGTTGTTCGAGGTCGATGAGGCGCTTCAGGCCGCTATCGATGACGGCATCGCGCCGGATCCGCGGGAGTTTGAAGAAGAATATCGCTCGGCGATCGGGAGCGTCTTGTCCGAGGCGAAGCTGGAAGCGCCGGGCGACCAGCGCGCGCTCGTCGGCGGCCGGCGCGGCCACCACAGCGAGCATCTCGGGCATTTGCTCGCGGTGATGCAGTTCCTGCCGCGCACCTATCCCGACGCGAAGTGGTAGATTAAGCGCGTTCCATGGCCGAGCATTTCCACGCGCTTCGCGTCGCCGAAATCGTGCCCGAAACCAGTGAGGCGAATTCGATTCGTTTCGAAATACCGCCTGAGCTGCGTGAACGCTTCGTGTTCAAGGCAGGCCAGCATTTGACGCTTCGTGCCGTCCTGAATGGCGAAGAGGTCCGGCGCAATTACTCGCTCTGCACCGCTCCCGGTGAGCAGGACTGGCTGGTCACCGTGAAAAGGATCGGCGGCGGCCTTTTTTCCAATTGGGTCGGCGATGAACTGAAGGCTGGCGCGACGATCGACGTCATGCCGCCGCACGGCAGCTTCACGACGGAATTCGACGCATCGACAAGCCGGCACCTGGTCGGGATCGCGGGCGGGTCCGGCATCACGCCCGTCATGTCGCTCATCAAGACCCTGTTGCGCCAAGAGCCGAAGAGCCGCTTCACCCTGCTTTACGGCAACCGCGACAGCTCGTCGGTCATCTTCCTCGAAGCACTTGCCGGATTGAAGGACAAGCATCTCGAGAGGCTGGAAATCTACCACTTCCTCGACGCCGAGGATCAGGACATCGACCTGTTCAACGGGATGCTGAACCGGGAGCGCGTCGAGGAAGCGATCGGTGCTCTCATTCCCGATGCAGCGGATGTCGATGGCTGGTTCATCTGCGGACCGGGGCCGATGATGGACGCTGCGGAAGGCGCCTTGCTCGACCGCAACATCGCCAGGGACCGCATCCATATCGAGCGATTCACCGCCGATCGGCCGCCCGAAGCCGTGGCGCGCGAGATGGCGGAGCTTCAGACCAAAGCCGAAGGCGTCAGCGTCTCCGTCACGCTCGATGGCCGCACGCGGCGCGTGCCGTTCACCGCCGGCAACATCCTCGACAGCGCCCGCGCCTCAGGCCTTCCCGCGCCCTTCGCCTGCAAGGCCGGAGTCTGCGCGACCTGCCGGGCGAAGGTCACCAAGGGCAAGGTCGAAATGGCCGCGCGCTACGGCCTGACCGACGAGGAGGTCGAGGCTGGTTACGTCCTGACCTGCCAGTCCGTTCCGCTCGGCGACGGAGTCGCGGTGGATTACGACGCTTAGCGAACATTATTCTTAGAGGTTTCCGCCTTTTCGACCCCATCATTCGGCAATTCTCACTGTCGCCGAATTCTTATCCTTCGGCAGGTGACGCCTTTGAGATGTAAAGGGGATCGGGATTGTTACGGGCGCTTTTTCTATCGATTGCCGCGATAGTCCTCTTCGTAATCGCCGTCCCGTTCATTTACGTCTGGTGGTTGGATCTATCCTCGCAAGCGATGCATGCGCGCGAGGAACGAAGAAACGCGGCGATTGCACAGGAGCAAAAAGCCATGCTTGAGGAGCCGGCACAAACGAGCCCGGAAAGATGGCGGTCGCTTCTTCAGCAATTGTCTGATCTGGCTATTGCTGACGCGGATGTCCGGCCAGAGCTCAGCCGCGAACAAATCGAACATCGCTGGCTTGGAGAGCCTCCGGCCACGGAAGAGCAGATCCTCGCTGCGGAAAATCGTCTCGGCGTGCGCCTTCCGCCCAGTTATCGGGCATTTCTGAAGGTCAGCAATGGGTGGCACTTCCCCAATCAGTTTGTAGGTCGGCTCGCAGGCACGGACGACATCGCGTTTACCCGCGACAAAGACCCTGAGCTGATCAAAGCTTGGAACGAGGGATACGACGCGCAGGGGGTGAAGGAAGCTACCGGCAAGGAATGGCCCGAGAGTCACCTCGCGGAGACCTTGCTGATCAATGACCCTTCCGACTTCGACGACGCTGCGAATTTCATGCTGAATCCCGCCACAGTTCGTGACGGCGAGATGGAGGCCTGGTTCTTCAGCAGCTGGAATCCGGGGGCGAGCGCGCTTCCGAGCTTTTGGCACTTGATGTCCAACCAAGCGATCAATTGGAAACACTCGCTCGATTCAAAGCGCGACTGACGCTTTTGCCAGGAGCGATTTGCCGCTAATCGCACTTCCATGCTGACCCGGACCGTCATGAAAGCAAAAGGCCTCGCCGATCTTGCGCCCGTTGCCGAGGATTCGCTGATCGCACTCATCGGCATGGTCGATGCTGATCCGCGGCCGGAAAAGATCGACGTCGGAGTCGGCGTTTTCCGCGATGCGGTCGGCAATACTCCAATCCTCAAGGTGATGAAGGAAGCCGAGCAGCGTCTCGTCGATACGCAGGTTACCAAGGCCTATCTTGGAAGCGCCGGCGACAAGCGCTTCGCCGAGTTGCTTCGACCGATCCTGCTCGGTGAGCATGCCGCTGACGATCGCATCGCCGGCGTTCAGACACCCGGCGGTTGCGGAGCGCTTCGCCTCGGGTTCGAATTGATCGCGACCATCAATCCTGCGGCGCGAGTCCTCGTTGGGACACCGACCTGGCCGAACCATCCGCCGATCATCGAGGCGACGCGCCTCACCATGGTCGACTATCCTTATTACGAGCGGGGGCAGGGCGCGATCCGGTTCGAGGATATGGTCGCTGCACTCGAATCCGCAGAGCCCGGCGACGTGGCGCTGCTGCATGGCTGCTGCCACAACCCGACGGGGGCCGACCTCAACGAAGCCCAATGGCGCGAAGTCGTCCGCATCGTCTGCGAGCGCGGGCTGACCCCGCTGATCGACATCGCCTATCAGGGCTTCGGGCGAGGGCTCGACGAGGATGCGTTCGGCGTCCGGCTGATGCTGTCCTCCTGCGACGAGGTCATCATCGCCCAGAGCTGCGACAAGAATTTCAGCGTCTACCGGGACCGCGTCGGCTCCTTGTTCATCAAGACCGGCTCCACGGAGGCGACCAGGCGGGCGATGGGCCATGTCTTCCAGCGCGCCCGCGAGATGTGGTCGATGCCGCCCGATCACGGCGCCGCTGCCGCTCGCATCATCCTCGACGATCCGGAACTTCGTGAGCGCTGGCTGGTCGAGCTGGCCGGGATGCGCGACCGCATCAATTCCGTACGTCAGCGGATCGCCGCGGCTGACCCGCGCCTCGCGTTCATCGGCCGCCAGCTGGGGATGTTCTCGATGCTTCCGCTGTCGAAGGAGCAGGTGCACAAGCTTCGCAAGGATCATGCAATCTACATGGCCGACAGCGGCCGCTTCAACGTCGTGGGTCTCGGCGACGATCAGATCGATCGATTTACCGCCGCCGTGGTCGACGCCCTGGACGCGTAACGACCATGGCCGATCGCGACCCGGGCCGGGTGTCCGCTGAAGTGGACTGGCGTGAGGTCGCCAGGCTGGTCCTGACCAGCCGCGAGATGGACCGGATCGAGGAGCAGGAGCTCGTCCCCGCCAAAAAGGTCCTCTACCAATTCTCCGCCCGCGGTCACGACATGGCCCAGGTCCTGCTCGGCCTTCAGCTCAAGGAGGGCGACGGAGTCTTCGGTTACTATCGTTCGCGGCCGCTGCTGCTTTCGCTTGGCGTTCCCTTGGCCGACGCACTCGGTTCGGGAATGGGTCTTGCCGGCGGCTATTCGAACGGGCGGGATATCGGTGTCGTCTTCAACTACCCGAATCCGGGTGGCGCCCACGCCTTCCCGATGTGCGGAGGGGTAGGGGCTCAGTATACTCCCGCCGCAGGCTGGGCGCAGGCTGTGACCTACAAGGCCAAGGTGCTGAAGGAGGGGCCATCCGATGCCATCGCTTTGGTGCTCGGAGGGGATGCAAGCGCTTCCACAGGCGGATTTTGGTCTGCACTAACAATTGCAACGACACAACAATTGCCGCTGCTAATTTATATCGAAGACAATGGCTACGGCATCTCGGTTCCGTCGGAATATCAAACGCCTGGCAAGGATATCGCGGCGAATCTCGCAAGCTTTTCCGGCCTGACGATCTTCAACGGCGACGGCACCGACCCCAGTGAAGCGTCGAAACTGATCGCGCAGGCGGTTTCGCACGTCCGGACGAAGCGCACGCCGGTTCTGCTGCGGCTGACGGTTCCGCGCCTGGAAGGTCACAGCGCGCAGGACACCCAGACCTACAAATCCGAAGGCGAGATCGAGGCCGAATGGGCACGCGATCCGCTGCCGAAGCTCAAGGCCCAGGCGGCAAAGTCGCAAGTGGGCGAGGAAGCCTGGGCCGATCTCGAACGCGAGACCGCCTGGCAGGTCCAAGCGGCGGTCGCTGAAGCTGAGTCCCGCGGTGTTTCTTCGCCCGAAGAGGTGACGAGCCAGGTTTTCTACGAAGGCCAGGTCCAGCAGGTCGGCGGCCTGTGGAACAGCGGCTACGAGCCGCCGTCTTCAACCGACCAGCCCGCCGGCTCGGGGCAGCGGATCAACATGGTCACGGCGATCCGCCGGGTGCTCGACCAGGAACTGGAGACGAACCCACGCGTGCTCCTGTTCGGCGAGGACGTCGGGCCGAAAGGCGGCGTGCATGCCGTCACGCTCGGCCTCCAGGAGAGATTCGGTCGCGATCGCGTCTTCGACACGTCGCTCAATGAGGAAGGCATCGTCGGCCGGGCCGTCGGAATGGCGCTCGCCGGATTGATGCCCGTCCCGGAAATCCAGTTCCGCAAATATGCCGAGCCGGCGACCGAGCAGATCCACGATTGCGGGACGATGCGCTGGCGCACGCACAACCGCTTCGCGGCGCCCATGGTGCTCCGAGTGCCGGGCGGCTTCTTCAAGTGTGGCGATCCCTGGCATTCGATGACCAACGAGGTCGAGTTTGTGCACAATCCCGGCTGGAGAGTCGCCGTGCCCTCCAACGCCGAAGATGCGGTCGGCCTGCTGCGCGGAAGCCTTCGTGGCAACGATCCGGTGCTGTTTTTCGAGCATCGCGCCATGCTCGATGAGGCCTGGGCGCGGCGTCCGTGGCCTGGCGACGATTATGTCTTGCCCTTCGGTCGAGCGAAGAAGACCCGCGAGGGCGACAGCATCACGATCGTCACCTGGGGTGCCATGGTTCCGCGCTGCGAGTCCGCGGGGGAAGGGGTCGACGCCGACGTGATCGACCTCCGCACGCTCCAGCCATGGGACAAGGACATGGTGCTCGACAGCGTTCGCCGCACCCGCCGCTGCCTGATCGTCCACGAGGATCTTCGCAC
>DATLOY010000152.1:0-3927 GCA_035536015.1 Sphingomicrobium sp.
CACACCGCTTACGGCGTGTGCGGGGTGAAGGTGTGGGTCTTCAAGGGCGAGATTTTCGCCCACGATCCGCTCGCCCAGGACCGGCTGATGATGGAGGCGCAAACCTCCGGCGTCCGTCCGGCGCGCGAAGAGCGCGGCAACCGGTAAGCGCGAAGGAAAGTAAGAGATGCTGCAACCCAAGCGCACCAAGTTCCGCAAGGCCTTCAAAGGCCGCATCCACGGCAATGCCAAGGGTGGGACGGAGCTCAACTTCGGAGCCTTCGGCCTGAAGGCCATGGAGCCGGAGCGGATCACCGCGCGCCAGATCGAGGCGGCCCGCCGCGCGATCACGCGCCACATCAAGCGCTCGGGTCGCTTGTGGATCCGCGTGTTCCCGGACGTTCCGGTCAGCTCCAAGCCCGCCGAAGTCCGCATGGGCTCGGGCAAGGGCTCACCGGAATTCTGGGTCGCCCGAGTGAAGCCGGGCAGGATCCTGTTCGAGCTCGACGGCGTGTCCGGTTCGCTCGCCAAGACGGCGTTCGAACGTGCGGCCGAAAAGCTACCGATCAAAACCAAGGTCGTCGCCCGCCTGGGCGAATCCCTGGTTGAGGAGGAAAAATAAGATGGCCGGGAAGGAAAATCTCACGGTCAAGACCGACGATCAGCTGCAGCAGCAGCTTGGCGACCTGAAGCGCGAGCAGTTCAACCTGCGCTTCCAGGCGGCGACCAACCAGCTCGAGAAGCCGTCGCGAGTTCGCGAGGTGCGCCGCACCATCGCGCGCATCCGGACGATCCAGAACCAGCGCGCCCGCGCCAACGCTCCGGCGCAGGGTTGAGGAGACTATAGGAATGCCAAAGCGCGTCCTCACCGGCACCGTGGTGTCAGACAAGGCCGACAAGACGGTCGTGGTCCGCGTCGAGCGGCGGGTGAAGCACCCGCTGTACGGCAAGATCATCAAGCTTTCGAAGAAGTATCATGCCCATGACGAGGCCAATGCCTTCAAGCTGGGCGAGCAGGTGCGCATCGAAGAGCGCGCACCGATTTCGAAGCTGAAGACCTGGGAGGTCATCGACCGCATCGGCGCCGCCAAGGCTGCCGTGGTCGAGATCGCCGAGCCGGAGATCGTGGCCGCACCCGAAGCCGAGCCCGCGAAGCCGGCCGAGGAAAAGGCCGAGAAGAAGCCCGCCAAGAAGTCGACGAAAAAGGCCAAGGCCGAAGACGTCGCCGACGCGGACGCCTGAGCAGTATTTGAGAGGATAAGGGTCGAACAATGATCCAGATGCAGTCCAACCTGGACGTTGCGGACAACAGCGGAGCGAAGCGCGTCCAGTGCATCAAGGTGCTGGGCGGGTCCAAGCGCCGCACCGCGGGCGTCGGCGATATCATCGTCGTTTCCGTAAAGGAAGCTGCGCCGCGCGGCCGCGTTAAGAAGGGCGACGTTCACCGCGCGGTGATCGTTCGCACCGCCAAGGACATCCGCCGTCCCGACGGTTCGGTGATCCGCTTCGATTCCAACGCCGCCGTGCTCGTCAACAAGAACGAGGAGCCGATCGGCACCCGTATTTTCGGCCCGGTCGTGCGTGAGCTCCGCGCAAGGAAGCACATGAAGATCATTTCGCTCGCTCCGGAGGTGCTGTGATGGCCGCCCAGAGGATCAAGAAGGGCGACAAGGTCGTGGTCCTGTCCGGCAAGGACAAGGGACGCACCGGTGAGGTCGTCAAGGCGATGCCGAAGGACGGCAAGGTGATCGTGTCGGGCGTCAACGTCCACGCGCGTCATCGCAAGCCGTCGCAGGTCAACCCGCAGGGCGGCATCGAGCGCAAGGAAGCGCCGCTGCACATTTCCAAGGTCGCGATCGCTGACCCGAAGACCGGAGCGCCGACGCGCGTCCGCTTCGAAGACCGCGATGGGAAGAAGGTCCGCGTTGCGGTCAAGTCTGGAGAGCTGATCCATGGCTGACGAAGATAAAAAGGTCGAAGAGGCGCAAGAGCCTGCGGCCGAGCAGGTCGAGCTGGTAGGCGAGGCCGAGAAGGCTGAAGCCGAGGCGATCGAGGCATTGCCGAAGGTCGAGGAGGCGGAAACGCCGAAGCCCGAGAAGGTGGCCGAGAATCCGTCGAAGAAGCCGGCGGACTACAAGCCGCGCCTGAAGGCCGACTATGAGGATCGCATCGTCAAGGCGATGACGGAAAAGTTCGGTTACAAGAATCGGCTCGAAGTCCCGCGCCTTGAGAAGATCGTGATCAACATGGGCGTCGGCGAGGCGACCCAGGACAAGAAGCGCGTCGAGGCGGCTGCCGCGGAGATGCAGCAGATCGCTGGCCAGAAGCCGGTGATCACGAAGGCGAAGAAGTCGATCGCTCAGTTCAAGCTGCGCGAAGGCATGCCGATCGGGTGCAAGGTCACGCTTCGTCGCGACCGCATGTTCGAGTTTCTCGATCGCCTCGTCACCATCGCGCTTCCGCGTGTCCGCGATTTCCGTGGCCTCAATCCGAAGTCTTTCGACGGCCGCGGCAATTATGCGCTCGGCCTCAAGGAACAGATCATTTTCCCCGAGATCAACTACGACCAGATCGACAAGGTCCGGGGCATGGACATCATCGTAACAACCACCGCGAAGACGGACGAGGAGGCGCGCGAGCTGCTGCGCCTGTTCAATTTCCCCTTCCCGGCAGAGGAGCAGAAGCAGGCCGCGTAAGCGGGCTGCTTCTTAAGGAGAAGAACTTAAGTCATGGCGAAACTGAGTTCGATCAACAAGAACGAGCGGCGCAGGAAGCTCGTCCAGAAGAATGCTGCGAAGTACGCGAAGCTGAAGGCGATCGCGAACGACGAGAGCAAGGACGAGACCGAGCGCCTGATCGCGCGTCTGAAGATGGCCGAATTACCGCGCAACGGGAATCCCACGCGGATTCGCAACCGCTGCGAGCTGACCGGCCGTTCGCGTGGATATTATCGCAAATTCCGCTTGTCGCGGATCATGCTGCGGGAACTGGCCAACAAGGGCCTGATCCCCGGCGTCATCAAGTCAAGCTGGTAAGGGATTGTACGGATGGCGATGACCGATCCTCTGGGTGACATGCTCACCCGCATCCGCAACGGCCAGCAGGCCCGGAAGGATTCGATCCTGACTCCGGCGTCGATGCTGCGCGTTCGGGTTCTCGATGTGCTCCAGCGCGAAGGCTATATCCGCGGCTATGCCGAGGAGGAGCTTGCCGGGCAGAAGGGCCTGCGCATCGAGCTCAAATATTTTGAAGGCCAGCCGGCGATCCAGCATCTGGCCCGCGTGTCCAAGCCCGGCCGCCGCGTCTATTCCGCGGCGCGCGAGCTTCCGCGCATCCGCAACGGTCTTGGCACCATCATCGTGTCGACTCCGCGCGGAGTGCTCTCGGACGCTGAAGCGCGCGAACAGAATGTCGGCGGCGAAGTGCTGGCGGAGGTGTTCTGATGTCCCGCATTGGCAAAAGACCGATTCCCATGCCCTCAGGCGTCACCGCCACGGTCGAGGGCCAGACCCTCACCGTGAAGGGCCCGAAGGGCACGCTGTCGATGCAGATGCTCGACGATCTCGTGAAATATGAGGTCGGCGAGGGCGAGATCCGCCTGACCCCGCTCACCGAGGCGCAGCGCAACCGCGCGGCATGGGGAATGACCCGCACCAACGTGCAGAACCTCGTCACGGGAGTGACGGAGGGCTTCACCAAGGTGCTGGAAATCACCGGAGTCGGCTATCGCGCTCAGGCCCAGGGCAAGAACCTGCGGCTGCAGCTGGGGTACAGCCACGACGTGAACTTCCCGGTGCCGGAAGGTGTCGAGGTCAAGACTCCCGACCAGAACACGGTCGAAATCAGCGGCATCGACAAGCAGAAGGTCGGCCAGGTCGCGGCCGAAATCCGTCGCTGGCGCAAGCCGGAGCCGTACAAGGGCAAGGGCATCAAGTATCGCGGCGAGTA
>DATLOY010000153.1:0-36124 GCA_035536015.1 Sphingomicrobium sp.
ACCGCCGGCAGAACCCGAAGTTCGGCCAGAAGCTCGACTTCATCGAGCGGATGACCCGCTGGTCCGAGGCCTTGAACGAGCCGACCATCATCGTCGGCGACTTCAACGTCGCGCCGCTGGAATGCGATGTCTGGAGCCACAAGGCGCTGCTGACCGTGGTCAGCCACACGCCGGTCGAGGTCGACGCGCTGAGCCGGCTGCAGCAGGCGCACGAGTGGGTCGACATCGGCCGCCGCTTCGTGCCCGCACCGGAGCGCTGCTTCACCTGGTGGAGCTACCGATCGCCCGACTGGACGAGGAACGACCGCGGACGCCGGCTCGACCATATGTGGTGCTCGCCCGAGCTGGCGGGGCACCTCAGCGCCCACGAGGTGCTCGAGCCGTGCCGCAACTGGGAGCGGCCGTCCGACCATGTGCCTCTGATCTGCGAGATCGACGTTTGAGCGATGGGGGCGCGGTCCGGCTCGCGATTGCGATGCTGCGCTCGGGGCGGCCGGTGCGCATTTGCGGTGGTGGGGACCTCACGGTCGCGGCAGTCGAAACCACAACCGCGGAGCTGCTCGCCATCCGCGATCCGAAGCGGCGGGCGCGGCTGGTAATCAGCGGGCAGCGCGCAGCAGCGCTAAAGCTCGCCAACGAACGCGAAGCCGCCGATCCGAATGCGCCGGTCGTCATCGAACGTGCCGACTGGCTGGATGCGGAAACGGCGCTCGCGCTGGCTGATCCCGGCCGAGACCTCGATCGTGGCCCGTCGGGGCCGCTGCACGCGGTCGGCTCGAGCTACGGGGAGGCCGCAACCGCCGCTTTGGCGCTGGCGCGTTCCGCCGGGCTTCTGCCCGCGCTGTGGATCGTCGCGCCCGCCGAATCGGACAGCGAAGTCGTCCTAGACGACATCGTTCGTGAGCGCCGCCAGCCTTCGGTCGAAATGGTCGCGCGGGCAAAGCTTCCGCTCGGCGACATGCCGCCGACGCAGATCGTCGCCTTTCGCGCCTCGGACGACGGGCAGGAGCATGTCGCGCTCGTGGTCGGCGCGTTCGGAGGCAGGCCGCCGCTGGTGCGGCTGCACAGCGAGTGCCTGACCGGCGATGTGTTCGGCTCGCTCAAATGCGATTGCGGGCCGCAGCTCAGGGAAGCGCTCCAGATCATCGGCCGCGAGGGCGGCGGCGTGCTTCTCTATCTCCGCCAGGAGGGACGCGGGATCGGGCTCGCGAACAAGGTCCGCGCTTACGCGCTCCAGGACCGCGGGCTCGACACGGTCGATTCGAACCGCCGGCTCGGCTTCGCCGACGACGAGCGCGATTACAGCCACGCAGCGGCCATGCTCCTCGCGCTGGGAATCGACCGTGTGCGGCTGCTCACCAACAACCCCGCCAAGGTCCAAGGACTGGAAGCCGCCGGCATCACCGTCATCGAGCGCGTCGCGCACCAGATGCCCGCGAACCCGCACAACGCCGACTATCTCGCGACCAAGCGCAAGAAGAGCGGACACCTAGCCTAGACCGAGCAGTCGGCGAACCTCATCGAAACCGTCAGCAATGTGGTGAACCCCCAGCGCCCGAAGGCGGTCGGCCTGGCCGTCGAGACAATGCGATCCTCCGACAAAGCCGATCACGGTCGCACCGGATGCGACCGCGCCGGTCACGCCTACGGGCGAATCTTCGATGATCACGCTTCGTTCAATCGGCACTCCGAGCTGCCGAGCGGCGTGAAGATAGAGGTCGGGAGCGGGCTTGCCGCGTTCGACATGATCGCGGCCGCTGTAGATGTGATCGCCGAAGGCATCGGCGAGGCCGAGGTGGCCGAGATGCGTCCGAATCCATTGGACCGAGCTCGAGGAAGCGACGGCTTTCGGGAGGGAGGGAGGCAGGGACCTCACGAAATCGACCGCCCCGGCCACTTCGGCCAAACCTTCGCGCAAAACGCGCTGCCTTTCCTGGGTCATCCTCTGCTGGAAATTGACCGGAACGACCGTCCCGATCCATTTTTCGACCGCGGCCGCGAAATCCTTGCCATTCAAGCCGACAAAATGCGCGAGCGCGTCGTCAATCGTCGTCGGATGGCCGGAATCGGAGAGCGCCTCGGCAATCAGGCGATTGCCCTCATATTCGCTTTCGAGCAGCACTCCGTCGAAATCGAAGATGATTGCTTGCGGACGGTCGATCATCCTTCGAACAGGGCCGTCCCAACCCGCACCGCAGTCGCGCCGAGCATTACTGCCGCCTTGTAATCACTGGACATTCCCATGCTCAGACCGACGACGTCATGGCGTCGCGCAATGGTCGCGAGCAATGCGAAAAAAGGTGCAGGTTCGAGCCCCAGCGGCGGGATCGCCATCAATCCTTCGAGCGGCAAGGATGAAGCACGAGCCGCTTTGACCAATTCACCGACCTGCCCGATCGGACAGCCGCCTTTTTGCTCCTCATGGCCGATGTTCACCTGCACGTAGATCGCGGGAAAGCGCTGCTCCCGTTCGGCTTGCTTGACCAGTGTATCGAGCAACGACGGGCGGTCCACCGAGTGGATCACGTCGAACAGCCGTATCGCGTCGGCAGCCTTGTTGGTTTGCACGCGCCCGATGCCGTGGAGACGAACTTCGGAGTGACGCGCGAGGAGATCGGGCCATTTGGTCTCCGCTTCCTGGACCCGGCTCTCGCCAAAGTCGCGCTGACCGGCCTCCAGCAGCTCGGCGATTTCAGCGGCCGAGCGCCCCTTGCTCACTGCGATCAGACCGACATCCGCGGGATCGCGCCCGGCAAGCCTTGCCGCCGATGCGATCCCGTCACGGATCGAGTTTAGACGGTCAACGGCTCCGGTCATGCGGCCAGGCTATAGGAAGCCGACCGGAATGCCGCCAGATAGGTCAGAAACTGTGGAGGTGCGGCAGGATCAGAATTTGAAAGCGGTGCCGATATAGACGGCCTGGCTATCCCGCCGATCGTCTTTGAGCGCCGACAATTTGTCGCGGTCGATCTCGTAACGGACGCCACCGGTGAGGGCGATCCGGCGCGAGAGCGCATAGGAACCGCCAACGTCGAGCGAGACATTGTCAGCTCGGCGAAGCGCCGGAAGGGTCCTTGGATCGGCGCGCTCTGCGCCGACCGCGACGCGGCCGGTAAAGCGCTTCAGAGAATAGCTGACGCCGACAACCGCCGATTCGCGGCCGCCAAGGGCGGGATCGACGCTCTGAACCCTGGCGACATCGCCCGAAACGGCAAACCGCCGCCAGCCGATTGCGACGCCAAGATTATAGCTCGCAGCCGTCAGTGCCGCGACCGCCGGAGCCGTTGAGGCGACGTCGGTCGCCGGATGCGCCGGCGAACCCGCACGAGCGCGGATCGCAACCCTCAGCTGCGAGGGACGTCCCTTCGCAGCAGCGGGTGTGAACTTGAAATCCGTTAAGGCGAGGGGCTTGCTCGCGAACGCGGCGGCAAGGCGTGGATCGCCGTTCGCCGGAGTGAAGGAGGAGATCGGATCGAAGCTCAGCGCGACCGCGGGCGGACGCTTCTTCGCGGTGGAGTTGCTGGCCGCGAATGCCGGAGACAGCACGAGGCCCGCAGCGGCGATTGCCGCAGCGACTCCAGCTATCCTCGATCCGCGGATGTTCAACAACGTCCTGCGACTCCCTGTTAATTCACGAGTCGATATAGCTACTCCGTCATGAAGGTTCCATGAGCCGAATCGATTCAAAAGGAATCTGTTGCAGACTCACAACAACTGCATCCCCCAAAGGGACACGCTTGCGGAGGGCCCTTGACTATCTATAACGCCGTTTGACCGAATTCCCGCTCTCAAGGATCGCCAATGCCCCGTCTGCACACTGCTGCTGCAATTGTTCTCCTTGCCTCCTTTGCCAGCGTCGGCTGCGCGAAGAACCGCAACCTGCCGTCGCAGCTCGCTCCGTCGCGGATGACGACGATTGGAGTGAACGGATATCTGTGGAAGGCGGCAGTCGACACCGTCTCCTTCGCGCCGCTGCTTCAGGCCGATGCGAACTCGGGCGTCATCATCACCGATTGGTACGCCAATCCCCGCGCTCCAGGAGAGCGGGTGAAGCTCACCGTTTCGATCGTCGATGCCGACCTTCGAGCGGATGCCCTTCGCGTCGCGGCATCTCGCCAGATCTTCCAGAACGGCACGTGGATCGACGCCCCGGTCGCGGCGGCGACCGTCCAGAAGCTCGAGGATATCATCCTCACCCGGGCCCGCGACCTTCGCCGCGCCTCCGTCCGCGGCTAGCTTGATGCGATCATGACCGGGCGCTTCGACCCGACCAAGGCCGACCGCCGCTGGCAGGCGCGCTGGGAGGAGCAGCGTTCGTTCGTCGCCGATAGCTCGAGCGGCAAGCCGAAGACCTATGTCCTCGAGATGTTCCCCTATCCATCGGGGCGCATCCACATGGGCCACGTCCGCAATTACACGATGGGCGACGTGATCGCCCGCTATCGCCGGATGCAAGGACATGAAGTGCTTCATCCGATGGGCTGGGACGCCTTCGGAATGCCGGCCGAAAATGCGGCGATGGAGCGTGGAGTCCACCCGGGCCAATGGACCTGGCACAATATCGACACGATGCGCGAGCAGCTGAAGCGAATCGGCTTCGCGCTTGATTGGTCACGCGAGTTCGCGACCTGCGATCCCGCCTATTACGGCCAGGAGCAGGCGCTCTTCCTCGATCTCTATGAAGCCGGTCTCGTTTACCGCAAGGAGAGCGAGGTCAATTGGGACCCGGTCGACATGACCGTGCTCGCCAACGAACAGGTGATCGACGGCACGGGCTGGCGTTCGGGCGCCCCGGTCGAGCGGCGCAAGCTCGCGCAATGGTTCCTGAAGATCACGCAGTTCGCCGATGAGTTGCTCGAAGGGCTGAGCGGCCTCGATCAATGGCCGGAGAAGGTCCGGTTGATGCAGGAGAACTGGATCGGCAGGAGCCGCGGGCTCCAGTTTCGTTTCCGGCTGGCCAAGCCGGTCGATTCGATCGCCGAGGTCGAAGTCTTCACAACGCGGCCCGACACGATCTTCGGCGCAAGCTTCGTCGCGATCGCACCCGGCCATCCGATTGCGCAGGCGCTCGCCGGGTCCGACAGCGGCGCAGCTGAATTCATCGCTGAATGCCAGCGCGGGGGAACCAGCCTCGCCGAGATCGAGGCTGCGGAGAAGAAGGGCTACCGAACGACCGTCGAAGCCGTTCATCCGATCGATCCCGATTGGCGTGTGCCCGTCTATATCGCGAACTTCGTGCTGATGGATTACGGCACTGGAGCGATCTTCGGGTCGCCCGGCCACGATCAGCGCGACTTCGAATTCGCGACCAAATACGGCCTGCCGATCAAGCGGGTGGTCGCGGCGAGCGCCGAGGAAGGCTCGCAGCCGGTCGTCGGTGAAGCCGACGTCATCACCGGAGTTACCGTAAATTCGCAGTTCCTCGACGGTCTGAGGACCGAACAGGCCATCGCAGAGGTCATCCGCCGGGCCGAGGAAGCGGGTTGGGGCAAGGGAACAATCCAATATCGGCTTCGCGACTGGGGAGTTTCCCGGCAGCGCTATTGGGGCACGCCGATCCCGATCATTCATTGCGCGAAGTGCGGGCCCGTTCCGGTGCCCCGCGACCAGCTGCCTGTCGTGCTGCCGGAGGACGTGACCTTCGATGTCCCGGGCAATCCGCTGGATCGGCATCCGACGTGGAAGCAGGTCGAATGCCCGAGCTGCGGCGGTCCGGCGGAGCGCGAGACGGACACGCTCGACACCTTCGTCGATTCGAGCTGGTATTTCATCCGCTTCGCCAGCCAGCCGAAGGACAAGCCGTTCGATCGCGCGGAAGCCGAGGCCTGGCTTCCCGTCGCCCAATATATCGGCGGGGTGGAGCATGCGATCCTCCACCTGCTCTACGCACGCTTCTGGACGCGCGCGCTTCAGCACCTTGGCGAACTTGGGATGGCCGAGCCGTTCAAGGGACTTTTCACACAGGGCATGGTCACCCATGAGACCTATCGCGCGGGCGATGGCAGCTGGCTGAGCCCCGACGAGGTCAAGCGGGAGGGCGACGACTGGATCCATATCGAGAGCGGACATCCGGTGACGACTGGACGCGTCGAGAAGATGTCCAAGTCGAAACGCAACACGATCGATCCGGAGCCGATCCTTGCAAAGTACGGCGCCGACGCGGTGCGCTGGTTCATGCTGTCCGACAGCCCACCGGAGCGCGACCTCGAGTGGTCCGAGGGCGGGATCGAAGGTGCCTCGCGCTTCGTCCAGCGCGTGTGGCGGCTGGCGACAGGCAATAATGAGGGTGAAGGCGAAGATCAGGAGCTCGAGCGCAAGGTCCACAAGACAGTTTCTGCCGTGGGCGACGCGATCGACGGACTCCAATTCAACAAGGGTGTTGCGCAGCTCTACGAGCTGGTGACCGCGATCGAGAAAGCGAAGCCTTCGGGGACCCGCAGCAAAGCCGTTTCCACGTTGGTGAAACTCATCGCGCCAATGGCTCCCCACCTGGCGGAGGAAAGTTGGGCGCTCCTCGGTGGGGAAGGCCTGATCGCCGATGCGGCTTGGCCGAACTTCGATCCCGCCTTGCTCGTCGACGACCAGGTGACGTTGGCTGTCCAGGTCAATGGCAAGCTTCGCGACACTTTGACCGCGCCGCGCGGCCTCGATCGCGCCGCGGCCGAAGAGCTGGCCCTCGCTTCGGACAAGGTCCAGCGTCAGCTTGCGGGCGCTACCCCACGCAAAGTGATTGTGGTTCCCGATCGGCTGGTGAATATCGTCGCATGATCTCGCGAACCGCCCTGCTGGCGCTTGCGCTCACGCTTTCCGCGTGCGGACTGCAGCCGCTGTACGGCGGTGGGGGTTCGGGTACCGTGGCTGCGTCGCTCCGCACGATCGAGGTCGGCCCGATCGAGGGCCAAACCGGCTGGCTCGTTCGCAACAAGCTCGTCGACCGGTTGGGCGAGAGCGGCTCTGCGGCTCCTGCTTACCGTCTCGACGTGAAACTCGACGACAATATCACGGGCTTCGGCATTCGGGGGGACCGGGCAGTGACTCGCGAGCGGCGGACCCTGCGTGCACGCTACCAACTCGTCAGCCTCGCGAACGGCACCGTCGTGCTCGATGCGACGGCCGGCTCCGATGCGGGTATCGACGTGGTGAGTTCGGAATATGCGACCGTCGCCGCCGAGCAAACGGCTGTTGAGCGGCTTGCAGACGTGGTGGCCGATCAGATCGTCGCGCGGCTGGGAAGCTATGCGGCGCGCACCTCGAAATGAAGGCTTCCAGGGGCAACGTCGGACGAGCGGTCGATCAACCGGAGTCGAAAGTTCGCTTCTACCTCCTGCACGGGCCTGACGAGGCGCAATCCCGCGCCCTCGGCGAAAGGCTCGTCGCAGCCCTCGGAGCCAGCCGATATTTGATCGCCGCAAGCTCGGTGAAGTCCGACCCTGCGACGCTCGGGGATGAAGCGGGAGCGATGAGCCTCTTTGGTGGGAAGCGCGTCATCTGGATCGAGCCCGCCGGGGACGAGATTGTGGCCGGTGTTGAAGCCTTGCTGGAGGCGAACTCCGTCGAAAGTCCGGTGGTCGCCATAGCGGGAGTGTTGCGCAAGACGTCAGCGCTCCTGAAGCTGGCCGAGAGTTCCCCTTCGGCGCTGGCCTTTGCCGCTTATCTTCCGGAAGGCGCCGACGCCGAAAGGATGGTGATCGACGTCGGACGCCGCGTTGGACTCAAGATCAGCCCGCCGGTCGCTGCCCGGATTGCCGATTCGGCAGAGAATGACCAGGCGATCGTCTTCCAGGAGTTGCAAAAACTTGCGCTTTATCTGGACGCGGCGCCGGAGAGTCCGAAGGAGCTTGATTCGGAAGCGATCGACGCCGTCGGCGCGGAACTCTCCGAGGGAGATGTCCCTCGCCTTGCCGACCTCGCTCTCGCGGGCGAAATGGCCGAGTTGGCCGACCAGCTGGCCCTCCTTCCCCACGGCGCCGAAGGCATTCCGATCGTGCGGGCGCTCCAGCGGCGGTTGTTGCAGGTCGCTCCCGCGAGGGCTCGAATCGAGCGCGGCGAGCGCCCGGATGCTGTCATGACGTCATTTGGCAAGTCTTTGTTCTGGAAGGACAAAGCCCTTGTGCAGAGGCTGTTGAGCTTATGGGACTCCAGGAGGCTTGCGACAATTTCCGAACGCGCCGGAAAGCTTGAACGAGAGATGATGTTCAGCCCCGTACCGACCCAAGAAGCCCTTGGGGAAGAGTTGCTGGCGATCGCCCGGGCGGCGAAACGGCGCTGAGCTAGATCGGTTCGCCCGAAAGCCGCTGGCAAAGCATGTCGAGCTGGTCGAGGCTCGAATAATGCAGGCTGACGGTCCCGCCGGCGCCCTTGTGCAGGACCTCGACCTTAAGACCGAGCATATCCCCGAGTTGGCGTTCGAGCGCGGCGAGATCGGCGTCGACCTTGCGTTCGGTGAGAATGAGCTCGCGCTGCGGCCGGCCGTCCCTCGCCGTCTTCGCGCGCGCCTCCGCCTGGCGGACCGAAAGCCCCTTCTTGATGATGTCCCTAGTCAGATTCTCCGGATCGGGAGCCGTTGCCACGGCTCTGGCGTGACCCATACTGATATCGCCTCGCAGAAGCGATTGGCGGACAAATTCCGGAAGATCGAGCAATCTCAATAAGTTAGAGACATGGCTTCGGGATTTGTGAACGATCCTGGCGACATTTTCCTGCGTGTGGCCGTGGCGATCGATCAATTGTCGATAGCCTTCGGCTTCCTCAATTGCGTTCAAGTCCTCGCGTTGGATATTCTCGATCAGCGCGACCTCGGCCGTGGTCGCCTCGTCGAATTCGCGAACAAGCGCGGGGATCGTGTGCAGCCGCGCCCGCTGTGCCGCCCGCCATCGGCGTTCGCCGGCGATGATCTCATAACCTTCGCCATCCCCATGTGGCCGCAACAGGATCGGCTGGAGTACACCGCGCTCGGCGATCGAATCCGCGAGCTCGTCGATCGACTCCTCACTAAATTGGACACGCGGCTGATTGGGGTTCGGACGAATTCGCCCGATTTCAATCTCACGGATTCCCTCCGAGGCTGCAGCAGCCTCTCCGGGGGGCGCCGGCCGGGAGGCCTCTCCGAGAAGGGCCTGGAGTCCCATTCCGAGCCCTTTAGCAGGCTTTTCGCTCATGCTGCCTCCGCCAACTGGGGCAAACGACCGATGAGTTCACGAGCCAATCGGATATAGGCCTCGGAACCGGGGCATTTGAGGTCGTAGATCAAGGCCGGAAGTCCATGGCTTGGAGCTTCGGAGAGCCGCACGTTCCGCGGCACGATCGTGTCGAACACCGCCTTGCCGAGACAGGCGCGCACATCTTCGGACACAGCTTGCGAGAGATTGTTGCGGCGGTCAAACATCGTCAGCGCGACGCCCAGGATCGAGAGCCGCGGGTTGAAGGCTGCGCGGATCCGCTCGACCGTCTGGAGCAGCTGACTGAGCCCCTCGAGCGCAAAGAACTCGCATTGCAGCGGAACAAGGAGATGCCGCGCCGCTACGAGGGCATTAACGGTCAGCAGGCCGAGCGACGGAGGGCAGTCGATCAGGCAGATGTCCCAACGACCAGCCGGCGTTGCACTCAGCGCCTTGTCCAGACGATGCGCCCGATCCTCGAGGCCTACCATTTCGACTTCGGCGCCTGAGAGATCGACAGTCGCAGGGAGAAGATCGAGGCGCGGAACCCTTGTCGCAACGGTGCTTTCCGTCACGCTCGCGCTGCCGATCAGCACGTCGTAGCTCGAGCGCTCCCGCTTCGACGCCCCAATCCCCAGGCCCGTCGAGGCATTCCCCTGCGGATCCAGGTCGATGAGAAGCACTCGTGAACCGATCGCCGCAAGCGCCGTCGCGAGATTAATCGCGGTTGTGGTCTTGCCGACCCCGCCCTTCTGATTCGCCACCGCAATGCGGATCATCGGATCTTCGCCCTCACCCCCGTGCCCACGACGATCCAAGAATCCTCGTCGATGGCACTCTGTTCCACGTGA
The DNA here is from genome assembly GCA_035536015.1 of Sphingomicrobium sp. GTDB lineage: Bacteria > Pseudomonadota > Alphaproteobacteria > Sphingomonadales > Sphingomonadaceae > Sphingomicrobium. Next base: position 10,010 of record DATLOY010000153.1, read on the forward strand.
AACTCACCTTGCCATGACCGTTGCGCCTCGGCCAGTTCCGCTTGCGCATTTCTACCCTTGGGAAGCGCCCAAACGGTTTTTCCTGTGGACAGATGCAGGGATATCCTGAGGAGCTTGTCGAGCGGAGCAACCGCCCGGGCCGTTATCACGTCGAAACTGCCGGCGATTCGCTCGACTTTCGCACAATGCACGGTGGCGTTGAGCTCTAAGATGTCGACAATCGTCTGCAGGAACTCAGATCTGAGGCGCCGCGGCTCGACCAGCGTCACCGGGCCATCGACAAAGCACGCGATGACGATCCCGGGCAAGCCAGCACCCGACCCGATGTCCACCCAGGAGGCGCCGGCCTTCGGCTCGAAGCGCACCAGCTGCGCCGAGTCGAGGATATGGCGCTCCCAGACACGGTCGAGAGTCGACGCTGAAATCAGATTTTGCCGGGCGGTTTCCCTCGTGAGGGACGCCACATAGGCTTCGAGCTTCTCTAATGTTTCACGTGAAACAGGCCGGCCCGCGGCCCGTTCAAGTTCTCCGATCACGCGGCCACTCGTCTCGCGACCGCAACGTAGAGCGCGGACAATGCAGCCGGCGTGATTCCGTGAACGCGAGATGCCTGATCGAGCGTCTCTGGAGCCGCGATCTGAAGTCGCTCGACCATCTCGTTCGAAAGGCCCGGGATGGTTGCGTAGTCGAGAGCCTGGGGAATCCAGACGCGTGCATCCTGCCGCACCGCCGCCCATTCGCGCTCCTGACGCGCGACATAGGGCGCATAGAGAGCGTCGGCCCGCGCCTCATCCGAATCGCTCCAACTCGAGCCGCCGCGTTCAGCGAAATGAGACTCGATCTGATCCTTGCGACGGTTGGAAATACAATCCGCGTCGATCGCCGCCTGCCCTAGACGCGTCGTCGCATTGTCCGCGCGCAACGACAGGCGATGTTCGGCCCGCGCGGTCATCATTCGATAAGGTTCGCTGACCCCCTGGAGAGTCAGGTCGTCGATCATCACTCCGATGTAGGAGGCGCGTCGGTCAAAGCGGACCTCATCAAGTTCGAGTGCCGCGGCAGCCGCATTGAGACCCGCCACAAGTCCTTGGGCCGCGGCCTCTTCATAACCCGTCGTTCCGTTGATCTGGCCAGCCAGGAACAGGCCAGGCAATTCCCGGACCTCGAGGACAGCATTCAGCTTCCGCGGGTCGACGAATTCATATTCGACCGCATAACCCGGTCGAACGATTTCGGACCGCTCGAGCCCTTCGATGCTGCGAACGAAGTCGTCTTGCACGTCTTCGGGCAGAGACGTCGAAATTCCGTTGGGATAGACCAGGACATCGTCGAGGCCCTCGGGCTCCAGGAAGATCTGGTGGCTGTCGCGGTCGCCGAAACGCTTCACCTTGTCCTCGATGGAGGGGCAATATCGCGGCCCCCTGCCCTCGATCGAACCAGCGAACAACGGCGAACGGTCGAAGTTGGCCGCGATGATGTCATGCGTTCGCGAATTGGTTCGAGCGATCGCACAGCCAAGCTGAGGCTGCCGGATCTCGTCGCCCAGGGCCGACATGGTCCATGCATCCGCATCGCTCGGCTGCTCTTCCAGACGCGCCCAATCGATCGTTCGCCCATCCAGCCGTGGCGGCGTCCCGGTCTTGAGGCGTCCCTGGCCCAAGCCGATTTCACGGATCTGGCTTGCAAGCGACAAGGATGCCGTTTGGCCGCGGCGGCCACCCTCCATGATCTTTTCCCCAACGAACATGCGCGCATCGAGGAACGTGCCCGTCGTAATTACCGCCGCGCGGCACGGCAATGTCCCTCTGCTCGTTTCAATACCAACGACGCGGTTATCGCGAATGACCAAGGCGAGCGCCTCAGCCACGATGATTTCCGCGCCGCTCTCCCCGAGCAACTGGCTAACCGCCTCCCGATAGAGCTTGCGGTCCGCCTGCACGCGCGGGCCCCAGACCGCCGGACCCTTGCTTCGATTGAGCATGCGGCGATGAATCGAGGCATGATCGGCAGCTCTCGCCATCAGGCCGTCGAAGACGTCGAGCTCCCGGACGAGATGCCCCTTGCCCACGCCGCCAATCGAAGGGTTGCAAGACATCTGGCCCGCATCTTCCGCACGGAAGGTCAGCAGCCCGACGCGCGCGCCACGACGAGCCGCGGCGGCCGCAGCTTCGCATCCGGCGTGACCGGCACCGATGACCAGGACGTCATGCATGGGACCCGCCTTAGCCGATGACTGTTCCACGTGAAACATCACTTGCCGAGACAGAAGCGACCGAACAATGCATCCAGTACGTCCTCGACCCCGGCTCGACCGGTCAGCCGGTCGAAGGCCGCTCTCGCATGACGGAGATCTTCGGCGGTCAGAACCGGATCACCCGACTCTGCTGCCGCCCCGACCGCCCGACTCGCTTCATCGATCAAGGACGCCTGCCGGCGATTCAAGGCTACCGCGCCCTCGCCCGGGAGGAGCGACTTTGCCCGGGCAGCAACGGCTTGGAGCAAATCCTTGATCCCTTCCTGAGTGACCGCCGAGACGGGAATTCGACCCGGGAGGCGCAGCGCAGCGATGTCGGACTTTGCATGAACGTCGATTCGACGCGGGTGCGACGGCGCCATTTCGTCCTCGCCGAGCCAAACGAGCACGTCCGACGCCTCGACCAAGCGGGAAGCGCGTTCCACGCCAATTGCCTCCACCTTGTCCTCAGCTTCGCGCAAACCAGCCGTGTCGGTGAGAAGGATCGGAATCCCGTCGAGCGCCAAGGGGACTTCGATATGATCCCGCGTGGTCCCCGGAAGATCCGTCACGATCGCGCGCTCTTCGCCAGCTATCGCATTGATCAAGCTTGATTTTCCGGCATTTGGCGGGCCCGCGACGACAACCCGTACGCCATCCTTCAACGGCTCGACACGCGGCCGCTCGAGCCATTGCCGGAGCTCTGCCGCCAGATCTTGGCATTCGTTCCCGAGCTCAACGCTCGCGATGCCTTCATCCTCATCAACATAGTCGATCGCCCGCTCCGCTCGCGCGGAAAGTCCGAGCAAACGCTCCTGCCAGGTTTCGATCTGCTTTCGCAGCCCGCCCTCGGCAAGCGCCAGGGCCGCCTTGCGCTGCGATTCGGTTTCCGCTTCGATAAGGTCGGCGAGGCCCTCGGCCTCGGTGAGGTCGATTCGGCCATTCTCAAAGGCTCGGCGAGTGAATTCGCCGGGCTGCGCCTCCCTCAGCCCATCAATCGAAGCCAATGCGCCAAGCACGGCGTCCACCACCGCTCGTCCGCCATGGCATTGAAATTCAACGATATCTTCGCCGGTCGAGCTCGCAGGTGCGTCAAAGCGAAGGACCAGCGCTTCATCGAGTAGCTCGCCCGTACCCGGATGCCGAAGTTCGCGCACGGCCGCATTCCTCGCTTGCGGCAGATCACCGCCGATGCTGAAAGCGGCGGAGTGCGCCTGCGGCCCGCTGACGCGAATGACGGAAATCGCAGCCGGCGGCCGTCCGCTCGACAAGGCGAAGATCGTTTCGACGGCCATTCGGCCTCAGCTGAAGAGCGGTGCGATCACGGGCGCGACATGGCCCGCGCCCTCATAGATCATCTTGCCCGCGACCCAGAGGATCACCAGCAATCCGACCCAGGCGATCCAGCGGTAACGTTCAATATATTTTGCGATAATGTTGGCCGCGACGCCCATCAGGATAACCGAAAGAACCAGGCCAAAGACAAGGACCCACGGATGGTCGCGCGCCGCGCCGGCGACAGCGAGCACATTATCGAGGCTCATCGATACGTCGGCAACGGCAACGCCCCAGGCCGCACTGGTGAAGCTCTTGGCGGCTCTGAGGCCGGAATGTTCGTCGCCTTCGATCTCTTCCGAGCCGGCGCTCTCGGTCTTGTGGCCCAGCTCCCGGTACATGCGCCACGCCACCCAGAGGAGGAGGAAACCGCCTGCCAGGACCAAGCCCACGATTTGAAGCAATTGGGTGACGACCAGCGCGAAGGCGATCCGGAGCACCAGCGCCGCGAGGACGCCGATCATGATCACTTTCTTGCGTTGCGCCGAAGGCAGCCCGGCGGCCAGCGCGCCGACCACGATCGCATTGTCCCCCGCGAGGACGATGTCGATCAGCAGGATTTCGACGAAAGCGGCAATCGTTTCCGGTGTGATCAGGGTGGCAGCATCCATTGCCGCCGGACCCTAGACTAGGCCGAGCACGCTCCTCAAGCCCAGCACGTGCTCGCCGCCTATCCATCCCTCGTAGATCATGTTGACGCCGACCCACAGGATGACCGCCAGGCCGACATAATTGATCCAGTGATAGCGCTCGATCAGCCGGGCGACGTAGTTCGCTGCCAGCCCCATGAAGAGCACCGAAAAGGTCAGCCCAATGAATAACAAGGCCGGGTTCTCGCGAGCGATCGACGCGACGAGGAGGACGTTGTCGAGGCTCATGCTCAGATCGGCGATGGTGATCTGGATGGCGGCCTGAAGCAGCGTCTTCGTTCGCGGCGGGCCCTCGATCGCCGGCGTGTCAGGATCGTCGCTGATCACGATCGGGCTCGGCCGGCGAAGCTCCCGAACCATGTTGTACGCGACCCACATCAGCAGGAGGCCACCGGCGAAGACGAGACCGGTGACCTTCAGCAATTGGGTAGCGATCACCGCAAAGGTGATGAGGAAGACCAGCGCCATGCCGACGCCGAAAAGAAGGACCTTGCGGCGGTCCTTCGCCGGGAGTCCGGACGCAAGCGCGCCCATGATGACGACATTGTCGCCGGCCATGGTGAGGTCGCCGACGATGATCTGAACGAGCTTGGCCAGGCCAGCAGCCGTCAGGACATTCGCAAAGCTGAACCCCTCGAACATTTCCCCAGGCTGCCCGCCCTCGCCGTTACTGGTTCATCGAAGCGAAGAAGTCCTCGTTCGATTTGGCATCCTTCATCTTGTCCAGCAGGAACTGCATCGCGTCCACCGTACCCATTTGCATGAGGATCCGGCGCAGCACCCACATCTTCGTAAGGGTGCCCTGCTCGACCAGCAGCTCTTCCTTGCGGGTGCCGGACTTGCCGACGTCGAGCGCCGGGAAGATGCGCTTGTCGGCCACCTTGCGGTCGAGCACGATTTCGCTGTTGCCGGTACCCTTGAACTCTTCGAAGATGACCTCGTCCATCTTCGATCCGGTATCGATCAGTGCCGTGGCAATGATCGAAAGCGAGCCGCCTTCTTCGATGTTGCGCGCGGCGCCGAAGAAACGCTTCGGCCGCTGCAGAGCATTGGCGTCGACGCCGCCGGTCAGCACCTTGCCGGAGCTCGGAACGACGGTGTTGTAGGCACGGCCGAGACGCGTGATCGAGTCCAGAAGGATCACCACATCCTTCTTGTGCTCGACGAGGCGCTTGGCCTTTTCAATCACCATCTCGGCGACTTGGACGTGACGCGACGCCGGCTCGTCGAAGGTCGAGGAAATGACCTCGCCATTGACCGAACGCTCCATGTCGGTGACCTCCTCGGGCCGCTCGTCGATGAGCAGGACGATGAGGATGACCTCGGGATTATTATCCGTGATCGCCCGCGCGATATTCTGCATCAGCACGGTCTTGCCGGTCCGCGGCGGCGACACGATCAGCGCGCGCTGGCCCTTGCCGAGCGGCGAGACGATGTCGATTACGCGAGCCGACTTGTCCTTGATCGTCGGATCGAGCGTATCGAGCTTGAGCTTCTCATCCGGGTAGAGCGGCGTCAGATTGTCGAAATTCACGCGGTGACGGACGGTCTCGGGATCGTCGAAATTGATCGTCGTGACCCGGGTCAGAGCGAAATAGCGCTCGCCTTCCTTGGGTCCGCGGATTTCGCCCTCGACCGTGTCGCCGGTGCGCAGCCCGAAACGGCGGACGATCGACGGGGCGACATAGATGTCGTCGGGCCCAGCGAGATAATTGGCCTCCGGCGAGCGGAGGAAGCCGAAACCGTCGTTCAGCACTTCGATGGTGCCCGAACCCATGATTTCGACTCCATTCTCGGCCTGAACCTTCAGGATCGAGAACATGAGATCTTGCTTGCGCATCGTGGATGCGCCCTCGACCCCCATCTCCTCGGCCATCGCGACCAGCTCGGCGGGGGTTTTCTTTTTCAATTCTTTCAAATGCATAACACAGTCTTTTCTTGGGAGTTGGTGCTCGAGCTTCTTAATGGATCGACAAAGCTGGAGGGCGGCAGGACGCCGCTCAACACAAGGGAAACGGTCACCGGCGAGAAATGAAAACTGGCCGAATAGCCGTTACGATTAGCGGTATGGTTCCTCCGGGCCGCTGTCAATCAGCGTCCGCAGACCGGATCGCCAAAGCGTTCAGAACGGACGAACAATGACCAGGACGACGATCAGCGCCGCGGCGATACCAGGAATCTCGTTGATCGCCCGCAATGCCTTGCCCGAAAGCGTGCGTTTTCCGTTCGCAAGCTTCCTGCCATAGGATTTTAGCCAGCCCTGATAGCCTGACAGAGCGATCACCAGCGCAAGCTTCGCCTGAAACCAGCCTTCGCCCCAAAGATCGAGGTTGAAGGCGAGCATCAGTCCGAGGATCCACACCAGAGCGATCGCGGGCATCAGGATGATCGAAGTCACTCTGGCTTCGCGTTCGATCCAGGCGCGATCCTCCGGCGAGCCGATCGTCGTTTCATGATGATAGACGTAGAAACGCGGAAGCAGGAACAGGCCGGCCAGCCAGAAGATCACGAAGGTCACATGCGCGGCCTTCACCCACGGATAGGCGGCGCCGAGGAAGCCGGTCAGATCGATCACTTTGCCCCTTTCACCAGGCTTACCAGCTCTTCGACGTGAGCGATCGGCGTTTCCTGAAGGATCCCGTGGCCCAGGTTGAAGATGTGAGGACGCTCGGCGAAAGCGTCAAGGATGCGCTTTACCGAGCTCGCCAAGGCATCACCTCCGGCAAGCAGCGCAAGCGGATCGAGATTGCCCTGCACCGGCAGGCTTCTCGGAAGTGCCTTGTCCGCCCAGGCTGGATCCACTGTCTCGTCGATCCCGATCGCGTCGACCTTCGTCTCACGCACATAGGCAGGAAGCTTGCCCCCGGCACCCTTCGGAAAACCGATGATGGGAACGTCGGAATGGCGCGCCTTCACCGCTTTCACGATCCGCGCCGTCGGCGCGATCACCCAGCGCTCGAACTCGCTCGGAGCAAGGCTTCCCGACCAGCTGTCGAACAGCTGCACCGCCTCCGCGCCGGCGTCGATCTGTCCGCAGAGATAATCGATCGTGACCTCGGCGATCCGATCCACGATCGACTGCATTTTCCGAGGATCGGAATAAGCCAAACGGCGCGTTTCCGTCTGGTCGCGGCTTCCCTGCCCCGCGACCATGTAGGTCGCGACGGTCCAGGGACTCCCCGAAAAGCCGATCAAAGTCTTTCCAGCGCCTAAAGTCTGCCTGACCTTGCGGATCGTTTCGTAGATCGGATCGAGCCGCCCCGGAAAACTTTGCAGCTCGGCGAGTTCGGAATTGCCGAGCGGGGGAGTGAGGCGCGGCCCCTCGCCCGCAACGAAGGACAGATTCTGCCCGATGGCAAAAGGAACGATCAGAATGTCCGAGAAGATGATTGCCGCGTCGAGAGCCGGAAAGCGCTTCAGCGGCTGCAGAGTGACCTCGGCGGCTGCATCGGGATCGTAGACCAGATCGAGGAAGCTTCCCTTGTCCTCGCGGAGCTGGCGGTATTCGGGAAGATATCGCCCGGCCTGCCGCATCATCCACATTGGCGGAGGATCGAGCCGCTCACCGCAGAGCGCCTTAAGCAAGGGCTTGTCGGCATGCGTTTTCGGAGCGTCACCGGGCATGGGCGCCCACTCTCTTCTCTCCCTTATAGTATTTATGATTAGATTGATGATGTAATTGGGCGTGGGAGAGCGGGGTTTAGGCGCGGCTCCCTGAATTGCCAACAACCAGCAGCGCGGCTCGGCCTTTGCGACATCATGAGTCGCGTTCAACTCTGCCCGTGATTCACAGGCTGGGGATCGAATTCATCCCCGTGGATGAATCTTCGAACAGCTTTGACCGGTGGTCGAACAAAGCATCCGTTGAGCGCGTCCCCATGTCCGGGCTACGGCAATACAGCGGTTTTTCCACAAGGTTGTTCGAAGTGACACTGGTTCTTGCCTCTTCCAGTCCGATCCGCCGGCAAATGCTGGAAGCTGCGGGCATCCAGCATCAGGCGGAAAGTCCCGAACTCAATGAAGCCGGCCTGAAGGCCGGGCTCACCGATCCGGTGGAAATCGCGCTCAAGCTTGCGCGCTCCAAGGCCGAAGGCGTGAGCAAGCACCGGCCAGCCGATTGGGTGATCGGGAGCGACAGCGTCATCAGTGTCGCGGGGAGGATCTTCAGCAAGCCGGCCGATCGGGACGAAGCCGTGGAGCATCTGCGGCTTTTCTCTGGAACGGTCATGCACCTGTCGAGCGCGGTTGCCCTCGCCCGACACGGCGCCGTCGACTGGGTCCATGTCGAAAGCGCATCTTTGCACGTTCGTCCTTTGTCGGAGAAATTTATTCAATCCTATCTCGACGAGGAATGGCCCGACGTCGCCTATTGCGTCGGAGTGTTCCGGCTGGAGGGGCGCGGAGTGCAGCTGTTCCAATGGATCGAAGGCGACCATTTCACCATCCTTGGAATGCCCCTGATTGCCTTGTTGGGCGCGCTTCGCGAGCGAGAATTGATCGCATCATGATCCGGATTGCGCTCACAGGATCCATCGGCATGGGAAAATCGACGGTCGCGCGAATGTTCGAACGGGCAGGGGTGCCGGTCTTTGACGCGGACTCGGAGGTGCGGCGACTGCAAGGGAAAGGCGGAGCGCTGGTCGACCTCATTGGAGAGCGGTTTCCCGGCAGTGTCGAGAATGGTGCGCTTGACCGGGATCGCCTGGCGAAGATGGTTCTCGAAGATCCGACCGAACTCAGGGCGCTCGAAGCGATCGTACACCCCGCCGTCCAGGCCGCGCGCGACCGGTTCACGGCCGAGCATCTGCACTCACCGGCGATCCTCTTCGAAATTCCCTTACTCTATGAAACCGACGGGGAAGGCGACTTCGACTATGTCATCGTGGTCTCGGCGCCGGCGGAAATCCAGCGAAAGCGAGTACTCGCTCGCCCGGCGATGAGCCGGGAGAAACTCGACGCGATCCTCGCTCGCCAGGTCCCCGATGAGCAAAAAAGAGCGCGTGCCGATTTCGTCATCAACACGGGCGTCGATCTATCCACAACTGAAGCGCGAGTGCATGAGGTTCTGGCTTGTCTCGGACTCGCCCCCGAGGGATAGTTTTCGCGTGCGGGAAATCGTCTTCGACACTGAAACCACGGGCTTGAACCCTGCAACGGGCGACAGGATTGTCGAAATCGGCTGCATCGAAATGGTCAACCGCGTCGAGACCGGTCGGCATTTCCACGCATATTTCAATCCTGACCGCGCGATGCCGACTGATGCCGAAATGGTCCACGGCCTCAGCACGATTTTTCTGTCGGACAAGCCGCGTTTCGCCGAGTCGGTCGACGAGCTGCTGGAATTCCTCGGGGATTCGCCGCTTGTCGCGCACAACGCAGGTTTCGATTTCGGCTTCCTCAACTTCGAGCTCGAGAAATGCGGACGTCGTCCCATCTGCACCAGCCGCATGGTCGACACGCTCGCGATAGCGCGAACCAGACATCCTGGCGCCAAGCACAGCCTCGACGCTTTGTGCATGCGATTCGGAATCGATCGTACGCAGAGGGTGAAGCACGGCGCGTTGCTCGATGCCCAACTCCTCGCTCAAGTCTATGTGGAGCTGACCGGCGGACTGCAGATTGGCCTCGGACTGGTCGCCGATACGGCGACGCCGATGGGCGTCGGCGCGCCGGGGACTGTTCGGATCTGCGATCCCCGGCCGGCACGGCCTCACTTCGCTTTGGTCGAGGAACTTGAGCGCCATCGCGCGTTTATTGCCAAGCTCGTCAACCCGCTTTGGGCACGCTTCGCCGACGCCGGTTGACGCATGTCTCCGCGCGGTCCTAATCGGCCAGCGAAAAGAGTGAGGGAGCCGGCACAGTGGACGTTCGGGTCGCGGGTCATCAAGTCGACACCGGCGAGTCGTTGCGCGAGCACGCGGCACGTCGCATTGCAGACATTACCGAGAAGTATTTCTCGAGAAGTGTCGGGGCGAACGTGACGTTCGGCCGCGGCCCAAACAGCGAATTCACCTGCGACATCATTGCCCCGGTGACGCAGGGCGTGGTGTTGAAGGCGTCCTACAGTGCCCGGGAAGCGCAAATGGCCTTCAACGGGGCCGCCGACCGAATCGAAAAGCAGCTGAGGCGCTATTTCAAGCGACTTCGCGAACATAAGGTCGACGAAGACGCCCAGGCCTATGTCGAGAACGCGGCCTATACGATCTTTTCTGCGCCGGAGAGCTCGGAGGAGGCGCCTGCATTTCCAACGATCGTCGCGGAAACCCAGGTCGACATCCCCGAATCGAGCGTATCCGACGCGGTGATGCTGATGGATCTCAGGAACACGCCGGCGCTCATGTTCAAGAATTCGGCAACAGGCGAGTTCAACATGATCTATCGTCGGGAAGACGGGAACATCGGCTGGGTAGAACCCCACACCAGCTAAATTTCACCGCGACCAAGGTGTGACTGGTCGCACCGAGTGACGAGTGCACAAAACATGCAACTTTCCGATTTTCTTGATTTCGATGCGATCAAGACCTCCCTTTCCGGGGGGAACAAGCGCTCGCTCATGCAGCAGCTTGCGAACCTTGCCGGGCAGCGCCTCGGCGTCGAATCCGCCCCGATCCTCGCCAGCATCACGGAGCGCGAGCAGCTGGGCTCAACCGGCTTCGGCCAGGGAGTCGCCATTCCGCATGGCAAGATCGAGGGGCTGACGCGCATTTATTGCCTGTTCGTCCGCCTCGCCGAGGCGGTCGACTATAAGGCGATCGACGGAAGGCCTGTGGATCTGATCTTCCTGTTGCTCTCTCCACCTGACGCAGGGGCGGAGCATCTGAAGGCCCTTGCTGCGATCAGCCGAATCACGCGCCATTTGCCGACTCTGGAGAAAATGCGCGGTGCCCGGAGCCGCGATGCGCTTGCTGCGGTTCTGATGGGCGCCGATGAGCGCGACGCCGCCTAGGTTTCGTTGAGCCGGTTTCCAACGCACGTCGAAGTCGCCGGCATCCTTCGCAGGATCGACGCGTCGGGCGATTACGCCACAGTAATGAGGCGCGGGGACGCGGAGCGTGGCTCTCTGCTGCTTCTGGTCACCAGCCGAGGCCTTCATATCGCCTGTCTGGAACGCCGGCCGAACCTCGAAGGCGTCCTCCAATGGATCGTTACGGGACCGGGTGAGTCGGCGAGTTCCGCGGAAATTGCCGATTTCCTCGGCAAACGTGCACGGTTTGACCCGGATTCATGGGTTGTGGAACTGGACATCGCGGACCCTGAACGGTTCATCGCTGAAACGACCTCTTCGGGTTGACCCCCGGCGCCGGGCGGGAGAAACTCTGCTCAACACAAGAGCGGGGGGCATTCCTTGCGGAAATAACCGTAAGGATGCCACGCGAGACGGGGAACGGCAAAAGGCAAATAGCGATAGTATTCGCAGCTTAAATTAGCCTCAATTTCTGTCGTTGACCGCAAATACAGCGGATTTCATGTTGCCATCACTTCGCACAGCGTTGCTCATTTGCGCTGCGCTCACCGTAATTTCGGTTGCTCCCGCAAAGGCGGGCCCCAGCACCGAGGCGGTGACACCCGTGAATTTTGCGAGCCTTCCGGAGATTCCGGTACCGGATTTGCTCGATCCTGACGGAAGGCCTCAGCTTTCGGGCGCCGTCGTTCCGGATTCCACAGCCGACACGCAGAACGACGAGGATTCGGACGTCACCGATACTCCGGTCGTTTCGGCTCACCCCACAGGCGATCTGACCTCGCTCGTCGCTCAAATGCGCGATTCGGAGCCGGGCAGCCACGAACTCGAGTGCCTCGCCGTCGGAATCTATTTTGAATCCAAAAGCGAGCCGCTCGCCGGCCAGCTCGCGGTGGGCAAGGTCATTGCCAACCGCGCCAAGTCCGGAGGCCGTTTCCCGCCATCTTATTGCGGCGTGCTGTTCCAGCGCGGCCAATTCTCCTTCGTCCATGGGCACTCGCTTCCGTCGGTGTCCCACTCCAGCCGCCAGTGGCAGACGGCGGTCGCGATCGCGAAGATCGTGGACCAGGACCTGAAGGATTCGGTGGCTGAGAACGCCCTGTTCTTCCATGCGCGCTACGTGTCGCCCGGCTGGCGGCTGAAGCGCGTCGCGTCGATCGGGAACCACGTTTTCTATCGATAAGAGCTTTCGAAACGAGCAAAAACCGCGGGACCGCTTCCATAGCGGTCCCTTTTTGTTCTAGTGCTGGCCAATGGCGACGCTGGCCGAGTCTTCCTGCTTCATCGATGCACCACCGATTGCGGCTGAGGTCGCCCGCGGTGTCACTCGCTTGTTCTGCCGCCAGGACCTGTTCCCGATCTGCGAAATGCCGCTTCCGAATGGCCGTCGCGCCGACATGATGGCGATTGACCCCAAGGGCGGGTTGACGATCGTCGAGATCAAGGTCGCCAAGGCGGACCTCGTCGGCGATGGAAAATGGTTCGACTATCTCGAATATTGCGACCGTTTCTACTGGGCGGTCCCACCCGGGCTGGCGGCCATTTGTGAGGGCGAGCGCTTCCTTCCGGGCGAAGCCGGCCTGATCGTCGCTGATCGTTACGACGCGGTCGTCGCACGCGAGGCGGCCCATCGGCCAATGGCTCCGGCACGGAGGAAGGCGGAGCTGTTGCGGTTCGCGCGCCGGGCCGCGCGGCGGCTGGCGGTGCAGATCGATCCGACGCTCGGCGAGGGCCGTTAGGGCTTCGTTGCCGCCGTCTTCGGCTTGGATGGCTTGACGGATTCGATCATCGCCAGGATTTCGCGCGCCCTCGTGTCGCGCTTGGCATAGTCGCGTGCCGAATAACCGGCAGCCGAATCCGTCTTGTCCGGGTCGGCGCCTCCTTCCAGCAGAAGCCGCACCGCGCCGATCTGGCGCTGCTGGACGGCCACGATCAGAGGCGTTTCGCCCATCCGATTGGCTTGATTGACCTTCGCGCCACTGCCGAGAAGCCATTCCACAGCAGTATCGAAGCCGACACGCGCCGCGGCGATGAGGGGCGTGTCGCCGCCCTTGCCAGCGAGGTTCGGGTCGGCGCCCTTGCCGATCAGGAAGCCGGTCCATTCCTCGTCGCTGCGGGAGATCGCGAGGATGAGGCCCGTGTTCCCATCGTCATCCTTTGCGTCGAGGATGCCCTTGCCGTGCGACTGGAGCAATTCGGTCGCCTTGTTGCCATCATGATCGCGCACGGCATGGACGAAGGTCACGCCGTCATAGCCTCCAGGCCCTCCGGCGACATCTGCAACGGCCGGCATGGCGATTGATGCCAGGCCGAACGCAAAAATTGCGAACCTCAACCTCTTCATGGACTTAGCCTCGTGAACCCCGCTTGATGACAAGCGATTAGCAGAGCATGGGTGGCTTTGTCATGAACGCGCGCACGCCATTTTGGGAGAAACCCTTGTCCGCTCTCGACCGCGGGGAGTGGGAAGCGCTGTGCGACGGATGCGGCCGCTGCTGTGTCCACAAGATCGAAGACGAGGAAACGGGACTGCTTTATCCGACGAACGTCGCTTGCAAGCTGCTCGATCGCCGCAACGGCCGCTGCCTCGATTACAAGAATCGGATGAAGCTCGTGTCCGATTGCGTGAAGCTGGACCGCAAGAATCTCTCCTCGCTCGACTGGCTTCCGGAAACCTGCGCCTATCGGCTGAGAGCGGCCGGCGAACCCTTGCGCGAATGGCACTATCTCATTTCCGGCAGTCGTGAGACGGTGCATGAAGCGGGCCAGTCGACGCGCGGCTGGACCGTGAGCGAGGAGGATGCGGGGGAGCTCGAGTGGCATGTGGTTGAAAGGTCCCTCTGAAGGGTCGCTCGAGGCCGAACTGCCAGTACCGATCGAAATTCGCCCGGTGCGGGGTGCAAGACGATTGCGCCTCAGATATGACGATGCACTTGGAGTCCTGAAGCTCACCTGCCCTCCGCGCACCAGTCGTCGTTCGGCCCTGAACTGGGCGATCGACCAGCGCGAATGGATCGACGCGCAGATCGCCCGGGCGCTTCCCGCGGAGCCGTTCACACCAGGCGCAGTCATTCCAATCCAAGGCCAGGACGTACGCTTGGTCTGGTCAGCCGCGGAGCCAAGAACCCCTCGTCTCGGCGGGAGCGAGCTGCGTTGCGGCGGACCGGAGCAAGGCTTCGAGCGACGAATGGAATCCTTCCTGAAGCGTCTCGCGCTGGAGACCGTGTCACGCGAAGTCGCCGAATTCTCCCAGGCCGCGGGAGTGACGGCACGCTCGGTCAGCGTCGGAGATGCGGGGACGCGCTGGGGCAGTTGTTCGTCGCAAGGGCGAATCCGCCTGAGCTGGCGACTGATCTTCGCGCCTCCCGAGGTTCGCCGCTATGTCGTCGCACACGAAGTCGCACATCTTGTGCACCTCGATCACGGTCCGAAATTCAAGTCGCTCGAGGCGAGGCTTCTCGGTCCCGGTGTATCCGAGGCGAAAGCTCTCCTACGTCGGCTGGGACCGCGGCTCCGTCGGCTCGGCCGGAGGGACTGAGCGCGGTTCTGGCTGTCTCGGGCGCGGCTGCTGAGGCGGACCCGGAGGAAAGGCCTGGTCGAGTTCCTGCTGCGATGGCTCGCCCGTCCCGTCGGGGCGCACCATCGGCGGCGGGCTGCCGGGTTGCTGGGGGACGCCAACCGGTAGCGGGTTGCCGTTGGCATCGACCAAGGGCTGCAGCGTGTTCTCGTCGATCATCTCATTGTCGAGGCCTTCCTCTTCCGGCGTCAGCTGCCAGTCGGGGATGGGCACCTGCGTCTCGAACTGTTCGACCGGGCGATTGGCGACAGCAACGCTCATGAAGTCGTGAAATGCACGAGCCGGGGCAGTGCCGCCCTGAAGGCCGGGGACCGTGCGCGCATCGTCGCGGCCCATCCACACGCCCGTCGTAAGGCCGCTCGAAAAGCCGATGAACCATCCGTCCTTGTTCGAGCTGGTGGTGCCGGTCTTGCCGGCGACCGGCCGGCCGATCTGCGCGGCGCGGCCAGTACCGGTCAGCACAGCCGATTGGAGAAGGTCGGTCATTTCCGCGGCGACCCATGGTGCAACCAGAACGCGCTCCTCCTCGGGCTCATGCTGATAGATCAGCCGGCCATCCGCCGTGACGACCTTGCGAATGGCGTAAGGCGTCGTCGCCACGCCCTTATTCTGGACCGAGGCGAACGCCCGAGTCATGTCGATCAGGCGGACATCGCTGGTTCCGAGCACCATCGAGGGGAAGGTGGAGATCGGGGTCGAGATCCCGAATCTCCGTGCCATATCGGCGATCGTTGAAAAGCCGAGCTGAGCGCCGATCTTCGCGCTGATCGTGTTGATCGAGCGCGAAAACGCCTCACGCAGGCTGACCGGGCCCAGGTTCGTGCGAGTGGAGTTGCGAGGGCTCCAGCCGTCGATGGTGATCGGCTCATCGACAATCGTGTCCGTCGGCTTCATCCCCGATTCGAGCGCCGTCAGATACACGAACAGCTTGAACGCCGAACCAGGCTGCCGCTCCGCCTGAGTGGCGCGGTTGTAGATCGAATCGACATAATCCTTGCCGCCGACCATCGCACGCACCGCGCCGTCACGATCGATGGCGACGAGTGCGCCCTGCGTTCCTCCGGGCGCATTTGCCGCGATGGCTCGATCGGCCGCCGCCTGCATTCCCGGATCAAGCGTGGTCCAGACGTCGATCGGGTCCTGGCGCTCGTCGATCAGCGCATCGAGCTGGGGCAGCGCCCAGTCGGTGAAGTATCGAACGCTGTTTTGCTTCGTCGTCTTTTCAATGCGGATGTCCGCCGGATTGACCGAAGCGGCGGCATCCTGGCTGATGAAGCCATTGTCGACCATCGACTTGAGGACGACTCCGGACCGCGCCTTCGCCGCCTCGGCATCCGCTGTAGGAGAATAGTTGGATGGCGCCTTGACGAGGCCCGCGATGATCGCCGCCTCACCGAGGCTCAGCTGATCGGCGCCGTGCCCGAAGAAGGTTCGGGAAGCGGCGTCGATGCCGTATGATCCTCCGCCGAAATAGACTCGGTTCAGATACAGCTCGAGGATCTGGTCCTTGGTGAACTTTCGCTCGAGCGCGAGCGCCAGGACGATTTCCTTCACCTTTCGGCCGAACGTCCGCGTGTTGGTGAGGAAGATGTTTCGTGCGAGCTGCTGGGTGATCGTCGAGCCGCCCTGCCGCCAATGGCCTGTTTCGATCCGAACCTTGATCGAACGGGCGATCCCGATCGGGTCCACGCCGATATGGCTGCGGAATCTTTTGTCTTCGACGGCAATCATCGCCGCGCGCATTTCCGGAGGGATCTGGTCGTAAGGCAGCCATCTCCCGAAGCTCGGACCAAGTGCCACGAGTACTTGACCGTTTGCGGCCCGCACCCGAATCATCTGTCCAAGGTCGGATCGCTTTTCGAGCTGCGAGTAGCTCGGCAGCTGGCTATAGGCGGCCGCC
Organism: Sphingomicrobium sp.; assembly: GCA_035536015.1. GTDB lineage: Bacteria > Pseudomonadota > Alphaproteobacteria > Sphingomonadales > Sphingomonadaceae > Sphingomicrobium. The sequence continues at coordinate 26,666 of DATLOY010000153.1, forward strand.
ACCGCGATCGTGAGCAGGACGAGCCCGGCAAGGATCGCGTAGAGGGACCACCTCACGATCTTACCGAATGTCGAGCGCCCCGAAGAGGCGGCAGAGGGCGAGCGGGCCATTCAGCTCAAGCGATAGAAAGTCGGAGCCTGCCCGACAATAGCCGTCCGAGTTCTCCAAACCGCGTTAGCCACTGATTAACCCTGTTTTAGCGTCTGGCCCATAGAGCATGCGGCATGAGCTGCCCAAGGATCCTGGCCGTCGTGCTGTTTGCACTCGCCTTGGTTGTTGGCGCGCCATTGCCGTCAATGGCCCAGTGCCGGCTGTGCAGCACGCCTACGACGGGCAGGGACGATCCTGAAAGCAGTGACGATGTCCGGCTCGAGATCGAGACGAGCCTCAACTTCGATCGCCTGATTCTCTTTGGACAGGGAAGCGGAACCGCCGAGATCCGGCCCGACGGATCGACCAGTGCTCAGGGCGCCGTATCGGACATCGGCCCCAGGGCTATGGTTGGGAGCGCGGTCGTACATGGGCAGGCGGGCAGGACGATTCGTGTCGAGCTTCCGCGACGAATCGATCTTTATTCGGTCAACGGTAGCCGAATCAGCGTCGATGATGTCGTTAGTGACTTGCCCTCGATCCCGAGACTGGGTCCGACCGGCACGCTCACATTCCGATTCGGCGGCCGCCTTACGGTTACCGGCGATGCAGACGGCGACTATCGCGGCGAACTGCCGATCACGGTCGAATATCTCTAAAACGGATCATTCACTAAGGCGCCGTTAACCAAGCCCTTGAGGGAAGCCGTAAGCGGGCAAGGTTAATGGAGGCCCCACGGGTGACCGGACCAGCGTCGGACAGCCGGTTTTGATCAGTGGGGATATAGACGATGAAGAAGTTCCTGATTGCTGCCGGCGCTGCTGCGCTGGCTTTCACGGCCACTCAGGCCGCAGCTGCACCGGTTGCCGCCAGCACGCCCGCGACGGCCAACGCGAAAATCTATCGGCCGCTCATTCTGACCTCGAGCCGTAACCTCGATTTCGGCACGATCGTGATGGGCACTGTCGCCGCGGGCGGCGAGAACGTGACGTTGACTGCTGCCGGCGGGTTCACCTGCGGCGCGGGCAACCTCACTTGCTCGGGCACTCCGACGACTGCGCAGTACAACGTGCAGGGCTCGAACAACGCGGTTGTTCGCATCCTCGTTGGTGCGAGCACGCTCAGCAACGGTTCGGGCGGCACCGTCGCCTTCGCTCCGCTTGCTCCGGCTCCGGCGAGCGTTACGCTCACCAATTCGGGCGCGCCGGGCAATAACTTCAACGTTGGCGGCCAGATCACCATCCTGCCGACGACGGCCGAGGGCGTGTACAGCGGCAACATGGACGTTACGGTCGACTATTAAGTTGGACCTTGCCGCGGGCCTTCCGGCTCGCTGCAGAAGAAGGGTCGCCGGAAACGGCGGCCCTTTTTCGTGGCCGCTTTCCCTTCATGGTTGACCGAAAATCAACCATTCCGGATCTAACCGCACGATCGGACTGGTCTATGTGGGGCAGAGGGTATCGTGCGACCGTTCGCTCGGGCGAGCATTGCAGCAGCGGTGATTTGCGGATGCGTGCTTGGGGGGGCGCAGCCGGTCCGAGCCGCGTCCCAAACTGCGATGGTAACGGCAAATGTCGCCAAGCCTTTGACGCTGACGCGACTGCAGGACCTCGACCTCGGGACGATCATCCTGGGCCCGGGGACCTGGTCCGGAGCGAATGTCGGAATTACCCGCTCCGAAGTGTTCAGTTGCAGCGGCAACGTTACTTGCGCCGGGCCAACGGCGGTCGCGAAATATAATGTGACCGGCTCGAACAACCAGACGATCCGGATCACGGCGCCCAACGTCACGCTCGTCAACCAGTCCGATTCGACGAAGACGCTCACCCTCGTCGTCGACAGCCCGGGAACCGTTACGCTGCCCAACTCGGGCAGTCAGGGCGTCGATTTTCCGATTGGGGGATCGATCTCCGTGAGCTCGAATGCGGCGGCAGGCACCTATTCGGGCACATTCAACGTGACCGTCGACTATTGAAGCAGCTCACCGCGTCGCATCCCGCCAACTGAACAGTCATGGTTGACCGAAAATAAACCATTGTGGAGCAATGGAGAGAGCGATCGCTCCGGTCTGGAGCAAAGTGGGGATCGCTAGTATGAACATTTGGACCAGGCAGGCCCTTGCGGCCGCCGTCGCCGTAGCGCCGTTGATCGCTATCGCGTCGCCCGCGCGGGCCGGCATCGGCGACCTGCTCGTCGCACCGACACGCATCGTGCTGGATGGACGCAGGGGCGCGGAAGTCATCCTCAACAACATCGGTGACGAGCCGGCGACCTATCGCGTTTCCGTCCAGTTCCGCCGAATGACCGAGGACGGGGGTCTCGACGACGTCGAGGAGCCGAATGCGACCGACAAGATTGCCGAGGACATGATCGTCTACGCTCCGCGGCGCGTGACGCTTGCTCCGCATCAGCCGCAGGCGATCCGCATCGCGGCCCGGCCTCCGGAGGGGCTACCCGATGGCGAGTATCGTGTTCATATGCTGTTTCGCGCGATTCCGGCGCCCACGCCGATCGTTGCCGCCGCCGCTCAGGAGCCGGTTAAAGGGATCCACTTCCAGCTGACGCCCATCTACGGGGTGACGATTCCGATCATCGTGCGCCTGGGCAATTTGGAAGCGACTGCCGGGATCGCCAACGTTCACCTCGAGAAGAAGGACGGCGAGCCCGTCGTTGCGCTCGATCTCAGCCGCTCGGGCACTCGCTCGACCTACGGCGAGGTTCGGGTGCTCAAGGCCGGGGTCAAGGATCCCATCGCGATCCAGAAGAACGTCGCGATTTATACGGAGATCACCCACCGGCGCGTGGCTGTGGCCCTGAGCGATGCCTACAAGGGCGAAGTCGCCGGTCCAGTGACTGTCCAATATGTCGAGACCTTCGACGACGGCAGTCACGTGATCGCCGAAACCCAGGCGGTCCTCCGCTAAGGGGCTGGGGCGCCAGGAGAATCCTCCGGTGGCAGGCGGCCGGACATGGCTGCGCAAGGCGGCGATGCTGCTGGCATTGTGTGCCGGCGGCGTTGCCGCGTCCACGACGCCTTCGCTGGCTCCGGCGGCGGACAGCTGGCGTGCAGACCCCGACGATCAGTTCCTTCTTGACGTCAACATTCGCCAGCTGAAGCTCGGCGACGGCGTTCGCGCCTACAACGCGCCTGAGGGGACATGTGTCGTCTTAGGCGACTTTCTGACGATCCTCGACGTCCCGATGCACGTCGATCTCACCGCAAAAAAGGCAACCGGCTGGGCTTTCAGGGAGAGCAACCGGATCGTCATCGATTATGCAGCAATGTCCGCGACTTACGGCGGCAAGAGCGAGGCGATCGCAAAAGGCACAATCCGCGAAACGCCCGAGGGCTGGTGCGTTCAGACAACTGCGCTCACCCGCTGGTTCGGAATCGGGGTCAAACCCGTTACGTCCGGCTCGGTCCTGTTGCTCGAATCGGATGCGAAACTGCCTGTCGAGCTCGCCAGGGAACGGCAGGAACGCGCCAAAAGCATCCATCCGACGAGCTTCGATCTCTCAAGCTTGCCCCAAGTCCGGCTCCCCTATCGTATGTGGCGCGCTCCGGCGCTGGATTTTGTTGTCAGTGCCGGGCTCACCTATAGCGCCAAGGACGGCACCCGCGTCGACCGTAGCACTTCCGTTTATGCGGCCGGTGAAATTGCGCGACTCTCCTACGACGCCCAGGTCACGACGACGCGCAAGGGCATTCCAAACACCGCCCGGATCCATGCCTACCGTTCGGATCCCGACGGAGGCCTGCTAGGACCGTTGAAGGCCACCCACTTCGGCTTCGGCGACGTTCAGGGCTTCGACAGCCGGCTCACCGGGGCTCCGGCGAGCGGCCGTGGAGCGATCGTAACGAACCGGCCCCTGACCGTGCAGGCAGCGTTCGATCGCACGCGCTTCGAAGGCGACCTTCCGGCCGGCTGGGAGGCTGAGATCTACCGCAACGGAGAATTGCTGGGCTTCGCGAAGCCCGATGCGACCCAGCGCTATGTGTTTGACAACGTGCAGCTTCTCTACGGCGAGAACCACGTCAACATCATCCTCTACGGTCCCCAGGGCCAGACCCGCTCCCGCGAAGAGGTCATCAATGTCGGCCAGGACAACGTGCCTGCGGGCAAGACCTGGTACTGGGCGGGGTTCAACCAGCCGGGCCAGGATCTGCTTGCGATCCACAAGCCTCCCGACTCGGCCGATCAACCGAAGGCGCAGGCTACCGTGTCGCTCGAGCACGGCATCGATGACCGAACATCGGTCGGCGTGCTGGCTCGGGCGATGCTCATCGATGATCAGCGCCTGACGTTCGTCGAAGGCACGGTGCGCCGATCTGTCGGCGCTGCAATGGTCGAGGTCTCCGCGGCGCACGAAACCGGCGGCGGAATTGCCGCACACGCGCAGCTGCTCGGCAAATTCGGGGGCGTTTACGTCAGCGCGGAAGCCCTTCTCGCGAATGATTTTCATTTGCAGGGAGGCGAGCGTCAAAGCATGCGCGAAGCTCGCGTCACGCTCGACGCACCAATCAAATTGGGTCGAACCGTGCTCCCCGCCCATGCCGACGTACACATGACCGACCGGCTGGATGGGACCAGGGAGCTCGACGCGGCAGCGCGTCTCTCGGCCAATTTCGACCGGTTCAACCTCTCGACCGAGGCGCAATATCGCAAGCAATTCGTCAAATCGGGACCGGCGCCTCCGACCGAGCTCAATCTTTCGCTTATCGGCAGTGGTCGCATCGGCGACGTGCGATTGCGCGGCTCGACCAGCTTCGACGTCGCTCCAACCGCCCGATTCCGAACGGCGGAGCTCTCGGCCTATTGGTCGGCGTCCGACAACGCGGATTGGGAAGGCGCCCTCGCCTATGATTCAGCGGGTCATCGCGGCCGGGTCCGACTTACGCACGTCCACCGTTTCGATGCCATGGCCGTCGCTCTCACCGGCGAAGCGGCAACCGACGGTTCGATCGCATTCGGCGTGAACCTGAATTTCTCCATTGATCCGACGCACGGCATCAACCTGTCGCGGCGACCGCTGGCGCAGGCCGGCATGGTCCATGCGACCGTCTACCGCGACCTCAACGACAACGGCGTCCTGGATCCGTCCGAACCGCTCGAAAAGGGTGCGCTCATCACGACCGGAACGCGGCAGGCCGAGCGGAAAACGGACGCCAAGGGGACGGTCACCATCGGTGGTCTGACCGCCTTCACTCCGGTGCCCGTCGGGATAGATCCGACGAGCCTGGACGATCCGATGCTGACCCCCCGCAAGGCGTTGCAGGTGGTGGTTCCGCGGCCAGGCGTGCCCGCGGAGGTCCAGATCGGGTTGGTGGGCGGAGGCGACATCGAGGGGGCGATCGTCAAGAGCGGCGGAATCGGCTTCGAAGGCCTCGATCTCGAACTTGTCGACGATGTTGGGAAGGTTGTGGCGATGACTCGCACCGACTTCGACGGCTTCTTCCTTTTCGAGCGCGTCGCTTACGGCAGCTATCACATTAGAATCGCAAAAGACTCTGCCGCCGCCGCCAAAGTGGCGGTCGAACTCGGCGCAAATCCGATCGTCGGCCCGAAGAAGTCGGTGGTGCGCCTCGGCGCGATCCACGTCACGCCGGTTCCGATCATCGCCACCGCAGCGGCAACCCCGGTCGGCCACTGATCCAGATTTGAAGGATGGTGCGGTCGAGAAGACTCGAACTTCCACGGCCTTTCGGCCACAGCGACCTCAACGCTGCGCGTCTACCAGTTCCGCCACGACCGCACGTCATGAAAAGGGCGGCTGAGCGCCGCCCGGCTGGCAAGGCGCGGCCTCTAGCAAAGCGCCCCTGGGGGCGCAATGCCGACCCCGCCTCGCCGATCCGCGTCCCATCGCGGCACAAATCTTAAGACGCTGTTTACCAAACTGCCGCGGGCGCGTTAGTCGTGCGGCATGATCCTTCTCGTTGCAGCCGCACTGACTGTTTCGCCGCCGGCCAGCCCGGTCCGCGCGCTCGTGGAGGCGCGCGCGACGGCCCGCATCATTTCGGGCGCGCGCCTGGATTGGAAACAAGGGAGAAGCGACGGAGGACTCAAGGCCCGAAATTCGGTCCTGACCGTCGAGGGCGCTCAGCGCCAAGCACAACTCATTGAATTTGAATGAGATTATGTCTTCGGCGAGCCGAGGCTAATCGTCAGATCATCACCGCCCGCGGGAACATTCACCTCGGCGCTGTTGAACGACGCGCTCGCCCCGGGAGCGAGGGTCGGCGCCGGAGGCGCGATCGTCCAGCTGTAGATCACCTTGCCGGTCCGGCTCTTCAGCTGGGCGTAGATCGGCGGAACCGGATGGACCTTGTCGGTCGGATTGATCACTCGACCCGTGACCGTCAGCAATTCATTGCCGCTTGCGAGTTTCTGCCGGTCGGGGTGCGTGATCATCAGCTGCAGCGGCGTCTGGCCCGAATCGGCGAGACCGACCTTTGCCTTCCATTCGGGCGGAGCGAAGAACCAGAAGGCCGCTGCGGCGGCGGCAATAACAATGAGGACGACTAGGATTGAAACAAAGCCGCGCCGCCCGCTGGGCTCTGCATAGTCGCGGTCGGCAAAGGGGCTAAACTCGTCATCGACGGGCATCTCCGGCACTGGCGGAGCGTCATAATCACTTGTTTCGGGCGACCCCGAAGCCGCCTGCACAGCCGCCGCAAATTCCGAATCCGGTGGGGTCGCCGGATCGACAGCCGGCTGTTCGTCGAGCGACGCGTCGGAAGCCGCACCTTCGACAACGGACTCCTCATAGGCCCGCTGTTCCGCTTCGGGTCCGCTGCTCGGATCGATCATCGTCGCTTCCGCGAGCGTTTCTTGATCCTCTTCGAACGGCGCGGTCTCCGGATCCTGGTGCCAGCTATGCTTGCACGATGCACAGCGCACTTGCCTGCCCTGAGGCGGAATCGCGCCATCCTTCACCACATATTGCGTGCCGCAATTTGGGCAGGTGAGGATCATCGGCGCAAAAGACCTCTTCCGAGACAGATTGCGCAGGGTAAACAGGAATGCGCGGGGCTTGGCAAGGCAAGGCTCTGGGGCCAGAGCTAGCGCGTAAGCGGGAAGGGGCAAGTCGCTGTCTGCGATCGTTGAGTTCGATAGCGTGGGTTTACGCTACGGTACGGGAGCCGAGGTGCTGCGCGACCTCGATTTCCGTCTCGGCAAGGGCGGATTCTATTTTCTCACCGGCCCATCCGGCGCGGGCAAGACGTCGCTTCTGAAACTCCTCTATCTCGCCCAAAGGCCGACGCGCGGCAGGATCCAGCTTTTCGGTGAGGAGCTCAGCGGTGCCCCTCGCGACGCGCTCCCCCAGTTCCGGCGCCGAATCGGCGTGGTTTTCCAGGATTTCCGGCTGATCCGGCATCTCTCGGCCTTCGACAACGTGGCCCTTCCGTTGCGAATCGCGGGCGCGAGCGAGCAGGAAACAGAGGGTCCGGTGCGGGAGATGCTTGCCTGGGTCGGGCTCGCGGATCGGGCGAGCGCTCGCCCGCCAACGCTGTCCGGGGGCGAGCAGCAGCGTGTCGCCATCGCTCGCGCCGTGATCAATCGACCCGAGCTGCTCGTGGCTGACGAGCCGACGGGGAACGTCGATGCCGACATGGCCAGGCGCCTGCTTCACCTGTTCACGTCGCTCAACCAGCTCGGAACGACCGTGATCGTCGCCACCCACGACATCGGCCTCATCAGCGCAACACCCGGAGCGCAAATGATCCGGCTCGAGAATGGGACGATGCTCGATCCCACCGGAGGCCTCAAGAATCCGCCGCCTCGCACGCCAGGAAGCGAGAAATGACGCTCGACTGGTTGTTCGCGGCGCCGGCCGAACGGCGGTTGCTTGGCGTTCGGCCTTTGCGCGGTCCGACGCCCTGGGTGATCGCGATCATGTGCTTTTCCATGCTGATCGTTGCCGCGGCGGGACTGGCGCTCGCCGGCACGGCCGGCATGGTCGCGAAGGGTGTCGAAAGCCGCTTCTCGCTACAGATTCCGGGCGGAAACGGGAATCTCGAAGCGACTCTTCAGCGCGTTCGTTCAACACCCGGCGTTTCGAATGCGGAAGCCGTTCCTGAAAGCGAGATGCGCAAAACGCTCGAGCGTTGGCTGGGCCCTGCGGGCGCAACCGCGGACCTGCCCATACCGGCGCTCATCAACTTCGACGCAAGGTCTGGAACGGACCTCGGCGCAATGGAACGGCGCCTCGCGTCGGCGGCGCCCGGATCGAGGGTCATTGCCCAGCGCGAAAGCCTGGCACCATTGCTGCGGTCCTTGCGCGCGCTGCAATGGATCGCCCTGACTCTGGTGCTGATGCTTGCCGGCGCGTCCGCTGCCGCGGTCGTCCTGGCCGCGCGTGGAGCGCTCGATACGCATCGTTTCACCATCGAGGTGATGCACGGCATCGGCGCTACCGACATTCAGGTCACACGCCTGTTCCAGCGCAAGATCGCGGTCGATGCCCTGGCCGGCAGCATTGCGGGAGCGGCAGCCGGCGCACTCGTCCTGCTGGCGCTCGCCGCAGGTTCGTCCTTTGCGGGCGAACTCACGGGAGGGGCAACGCTCTCTGGAGCAGATCTGCTGATCCTCGCCCTGATCCCGTTCGCATTGACCGCGCTCGCGACCTTTGTCGGCCGCGCTGCGGTTCTCGCGGCATTGCGCGAGGCTCTATGATCGCACGCGCAGCATCGCTCATTGCCCTCATCTACCTTCTGGGTTTCATCTTCTTCGCGTTGACGCTCGGCAGGCCCGCCGATGCCAGCGTGAAGGCAACCGACGCGGCCGTCGTGCTGACGGGCGGAAGCGGCCGGATCGAACATGCGGTGGAAGTCCTCCAGCAAGGCAAGGCGAAGCGGCTGCTCGTCGCCGGGGCCGATCCGTCAGTAACCAAGGGCGACATCGCCCGGCGTCTCGGGGGAAGCCGCGCGCTCATTAAATGCTGCGTCGATCTCGGAAGCGAATCCGTCGACACAAGGTCGAACGCCGAAGAGGCTCACCGATGGCTGGTGAAGTACAATTTCCACTCGGTACGGCTGATCACGAGCGACTGGCACATGCGGCGCGCCCGCTATGAATTCCGCAAGGTGCTCGGCGATAAATACCCGCTGACCACCGATGCCGTTAGGACCGAGCCGAGTTTCCTGACGCTTTTCGGCGAATACAACAAGTTCGTGCTTCGGCGGCTCGCCGTTTGGGCGGATATCTGATGGCCTTGCTTCGATCGCTGCTGTTCGCGGCGATTTTCTATTCGGCGACGGTGCTCTGGGTGCTGGCCGGCATCGCCGCGACGCCCTTCGGCCGGCGGCCAACCCTTGCCGTCGTGTTGAGCTGGGTCGATCTTCATCACTGGCTTTGCGCGCGGCTGCTG
>DATLOY010000154.1:0-21546 GCA_035536015.1 Sphingomicrobium sp.
GTTCGCGGCATCGCGGGCCTGCCTCGAAGGATATTCGAACCAGGAGAAGACAACCTTTTCCTCGGGCTTGGCGTCGACCGATTTGCGGAAGTCGGTGACCTTGCCTTCCGGAACGTCACTGTCCCAATTCTCGACCATCCGCTTCACGCCGATTTCCTGGACGATGGGCGCGAACTGGCTTGAATGCTTCTTGTAAGCGTCGCGGTTCGTCTCGGGGACGGGCGCGATGAATCCTTCGAAGTATGTCATGCTGCTGCTCCTTCGGCTTGGGGTTCGGATACGGGCTGGTTGGCGGCATATGTGGCGAGTTGGTCGGCGAGCGCGCGCTGAAACGCGGGGCGCGCCTCGCCGCGCTTCAGGAATGCGGCGAGGTTGGGAAACTCGGCGACCAGTTTGGTGTGCCTGAGGAACCGCAGTTCGGTCACCATGATCAAATCGCCGATGGTGAAGCGATCGCCCTCCAGCCATTGCTTGTCGCCCAGCCAGTCCGAAACGCGCTTGAGCTTCAGCCTGGCGAATTCCTCGGCCCCGGGGCGCCGCAGTTTCGCCCACTCTTCGCCGGTGTAGAAAAAATCGATGGAGAGCAGGTTCAGGATCGCTGGCTCGACGCTGTTGAGCGCAGCGTAAGTCCATTGGATCGCACGGAACCGGCCCTGCTCGTCGCGAGGAAGAAGCGCCTCGCTCTTCTCGCCAATATATTGGACGATCGCGCCGGTCTCGAAGATCCTGACCGTTCCGTCACTCAGGCACGGGACCTGATCGAACGGCTGCTCGAGGAGATATTCGGGCGGACGTTGCTGATCGAACAGGCGGACCCGGTAATCGAGACCGGCTTCTTCGAGCGCCCAGCGCGCCCGAAGGTCGCGAACGAGTCCCTGGGCAAAGCCCGGGACCCAGCGAAAAGCGGTGATCTCGATCGCCGCATTGGGATTGATCGGCATTGTTCCCTCCTAAACTTTGAACGTCACGCGGCGGTGGCTTGTTCGACCGGATGCGCGCCTTTTTCGGCAAAGCCCGGGTCCATCCACATCGGCTCCCAATGATGCCCGTCGGGATCCTCGAAACTGCGTCCGTACATCGCGTCGCCCATGTCCTGCTTGGGGGCGACGTCGGCCCGTCCGCCCGCGGATGCGGCCGCATTGGTGATTTCGTCGACCTGGCCAGGGCTGTCGCATGAGATGCAGAGCAGCACCTGACTGCTGTCGTGCGCGTCCGCAATCGGCTTGCGGGTGAACGTTGCATAAAAGGGGTGAGTAAGGAGCATGACCGCGATGGTGTCGGAGATCACCATCATCGCCGCGGCCTCGTTGCTGAACTTCGGTTCGTTTCGGAAGCCGATCGCCTCATAGAAGGACTTGGAACGTTCCAGATCCGTGACCGGCAAGTTCACGAATATCGTCTTCGGTTTCGGCATTTTTCTCTCCCTAACGACTCGATTCGCTTGCTTTTTGGACGCAGAAGTTATAAATTGCAACTATGCAGTTAGAAAAAGTAACTAAACGTCGAAAAATAGAGGATAAACGCCACTACGAGGATGCTTGTGGCGTGGCGCACGCCCTCGAATTGATCGGCGAGCGGTGGGCTCCGCTGGTTCTGCGCGAATTGATGTTCGGGCCGCGCCGCTTTTCTGAGCTGCGAATGGATTTGCCCGGGATCAGCGCGAACGTGCTGTCGCAAAGGCTCGGTGAGCTTGAAGACCGCGGCCTCGTCCGGCGGGCCCAGCTTCCGCCGCCCGCGTCGGTGCAGGTTTACGAGGCGACCGAATGGGGCCTGGAGGCAGCTCCGGTCATCCGTGCGCTGGGCCGTTGGGCGGTGCGCAGTCCGAAACACGACCCAGGACTGTTCGTCAGCGCGGTTTCGATCATGATGTCGATGCAGACGATGTTCGATTCTCATCGGGCCGGCGATCTCAGTGCACGCATTGGATTTCGGTTCGGTGACACTGGCTTTGTCGCTGCGATCGACAGCGGGCGGATCGATATTCAGCGCGCCCCTACCGACAATGTCGATGTCCTTTTCACCGCGGTACCCGGAGCGATCGCCGGAGTGCTCTATGGCGGAGCGCCCCTTGAAACGATCGACGTGAAGGGAGACATGCGCCTCGCGGAGCGCTTCGTGACGCTCTTCCCGCTGCCGCCAAAAGTTGGCTGAAACGTTGAGGCGGCGGCGCCCTTCCCCTAAGGCGCTTAACCATGACCGACCTGCCCAACGTAGACCCTGAGAGCCGAGCGGAAACGCTAATGCCCTCACCCGACAAGATCGCGAAGGTGCGCGAGCTGTTCGGAGTCGATTCCGACATGGAAGTGCCCGCGTTCAGCGAAGCTGATGAGCGAGTCCCCGACCTCGACCCGACCTATGTCTTCGATCCCGACACGACTCTGGCCATCTGCGCGGGCTTTTCCAAGAACCGCCGAGTGATGGTCCAGGGCTATCACGGAACGGGCAAGTCCACTCACATCGAGCAGGTCGCGGCGCGCCTCAACTGGCCGATGATCCGGATCAACCTCGACGCCCACATCAGCCGCATCGACCTCGTCGGCCGAGACGCAATCGTGCTTCGCGAGGGCCAGCAAGTGACGGAGTTCCGCGAAGGCCTCCTGCCCTGGGCGCTGCAGCACCCGATCGCTTTGGTGTTCGATGAATATGACGCCGGCCGGCCGGACGTGATGTTCGTCATCCAGCGCGTGCTGGAAGCCGAGGGCAAGCTGACTCTGCTCGATCAGAATCGCGTGATTCGGCCCAATCCGTGGTTCCGGCTCTTCGCAACCACCAATACGGTCGGCCTCGGCGACACGACCGGCCTCTATCACGGCACGCAGGCGATCAATCAGGGCCAGATGGACCGCTGGAACATCGTCACGACGCTCAACTACCTTCCGGCTGCCGTCGAGGCGCAGATCGTCCTCGCCAAGTCCGGGGAGTATGACGATCCGGGCGGCAAGGTCATCGTCGACAAGATGATCAAGGTCGCCGACCTCAGCCGGCAAGGCTTCATCAACGGCGACATCTCGACCGTGATGAGCCCGCGCACCGTCATCAGCTGGGCGCAGAACGCGCATATTTTTGGCGACGTCGGCTATGCGTTCCGAGTCTCCTTCCTCAACAAATGCGATGAGACGGAGCGGTCGCTGGTCGCGGAATATTACCAGCGTGTGTTCGGCGAAGACCTGCCCGAAAGCGTGGTCGCGAAAGCGAGCTAGGTGGTCGAACGGATCGACCTCTTTCGTCGGGCGCTCGCCGGCGCATCGCGAGCAATCGCCAGGGATCCGGACGCTGACGTCATCTTTGGCTCGGACGTGGCGCAGACGTCGGGGAAGACGGCGCGCGTGCCCTCGCCGGGGCCGGCGCTAGAGCCGCGGCTCGTTGCGGAAGCGCGAGGCGCCGCCGATTCGGTTGCGCTTTCGCTCCGCCACCATGACCTCAAGCTCCACTCGTCGCTCGCGCCTGCGGACCAAGATGCTCGCGCGGTATTCGACGCGCTGGAGACGGCGCGCGTCGAGGCTCTTGGTGCAAGATCGATGGGCGGGGTTCGCAACAACCTCCGGCACCTTACCGAAGCGCGCGTTCGCGGCGACGCCATCGTCCGCGCCCGAACGGCCGAAGAGGTCCCGCTGTCGACCGCCATAGGCCTGATTGCCCGCGAACGGCTGACAGGCGAGGCGCCGCCCAAGGCGGCGCTAGCGGGATTGAAGCTGGTCAGCTCGTGGATCGAGGAAAAGGCGGGCGCGGAGCTCGATGCGCTCGCGATGACGCTCGACGATCAGTCCGCCTTTGCCAGGCTGTCACGCCAGTTGCTCCAGGACCTCGACCTCGCGACGGCCGAAGACCTCAGCGAGCAGCCACCTGAGGGCGGAGGCGAAGACGAAGGCGAAGAAGGCGGCAGCGAAGATTCGGCCGACGAGGGCGAGGAGGGGACTCCGGCCGGCGGCGACGTGGAGATGCGCGGTGAGGACGCCGAGGAAGGCGAGGCCGACCGTGACAGCTCGGGCGAATTCGAGGTCGGTGAGGAAGAAGGCGTTCCCGGCGACGAACTCAGCGAGAGCCTCGTCGCATCGCCTGCCAGGCGGAACTGGGACCTTTCGCCGCAGACCGATTACAAGGCCTTCACGACCCGGTTCGACGAGACAGTCGAGGCCGAGGAGCTTTGCGACGAGGAAGAGCTTGGGAGGCTCCGCGCCTATCTCGATCAGCAGATGGCGGGTCTCCACAATGTCGTCACTCGCCTCGCCAACCGCCTTCAGCGGCGACTGATGGCGCAACAGGCTCGAAGCTGGGATTTCGACCAGGAAGAAGGGCTTCTCGACGCCGCCCGCCTCGCGCGCGTCGTGGTCAGTCCCGCCCACTCGCTGAGCTACAAGATCGAGCGCGACACCGAATTCAAGGACACGGTGGTCTCGCTCCTGATCGACAATAGCGGATCTATGCGCGGGCGCCCGATCGCGATCGCTGCGATCTGCGGCGACATCCTCGCCCGGACGCTGGAGCGCTGCGGGGTGCAAACCGAGATCCTCGGGTTCACCACGCGCGGGTGGAAAGGCGGCCAAAGTCGCGAGACCTGGCTTGCTGCGGGACGCCCGCCCAACCCGGGCCGCCTCAACGACTTGCGGCACATCGTCTACAAGCGCGCGGACGAACCCTATCGCCACGCGCGGCGAAATCTCGGCCTGATGATGCGCGAGGGCCTGCTCAAGGAGAATATCGACGGCGAGGCCTTGCTCTGGGCGCACAATCGGTTGATCGCGAGGCCCGAGGAGCGTCGCATTCTCATGGTGATTTCGGACGGCGCACCGGTCGACGATTCTACGGCGTCGGCCAACGGCGGCTCGTATCTGGAGCGCCATCTGAGACAGGTCATCGAATGGATCGAACGGCGCTCGACGGTCGAGCTGCTGGCAATCGGCATCGGTCACGACGTGACCCGCTATTACAACCGTGCGGTCACGATCATGGATGCCGAGCAGCTCGCCGGTGCCATGGTCGATCAGCTCGCTCTGCTTTTCGAAGCCGCGTGACGGCATAAAAATTGGGCCCGATGCGATTACGCGCACCGGGCCCCCCTCGTTACGCGACGCGAGGGAATTTGTCTGTCTCCAGACGTGGCAGGGAAAAGGGGAAAACCCTGCCGATGACAGGGCCTATGCGCGATTCGCGCGCAATGAAGGCTGAACACAGGTTGCAGCCTGTGTTCAGAAAATTTCTTTGACTTCAGCTGGTTAGAGCAGGCTCAGGAAGCCTGCTCAGCGACCTTCCTGGAGATTTCGCGCTTCAGCTTGCGTGCCTTGGTGCTGAGCTTGTCGTCGCTCGTCTTCAAGAGCCAATTGTCGAGGCCGCCGACATGCTCAACCGAGCGAAGGCCATGCGTCGATACGCGCAGCTTCACACTCTGGCCGAGGGTGTCGGAGATCAACGTGACATTCTGCAGGTTGGGCAGGAACGTCCGCTTGGTCTTGTTATTGGCGTGGGAAACATTGTGTCCCACCTGCCGGCCCTTGCCGGTCAGCTCGCATACGCGCGACATGGTCTCAATCCTGGTTTGAACGGACGCGTAGGTGCATCCGGAAAGCGCCGCCCGTTAGCGTCTGGCGCCCCTCGCGTCAACGTCACCACTTTGGTACGACAGAAACCGGATGGCGCAATCAGCGTTGAACGCCCGATAGAAGAGAGAAACAATGCGCGCCATTCTCCTGATTCTCATCATCGTGGTCGCGGTTGGCCTGATCGCGGTGACTACCGGCTTCGTCGACATCAACCAGATTCGCGGCGCCAAGGCCCCGCAGATTTCAGCAACCCGCAACGGTGTGATGGCGAAGGGCGGCCAAACCCCGGCATTCGACATCCAGACGGGATCGGTTGAAGTCGGCACGCACAATGCGACCGTAACGGTGCCTTCGGTCGAGGTTCAGCGCCCCGAGAACAAAGCGGCGCCCCAAAATACGACCAACGCCCAATAGCTGACATGCAATCGCGGCTGGGCTAGCCGCCTCTTATGGCCTTCCCGTTGCCCCCTCCCATGCGCCGGGCGCTCGATCTCGCTGGTGAAGCCTCCGCGGACGGCGAAGTGCCGGTCGGTGCCGTGGTCACGCTGGGCGAGGAAATTGTCTCCGAAGCCCGCAATGCGATGCGCACTTCGTCGGATCCGACGGCCCATGCGGAAATGGAGGCGATCCGGAGCGCGGCTGCCAGGCTCGGGACATCGCGATTGGACGACTGCACGCTCTGGGTCTCTCTTGAGCCTTGCGCGATGTGTGCCGCAGCCATCTCCATAGCGCGCATCAAGGCCCTCCGTTTCGGCGCCGAAGATCCCAAAGGCGGAGGCGTGGTCCATGGTCCCCGCATCTTCGCTCAGCCGACCTGCCATCATCGGCCCGACGTGCTCGGCGGAATAGGTGAGGAGGAAAGTGGCGAACTCCTCCGCCGATTTTTCGCGGAGCGGCGTCAGCCGCGGTAAGGAACGAGGCGGATCTCGACACGCCGGTTCGCGGCGCGCTGGTCTTCGCTCTGGTCGTTTGGATAGAGCGGGGCGGTTTCTCCCAGGCCCTTTGAGGCGATCCTCGCCCGGGTGACTCCGCGGCTGCCGAGGAATGTGGCAACGGCGCTGGCACGCTTCTGCGACAGTGCAAGATTGGCCTGCGGAGTGCCTGACGTGTCGGTGTGCGCGAAGACGTCGACGTACGCCTGGTTATATTGCTTCAATGTTCGAGCGAGCTCGGTCAGCGTTCCGGCGAACTGCGGTCGAACATCGGCGCTGTTGCTGTTGAAAGTCAGCGCCGCAGGTACTCGAATGAGAATGCTGCTGTCGCCAATCGGCAGGATATCGACGCCGATTCCGGCCGTCTGGGCTCGCAACTCGCGCTCGGCCCGAGCCATGTAGCTACCGGCGTCGGAGCCCAAGGGCCTGATCTTCGCCGCCCGCATCTTGGCCGCGCGCGCCTTGCGCCCGCCAATAACGTCCGCCCCCAGATAGCTCGCCCCCAGTCCGAGCGGGATGAATGCGGCTGGTCGAGCCATTGGCGGAGGCGCCGGCGCATTCAGCGCGCACGCGGTCGCCAGCAACGGCGCGGCGAATCCGAATGCGAGAAGAATGCGATATCGGCCCATGAGCACCTCCAATGGAGAAAGTCTGCGATGAACCGCTGCATGGCAAGTGGGTTCCGCTGGAAAAATGCGGCCCGCTTGTGAACGGTCCCGGAGCGGGGCTAGATTGTCACTCCACCGCCTATGAGCGACCATTTGCTCCCCATACCCTGGCTCGATGTCCTTCTGATCGTCGCATTGATCATGCTCAACGGCGTGCTGGCGATGAGCGAGCTTGCGATTGTCTCGTCGCGCGAGGCGCGGCTGAAGGCGCTTGCCAAGTCGGGGAGCGGCGGAGCGCAATGCGCCCTTGATCTGGCGTCAGAGCCGGGGCGATTCCTGTCGACCGTGCAAAGCGGGATCACCCTGATCTCGATTTTCGCCGGTGCTTTCTCCGGCGCGAGCCTGGGAGAGCCGGTTGCCCAACGGCTCCAGCTCATTCTGGATCTCAAGGCAGAAACTGCCCACACGCTGGGATTCGGCGTCGTCATCGTAATCACGACGTTCGTATCGCTGGTCGTTGGCGAAATTGTCCCCAAGCAGGTCGCACTCCGCTCGCCCGAGCCGATTGCGGTCGTCATGTCACGCCCGATGAAATGGCTGGCTCGGGTGACGGCTCCGTTCGTCTGGCTGCTTGATCGCACCAGCGCTTTGATCTTTCGCTCGCTCGGGCTCGATCGCGAGTCGAGGAATCATGTGACGGCCGAGGAATTGCACCTAGTCGTCGCCGAAGCACAGACAGCGGGAGTGCTCGAAGAGGACGAACGGGCCATGATCTCGGGTATCGTCCGCCTTGCCGATCGGCCGGTCAGAGAGGTGATGACTCCCCGGACCGATGTCGACTGGATCGACGTGGCCGCGACGGAGGGCGAGATCCGGGAAGCCTTGCTCGCAACGCCGCATAGCCGGATTCCCATCGCCGGCGGTTCTGTCGATAATATCGTGGGAGTCATCCAAACCCGCGACGTCCTTGCAGCGGCAATTGCAGGGAGGCCGCTGGAGCTGACCCATCTTTGCCGCCAGGCGCCGGTCATTCCCGACCTCATGGATGCGATGGACGCGCTGGCGGTGCTTCGTTCAGCCGATGTGCCGCTCGCTCTGGTTCATGATGAATATGGCCATTTCGATGGGATCGTGACTCCCGGGAGCATCCTCGCGGCGCTCGCCGGAACCTTCGCGCATGACGTCGAAGCCGGCGAAGAGGCGCCGCTGATCGAACGCGAGGACGGAAGCTGGCTCGTCTCAGGCGCGGCGAGCGCGGATATTCTCACCGACCGGCTCGGCGTCAATTTGCCTGGTGACCGGGACTATTCAACAGTTGCGGGTTTCGCACTCTCCGTCCTCAAGCATTTGCCGGACACGGGTGAGAAGTTCCGCCACGACGGCTGGGCTTTCGAAATCGTCGACATGGACGGCCGGAAGATCGACAAGCTCATCGCGTCCCGGCCGCGACGCAAGCAGGCCGAAACGGCTCGGGATGTCTCCGGCTAGGCGCTGAGCTTTCCGAACCTTTGCTCGTAACCGTCGATGTCTCCACGAGCGAGATAGTCGGCCTGTTCGACGATCCGGTCGCGGGTGAGGCGCCCACTGAAAGCACCGAGTTGATTGTCGATCCGCTCGATCTCGGTCGGCGTCAGGTGAGCAAGCTGCTCGAAGCGGTGAAAGCCGTGCGCGTGCAATACATCTGCCAGCTTGGGCCCAATGCCCTTCAGCAAAAGGAAGTCGTCAGCCGACTTGGCGTCGCCGTCGAGTGCGCGGCGGACCGGCGCCCCGATCAGCTGACCCGTCACGTCGCTGGTCGCTGCGGCCGCCTCGCCCGCGAGACCGCGTCCTTCCGGAGGCTTCGAGTAAGCCATGTGCGGGCGTACCGGCGCGCTGTCCGTGAGACGAACGCTCTGGCGCGGGCGCAGGATCAGGAAGGCCAGGATCAGCGCAATCGCGATCACCAGAATGACGTAAGGCCAATTGTCGCGGATGAATTCCATGTCTCACCAATTCCATTGTGCGTTGTACCGGCGGCGGAGCTCGACAAGATAGGCGAGCAACAGGCCGAAGAGAAAGCCAAGAGCTGAAACCGCGAACCCCTCGGCAATCAGGGGCACCCCGCTGCCGGAATTCGACCATTGAGCGCTGCTTACGCCCGGCAGCTGACTCAACAGCCGCGCCAATTCGCCGTGCTGGAAATCGTCAACCTGCCCGGAAAGGATGAGCCTTCTGGTCAATGGTCCATGCTGGATGTGCGCGGTGACCTTGGTCATTTCATAATAATCGAGCGCTTCGCGCGCGGTGTGATCGACCCTCTGGGCGAGCCGGTCCGCCGCGCCGAGCGGCCCGTGCCACAAGGCGGCAGCCCCCCAGGAAAGAGCTAGCCCTACACTGAGCGTGAGCGCTCGGCGCCGCTTCCAGTCCGCGGCCATGATGAGCTTGTCGCCGGAGAGAAGATCCTTCGGCTGGGTGCGAAGGGCCCGAAACGCGATCAATCCCGCAATCAGTCCGACGACCAGGCCAACGCCGAACGGCGGCCAGAAGTAGGTCCACAAGACGTTCATGCCGGACTACGCTCGAGTTCGCGCCACCCAATGTCGCGCCGATGGAAGCCGTCGGCGAAATCGATCTGGTCGACGGCGCGGTACGCGCGCGCGCGCGCATTGGCAAAGCTGTCGGAAACGGCGGTCACCGCAAGCACGCGACCGCCTTTGGCGACGAGGCCGCTCCGCCCCCTGGCTGTGCCGGCATGGAAGACGGTTACGCCTTCCACCTGCTCGGCCGCCTCGATCGCGCGGATCGTGCCGCCGCTGGCAGGTGTTCCGGGATAGCCGCGGGCAGCGACAATGACCGTCATGGCGTGCTTCGTAAGAAGTTTGGGGGCTTCGACTTCGGCGAGGCATTCTGTCGCGACGGCGTTCAGCAACTCGGCGAAGTCGCCGTCGATCAGGGGCATGATCACTTCGCACTCGGGATCGCCGAAGCGGACATTATATTCGATGAGCTTCGGGCCGTCGGCGGTGAGCATCAGGCCAGCATAAAGCACACCGTTGAACGGCGTTCCCGCCGCTGCAAGGGCTCGCGCAGTTGGCCTCACGATCTCATCCATCGCGCGGCGCTCCAGCTCGGGCGTGAGCACGGGTGCCGGCGCGTAGGCACCCATCCCGCCGGTGTTCGGCCCCGTATCGCCTTCGCCCACCCTCTTGTGATCCTGCGCGGATGCGAGCGGAATAGCGGTTTCGCCGTCGACGAGCGCGAAAAGGCTTGCCTCTTCTCCGGTCAGGAATTCCTCAATCACCATGGGTCCGTCGCCGGCGGCGCGGATCGCTGCTTCCGCTTCTCCGCGGGTCGTCGCGACGGTGACCCCTTTGCCGGCCGCCAAACCATCCGCCTTGATGACGACCGGGATGCCGAAACGATCCAGAGCGGCCAGGGCATCGGCGACCGTCTCAGCCCTGACGTAATCGGCAGTGGGAATATCGTTGGCGCGGCAAAGGTCCTTGGTGAAGCCTTTCGAACCTTCGAGCCGCGCCGCCGCTGCGTTCGGGCCGAATACCGCAATCCCGGCTTTCCTGAGAGAATCCGCAACACCCGCGACGAGCGGCGCCTCAGGGCCGATCACCACGAGATCGATGTTGTTGGCTTTCGCGAGGGTCAGGACGGCATTGTCGTCGCAGGGATCGACGTCGATGCACTCAGCCCAGCGCGCAATGCCGGGATTGCCGGGCGCGGCGATCAGGCGGTCACAGCTTGGCGATTGCCTAAGGCGCCAGGCGAGCGCATCCTCGCGACCGCCTGAACCCAAGAGTAGAATATTCATGAACCTTCCCGACGACAGCCGCTCAGGCCTGTTAGCCAACGTCGAGCCCGGGGACAATTCGCCGCCACTGAGTGTGAGCGAACTGTCCGGCGCGCTCAAACGGACAATCGAGTCCGCATTCGGCCAGGTTCGGGTCCGGGGAGAGATTTCGGGTTTCAAGCGCCATGCGTCGGGCCACTGCTATTTCACCTTGAAGGACGAGAACGCCTGCATCGACGCGGTCGTGTGGCGGACCAACGCGGTTGCGCTCGCTTTCAGGCCCGAGGACGGCGCCGAGGTCATCGCAACGGGAAGGCTGACGACTTATCCGGGCCGATCGAAATATCAGATCGTCGTCGAGCGTATGGAGCTGGCGGGCGAGGGCGCATTGCTGGCGTTGCTCGAGCGGCGCAGGAAAGCGCTTGCGGCGGAAGGACTGTTCGCCGCCGAACGCAAGCGCAAGCTGCCGCGGCTTCCGCGCGTCATCGGCATCGTCACCTCGCCAACAGGCGCGGTGATCCGCGACATCCTCCACCGGCTCGAAGACCGTTTCCCGACCCATGTCATCCTCTGGCCGGTTCCCGTCCAGGGCGAAGGCGCGGCGTCGAAGATCGCTGCGGCGATCCGGGCCTTTCCTTCAATCACTCCACGGCCCGACCTGCTGATCGTCGCTCGGGGCGGCGGCTCGATCGAAGACCTGTGGGCGTTCAATGAGGAAGAGGTGGTTCGGGCGGCGGCAGAGTCGCCGATACCGCTGATCTCGGCCGTTGGGCATGAGACCGATACAACGCTGATCGACCATGCTTCTGACCTGCGGGCGCCGACGCCCACGGCCGCGGCAGAGTTTGCAGTACCAGTTCGGTCGGAACTGCTCGCTCAAATCGACGAGCTGGCCCACCGAGCCCGACAATGCCTTGCGAGCAGGGCGGAGCGGTCGCGCGAGCGTTATGATCTGACCGTTTGCCGCTGGCCGGAGCCAACAGCCTTGTTCGCGCCGGCGGCACAACGCCTCGACGACTTATCGGAACGCCTGCCGCGTTCACTTTCCGCGCGCGCCGGCCACGCGCGAGCCGACATGAATCTTATTGCCGGCCGCCTGCACCGCGGGCTCGTCGATCAGCGCATCGAACGACTTTCCGAACGCCTCGCGGCGGCATGGAAGATGGCGGAACTCGTTCACCCCGAACGCCCGCTCCGCCGCGGCTATGCACGAGTCACCGACCGGTCAGGGAAAACGCTGACGAGTGCGGCCGAAGCGCGGGCAACTCGCGAGCTTCAGCTTCACTTCGGCGACGGTAACGTAGACGCGACCGCGGATGGAGAAGGTCGGCCGCACAAGACGCCGGTTGAGCGCAAGGCGCGCACTTCTTATGTGCCTCCGCAGCCCGGTTTGTTCGACCAGCCGGAGGAGTGAAGGATGCTGATGACGGGAAGCGGCAGGGCCGCGCGAATCCACTATCTACCCGGCACGTTCCGTCTGCTGTCGGATGGAGATCATGTTGTCTGTGCGGTCACGGGCGCGCAAATCCCGCTCCACGAACTCAGATATTGGAGCGTCGAGAGGCAGGAAGCCTATATCGATGCCGAGGCAAGCCTGAAGGCTGAAAGCGGCAGCGGGCGTTCAGCCTAGCCGACGCGTTTCGCCTTGAAGCCGGGTTGCGACCCAAGCTTGAAGAAATAGGATCCCATCACCCCCCGTTTGACGATCACCTTGTCGCCGCGCCTCGGGTCGAGCGCCAAGGGAGTATCGTCGGTCTGCTCCCACGTCGACCCGTCGGCCAAAGTGATGGTCCACTCGCCATAGCCATGTTGCACGGCATTCGCGACGGTGCTCTCGATCTGATTGATCTCGTCGCCGCCTCCAAACAGTCCCGCGAAGTTCGGAACCGAGAATCCGAACAGCGAACGCTTGGCCTCATTCGCCCGCGCCTTGTCGATGACGACCAGTTCCCTGTTCGCGAGGGCCTGGCCTACCGCCGCCGCCTCTCGGTCGTAGCATTGCAGGCGTTGCGACGCATCGGTGATCCCGCGACAAGCCATCAGCCTTTGAACGTTCGCCGGCGTCGCGGTTGTCGCGACCTTCCGGGCGCTCGAGGCGGTCACCGGAAGCAATGTCAAAGCCGCTGCGAAAAGTAGGATTTTGCGCATTTTTCCCTCGGTACGCTGGTTGCGCCGACGCTAGTCCGACTGGCGGGAAAAGCACAAGGTGGCGCTGTTGCAAAATTGATACAGGCCCGAGACAACTTGTCCGACGCCCTGCGCTGGCCGTTGCCAGCTTCTCGTCGCTTAACCTATCAAACGGCGCAGATCGGCAAAGTTGCGTTTGCCGTTCCACGACAGTCGCGTTGCGATCGCGGCTAGTGAAGGGGAAGATTTCTATGAAGCTCGATTTCCGTCAGCGACTGCTCACGACCACTCTTTTGGTCGGCGCCGCCGCTCTAGCGACGCCTGCTCAGGCTCAGACCACGCCGCCGCCGACGGATGCTCCGCCGACGGACGTGCAAGCAAACCCGTCGGGTCCGTCAGCCGCCCAGCCGACGCCGTCGACCTCGGCGACGGGCGAACCGGTCAAGAGCGCACAGGACATCGTGATCACCGGCACGCGCATTCCGCAGCCGAACCTGACCTCGGCCGCGCCGGTGACCGTGGTCACCAGCCAGGACGTGAAGCTCACGGGTACGACCCGCGTCGAAGATCTCCTCAATCAGCTGCCTTCGGTTGGTGCTTCGCAGGCGTCGGGCGTGTCGAACGGCGCGACCGGTACGGCGGAAGTCGATCTTCGTTATTTGGGTTCGAAGCGGACGCTCTCGCTGGTCAACGGCCGTCGCCTCACGCCAGGCGATCCCAACGGCACGACCCAGGCGGCCGATATCAACCTGATCCCCGCATCATTGATCAAGCGCGTCGAGGTGCTGACCGGTGGTGCTTCGTCAGTTTACGGTGCGGACGCGGTCGCGGGCGTCGTCAACTTCATCATGGACACCAATTTCACCGGTGTCCGGTTCGACGGCCAGTACAGCTTCTACCAGCACAACAACAAAGACTTCTCGCTTGGCGTGCCGTGTTTCAACGCGCAGGGCACAGCGGGCTGCACCGCGGCTGGTCAGACCCAGACGATGCAGAGCATCCTGGATGGCCGCCATTTCGGTTATCCGCGCGGCAGCGTTGCCGACGGCGGAACGTTCGACGGCACCGTGTCGCTGGGCGCTGCGTTCGACGACAATCGCGGCCATGCCGTGGCGTACTTCGGCTACCGCCGCGTGAAGCCGGTGCTCCAGGGTCGCCGCAATTATAGCGCCTGCGTGATGCAGGAATCGGCCCGGGCAGTATCCGACTTCCCTGGATTTGCGCGCCCGTTCCACTTCGCGCCGCGCAACGTGCGTTGCGGCGGCTCGGCGACGGCCAACCCGGGTACTGGCATTATTTTCACCCAGTATAATACCAACGTGGGTCCGGCGACGCCAACCTTCCCGAGCGGAACTCCAACCACGATCCGGACTTCGACCGTGGCGGCGCTTGGCCCGGGAACGATCACCCCGTTCACCCAGAACCTCTATAACTTCGCTCCGCTCAACTACTTCCAGCGGCCTGACGAGCGCTACATTGCGGGCGCGTTCGCCGATTACGAAATCACCCCGGCGATCAAGCCGTACCTCGAGTTCATGTTCATGGACGACCGGACGCTGGCGCAGATCGCTCCCTCGGGCGATTTCGGCAACACCCTGACGATCAACTGCGATAACCCGCTCCTGTCAGCTCAGCAGGCGGGCGTGATCTGCAATCCGAACAATCTGATCGTCGGCTTCAAGGGAACCTTCCCGGTGGCCGCCGCAGCTCCGTTCAATGATCTCGGGCCGGGCGGCACCCAGCTGTTGACGCCGGTTGACTTCATCAACCCGGTCGTGGGGGCGTCCAACCCGACCTACCAGGAGGCCTTCTTCCAGCTGCTTCGCCGCAACACCGAAGGCGGTCCCCGCATCGCCGACCTGAAGCACGTCAACTATCACGGCGTGCTCGGCGTACGTGGCGATATCAGCAAGGTCTTCTCGTACGACACCTACTTCCAGTACGGAAAAACCGATTACACCCAGGTCTACAAGAACGAGTTCTCGACGGCCCGGCTGCTTAAAGCGCTCGACGTCGTAACCGACGAGCGGACCACGGTTGGCGGGCAGCCGAACCCCAATCTCGGCAACCCGATCTGTCGTTCGGTGCTGACGGGCGCCGATCCGAATTGCGTACCCTACGACGTGTTCGGTGCCGGTGGTCCATCGGCAGCGGCGGTCAATTACCTCAACGTGTTCGGGGTGATCACCGGCCAGACCTCCGAGCAGATCGCTCACGTCGACGTCACCGGCGCGCTTGGCGAAGCCGGCGTGCAGACACCGTGGTCTGACGAGGGCATCGGGATCAACGTTGGTGCCGAGTATCGGAAAGAGTCGCTCGAGCTGAACCCGGACCAGGAGTTCCAGACCGGCGATCTCACCGGCCAGGGCGCTCCGACCCTTCCGGTCAACGGCAACTTCCGCGTCCTGGAAGTTTTCGGCGAGACGCAAATCCCGATCATCCGGCACTCGTTCATCGAGGAATTCTCGCTCGGCGCCGGCTACCGCAAGTCCTGGTACAAGCTGGATAACGGCCGGACGTACGATACCGACACCTACAAATTGTCGGCCGAACTTGCTCCGGTCACCGACGTCCGGTTCCGCGCCTCGTACAACCGCGCTGTTCGCGCTCCGAATATTCAGGAGCTGTTCGCTCCTCAGTTCGTGGGCCTGGACGGTTCGAACGATCCGTGCACCCACGTAATCGTGGCGACGGATTACGGCTGTATCGCACAAGGACTGACGATTGGTTCGAGCCCGACGGCCAATCCCGCCGGCCAGTATAATGGCCTGCTTGGCGGTAACCCGGACCTCAGCCCGGAAAAGGCGACGACGAAGACGGTCGGCGTCGTGGTTCAGCCACGCTGGATCCCGCGCTTCGCGTTCACGGTCGACTATTGGAACATCGACCTCAAGAATGCGATCCAGGGTTTCGGAGCCGACGCGATCATCACGAACTGTATCAACCACTCGACGGCGACCTCGATCGCTCCGTCTTGCGGTTTGATCCACCGCGATGCCGCAGGTTCGTTGTGGCTCACGTCGAACGGCTTCGTTTCGGATCTTCCGTCGAACTCGGGTGAGATCAAGACCGACGGTATCGACGTCACCACGTCGTACAGCCATCGTCTCGGTGGTCTCGGCAATTTGTCGGCGAGCTTCCTCGGCACGTACCTCCACAAATACAAGGTCAACAACGGCCTGGAGGGTGGCATCTACGACTGCGCCGGTCTGTACGGTCCGGTCTGCTCGGGTGCCTCGGTGGCCAGCTCGGCACCGATGCCCAAGTGGCGGCACAAGGCGCGGCTTAGCTGGCAGCTGCCTCAGGGTATCGGACTATCGGTCCAGTGGCGGCATATCGGCAAGGTCAAGGCCGAAACGCTCGACGATTCCGAGACGCTGCACGGCGATTTCCCGCTCGATCCGGGCCTGCACATCAAGGCGTTCGATTACTTCGATCTCGCCTCGACGTTCACGGTCGGCGATCACTACAATCTGAGGATCGGCGTCAACAATATCTTCGACAAGCGTCCTCCGATGGTTACCGGCGGAAGTGCCGCCCTCGGTGGGTCGAACCTTTGCCCGGCGGGTCCGTGCAACGGCAACACCTATCCAGGAACATGGGATGCGCTCGGCCGCTACATCTACGCCGGCGCGACCTTGAACTTCTAAATCTTACTCACTTCATTACTTCGGGCGGTGGATCTTCGGATCCGCCGCCCTTTCTTTTGTGATCGGGGCTGGGCTAAGCCGCTGTCACTGTCTGGAAACGCTCGCTAACATCCATTCCATGGCCACTTCGCCCATCAATGACGTCACGGCAGTCGCAATTCGCCAAGCGCTCGCGGCCGCGTCGGCAGGAAGGCTCGCCGATGCCTGCGCGGTTGGGGAGCGGGCTCTGGTTCAGGGCGGCGATGTCGCCGCCCTCAACGCAATGCTGGGCATGCTCCGTTCAAAAGCGGGCGATCATGCACGGGCGCTCGAACATTTGCGCGCGGCCAACAAGGCTCATCCGCGTGACCCGGTCATTGCCAACAATCTTGCACAGGAATTGATCTACCTCGAGCGGCAATCCGAGGCCCTCGACGTGCTTACCGACGATGTCGTCGCGGGCGACCGGTCCGGTCAGTTGCTCAAGTTGCGGGCATTCCTGGCCCAGATGACCGACAATTTCGATCATGCGATCAGCGGCTATCGCCAGGTGGTCGAACGAGAGCCCGATGATTGCGAGAGCTGGAACAATCTCGGCAATGCCTATCAATCGGCAGGTCAATTCGATTCGGCAATCGAGGCGCTTCGAAAGGCTTCGGAGCTTGACCCGGAAGCCGCCCCGATCAAGTTGAATTTGTCGAGGGCGTTAGTCGCGGCCGGCGATTGGGACGAGGCCGAAGTCGAACTCCGGAAGATGGCCGAGGATTTCCCTGACGATTCGCTGCCGTTGCGAGAACTCCACGCCATCTTGAAGCAAGAGGGCCGCGACAACGAAGCGCTGGAGGCTATCGAGGCTGCGGTCGAGCGAGCGCCCGAGGACGTAGCTTTGGTTCTTGGCCTGGCGAGCCATCTATCCAACATGCTCCAGTCGAGCCGATCAGAGGCCGCTTATCGTCGCGTACTCGAACTGGATCCGGATAACGCGCTTGCGCATATCGGCGTCGCGGTCTGCCTCGATCTTACAAACCGGACCGATGACCTTTCGTCCCTGGTCAAGGAGGCCGAGGCCCTCGGTGTGGGGCCGAACGCGCTGAATTTCATTCGGGCGATTGATCATAAGCGAGCAAAGAGATTTGCTGAAGGCGTCGCCGCGCTGGAGCTGGTCCCCGGCGATCTCGAGGATGCGCGCCGGGCACACATCATGGGCCAATTGCTCGAAGGGCTCGGACGCTACGACGAGGCATTCGATTCCTATACTCTGATGAATGAGTTGATGAGCAAGCAGAGCAAGCCGCCAGAGGAGCGCGCCGCCGGCTATCGCAAAGTGCTTCGAGACCGGATTTCTGAAATGACGCCCGAATGGGTCGGTCGCTGGAGGCTCGAAGAGAAGAAGGATCCGCGCCCGTCGCCGGTGTTCCTCATGGGTTTCCCCCGTTCCGGGACGACTTTGCTCGATACGATGCTGATGGGGCATCCCCGAATCGAAGTGCTGGAGGAGGAGCCGACGCTGCACAAGGCGTTCGACATCTTCCGTGATTATGAGAGCATGCCCGAGGCCGACGATGACAACATTCAGGCCGCGCGCGACGCATATTTTGCAAAGGCGGGGTCGCTAACCCCGTTGAAACCCGGCAATCTCCTGGTCGACAAGAATCCGCTCGCAATCAATGCCGTGCCCTTCATTCGGCGACTCTTTCCGGACGCGCGGATAATTCTGGCGTTACGACACCCGCTCGACGTGTTGCTGAGCTGTTACGTCACGAATTTCACATTGAACGACGGGATGGCAAATTTCGTGAAGCTCGAATGGGGAGCCGAGATGTACGATCTTAGCTTCCGCTATTTTGCGCGCACGCAGGAGTTGATGCCAACCCCGGCTCATGCCGTCGTCTATGAAAATGTGGTGGCCAACCGTGACAAGGAGCTTCGGGCACTCTTCGACTTCCTTGAGCTTGATTGGCATGATGCGGTGCTGGATCATGAAAAGACGGCGAAGGCTCGCGGCAGAATCAAGACTGCCAGCTATGCCCAGGTCGTCGAGCCCTTGTACAATCGCTCAGCGGGCCGATGGCAGAAATTCCGCAAGCATCTCGAGCCGATTATCCCGGTGCTCAAGCCGTGGATAGACAAGTTCGGCTACGAGGTTTGAGAGGGTGGACGTGTCCGGCCTTCTGACCCAGGCCGAGAGGGCTGTGGGGTCTGGAGATCTAGAGGGAGCAGTCCTCCTCCTCCAGCGTGCGGCGGAAAGCCAACCCGACGATCCGACCGTCTGGGTCAAGCTGGCCGCAATGCAGCGCGGACGTGGCAACCCCAAGCTCGCTCTCGAAGCAATCCATCGCGCGCTGGCGCTATCCCCACTAGATTTCACCGCCCTGCTGATGCGTGCGAGCCTGCTCGATGCATTGGAGGATCCCTCCGCACCAGAGGCTTGGGGTCATGCCCTGGCCAACAAGCCGGCAGGCGACCTGCCGCCGCAACTTGCCGCGGCGGTCTCGCGCGGTGAGGTGCGCCACGCCGCTTGGATCGATGAGCGGGAACAGCGCATGAAAACGGCCATGGCCGCAAGTGAAGGGCGCGCCGATTCCGCCGAGCGCAAGCGCATCGAGCGCTTTCGCGACAATGTCCTCCATCGAACCAAGCCGTTTCACAGCTCACCGACGCACTTTCATTATCCCGAACTTGCTGAGCGCGAATTTCATCCGCGCGGGTTATTCCCGTGGATAGCCGCGATCGAGGAGGCCACTGCGGCCATTACTGCTGAGCTCAGGGCAGTGATGACTGCCGAACGGGCGGAACTCGTACCTTATATCCAGTACGATGAGCACTTGCCGCTCGATCAGTGGCGAGAGCTGAACAAGAATCCCGACTGGACCGCGATTCACCTGCTCCAGAATGGCAAGCGCGTCGAAGCCAATGCGCGCCATTGCCCGAACACACTGGCGGCCCTGGCGCATGTTCCGCAGCCAATCATTGCAGGCGCCGGGCCCAACGCGATGTTCTCATTGCTGGCGCCGAAGGCGCACATACCGGCGCATGTCGGAGTGAACAATTCGCGGCTGGTAAGCCACTTGCCGCTGATCGTTCCTGAAGGCTGCTGGTTCAGGGTCGGAGCGGAAACGCGATATTGGGAGCCCGGTGAGGCTTTCGTGTTCGACGACACGATCGAGCATGAGGCACTGAACCCATCGGACGAATTACGGGTGGTCTTCATCTTCGATGTTTGGCACCCAAACCTGAGCGAGGTCGAACAGGAAGCCGTGCGCGCATTGATCGAAGCTAGCGGACCGATAGCCGGCGAGGGGCTATGATCAGCGAGTCCACGCTGGAGATCGCATCTGTGGAGGCGATCGTCGGGCTCGCTCGCGACGCGCTCGAGTCGGGGCGGGAAGAATATGTTCTTCCGATCGTCCGAGCCGGAGCCGAGCATCATCGTGATGCGACGTTATGGCTGTGGGCGGCTTTATTGGAACAAGCTCTCCAGGAACATCAAACCGCACTCGAATCTTTCGCCAAGGCCGCCGCGATCAATCCCAACGGCTTCAGAATCGCCCATATGCATGCTCAGTGTGCCCTTGAGGCGGGCTTACCCGCGGCGACTCTCTTCGAACGCGCCCGCTCGTTAAGGCCGCAGAACAGCACCGCTTTCATCGGCTTTACAGCGGCGCTCGCCGCGGAAGGCGAGGCCGATCGAGCGGTCGCCCTGCTGCAAGATGCTCTCAACGGCGATCCTTATTGGACAGCAGGACACGAACGTTTTGCCCAACTCTTGGCCACGCTAGGCCGCCCTGCCGAGGCAACCTCCTCGCTCGAAGCGGCCATCAGACGCTTTCCATCGGAGCCGGGGCTTTGGGAGACGCTGCTCTACGTCCAGCTTCGGCATGGCGCCTACGCCGCGCTGGGTGAGATCGTCGGCCGGGCCCGGGCTCAGGGTGTGATGAGCCCTGAATTCGCCATTTACGAAGCAATCCACGCTGCGCAATTCGATGATGCCCTATTCCCCCACGCGCTGTTTGAAGGCGCGCCAGCGGTTGCCGAGGACAGTCTCAGGAACTGGCGAATTCGGCATCTTCTGCGCGTGGGCGCGGTGGAAGCGGCCCTTCCGATTGTCGACGAAGCCTTGTCAGCCGATCCTGACGCAGAGATTTGGTCGCTGGCGGCAACGGCGTGGAGACTTGCGGGAGATGAACGGTCCGAATGGTTGGAGGGCAATCCGGGCCTCGTCGCCGTCATTGATCTCAAGGACAAGCTTCCCCCGCTAGACGGCCTCGCATCGGTTTTGCGCGCCATGCATGGGGCGCAGGGTGAGTATCTCGATCAATCCGTTCGCGGCGGAACGCAGACCAGCGGATCGCTTTTCAACCGCGTGGATCCCATGGTTCGAAGCGTCAGGGCAGCGGCGATTGAAGCGGTCGGCGAATTTGTCGCCAAGCTGCCGGCGCAGGACTTGCGCCACCCCATGCTGTGTCATCCGAGAAATCGGCCGATTCGCTTTGCAGGCAGTTGGTCGGTGCTGCTGAAATCCGGCGGCCGACACTCCAACCACATCCATCCGCAAGGCTGGATCAGCTCGGCGCTCTATATTGAGCTTCCGCCGCGTGGCGAGCCCAAAGACGCCGGCTGGCTGACGCTTGGGGAGCCCGACGAGAAGCTGGGCCTTGACCTGCCGCCTCGGCGGACGATCGAGCCAAAGCCAGGGCAGCTCGTGTTGTTTCCATCCTGGATGTGGCACGGGACGAAGCCCTTTCGGGACGGTGAACGGCTCACGATCGCCTTCGATGTGGCGCCTCCCTACGGACAGTGATTACGACTCCGAACATTCTTTCGAACCGGCGGCCTGACAGTCTGGAAGCTGTCACCGAGTTCGCGTCGCGCGCTCTGGCATCGGGCGAAGAAGAGACGGCGATTCCGATCGTCCGGGCAGCTGCGGAGCAA
>DATLOY010000155.1:0-2978 GCA_035536015.1 Sphingomicrobium sp.
TTCGGGAAGCTTTGACATGGCCGCGACCCGGCGGGGACCGCAATGAGGGGCGGGGGCGATCGGGCTTCGAGATCAGGGAACCGAGATTAATGCAAAAGCTGCTTATGGGCGCCAGTTTGCTGGCAATTCTGACCGCCAGTCCGGCGCTGGCGCAGGAACAGCCGGGGGGCGCGACCGCACCGGGAACAGACGCGTCGCCGGCGTCTGACGCGGCCCAGCCGCAGGCGCCTCAGCCGGCATCGGCCGGAAGCGCCATCGTCGTCACGGGCCGTCGTCTCGACCTTGCACGCGACGCGATCACGCCGTCGCTCGGCGCGAGCCAGTACACCTTCGACCGGGAGGCCCTCGAAAAGCAGCCGGGCGGCACGAACCTCACCTTGAACAAGTCGCTACTTCAGGCGCCCGGTGTCGTTCAGGACAGCTACGGCGTGATCCACGTCCGCAACGAGCACGCCAACCTGCAATATCGCCTCAACGGCGTGATCGTACCGGAAAGCATCAGTGGTTTCGGAACGACCTTCGATCCGAGGATCGCAAGCTCGATCCAGCTCATCACCGGCACGCTTCCGGCGCAATATGGCTATCGCACCGCGGGCATCATCAATTTCAGGACCCAGTCGGGGTTGCTCGGCAACAGCGGCGAGATCGGAGTCTATGGCGGCAGCTTCGGCTGGCTGGAGCCGAGCGCGATGATCGAGGGCTCGAGCGGCGATTTGAGCTATTTCGTCTCCGGCAGCTACCTTCGGAACGATCTCGGAATCGAGAATCCCGAGCCGACCCGTCATGCGATCCACGACCGCACGACCCAGATCCGGCCCTTCGCCTATGTTTCCGACATCCTTTCGGACACCAGCCGGATATCGCTGTTCGGCGGGAGCTTCATCGGCCATTTCGAAATTCCCAATGTCCACGGCGAAGAGTCGGCCTTCACTGTCAATGGCGTCTCCGATTTCGATTCCACGAAGCTCGACCAGAACCAGAAGGAAATCACCCATTATGGCGTCGCCGCCTATCAATATGCCGGCGACAGTTTCAACGCGCAGGTTGCGCCCTTCATCCGCTATACCGAAACCAGGTTCACTCCGGACCCGAACCATGGCGACATGATCTTCAACGGCTTTGCCGACGCGGCGAAGCTCACCGGCCTGGCAACCGGCATCCAGGCGGACGCGAGCCAGCAGCTCGGAAGCGCCCACACCCTGCGCTTCGGCTTGTTCTTCCAGAACGAGCATACGACGTCGAAGGTCACGTCGACGGTTCTTCCATCCAATGATTGCGGCAGCGACGAAGATTGCTCGATCGTCCAGACCAGCGACATCCCGTTTACGGTCGTCGATCGCGGCCACAAGACCGGCCAACTCTACGGCGCATATCTGCAGGACGAATGGAAGCTTACGCCGACGCTGACCCTCAACTATGGCGCCCGCTACGACATCGTGCGCGCCTTCACGAAGGAATCGCAGCTCAGCCCTCGCGCCAATCTCGTCTGGCGGGCGACGCCCCTCACAACCGTCCACATCGGCTATGCGCGCAACTTCACGCCGCCGCCGCAGGAGCTTGTCGCAAGCGCTGACGTCGCCCTGTTCAACGACACGACCAAGCAATCGCTGATCAGGGTCGGCGATCCGGTGAAGGCGGAGCGTGAGCATTATTTCGACGCTGGCGTTGAACAGCGCTTCAACGGTGGGCTCAAGGTCGCGATCGACACCTATTACAAGATCAAGCGCAACCTGCTCGACGAGGGGCAGTTCGGTTCGGCCGTAGTGCTATCGCCGTTCAACTACGCCAAGGGCTATGCCTGGGGCGTTGAGCTCAGCGGCAACTATACCCACGGCCCGATCGACCTCTATGCGAACGTCGCGCGAGGGGACGAAAAGGCGAAGGACATCATCTCTGCGCAATATTTTTTCGCGCCGGAAGAGCTGGCTTATATTGCCGATCACTATATCTACACCGACCACTCGCAGAAACTGTCGGCTTCGGGCGGTGGCAGCTACACCATAAAGAATGGCCTCGGCACGCTCGTCCCGACGGTGGACTTCGTCTACGGCTCTGGGCTCAGGACCGACGATCCGAATGGAATCGTGCCGAATGGCGGCGCGCTTCCGGGTTATTGGGTGTTCAACGCCGGCATTTCGCAGAACTTCACCGGCCCGGGACCGCTCAAGGGCGTTACGATCCGCGCCGACGTGCTCAATCTGTTCGACAAGAAATATGAAATTCGCAGCGGCGAAGGTGTCGGCGTTGGCGCGCCGCAATGGGGCCAGCGCCGGGGCTTCTTTATCGGAATCAGCAAGAAGTTCGGCTAGGGTAGGACCAACGCCCGCCAAGGGCGGAAAGCGGAAACATTCGCTCGCATCGAGAGCGCCGGAACCGCATTCTGACAAATGAGTTTACCGCGCCGGTTAGTGCGAGTTTGTTGGCTGCCTGATTGCGTTTCCAGGATCGGGCAGCCGCCTTTCCTGGGTCGGCATATGCGGGAGTACAGACTCTTCTGCCTGAACGATTTGGGCTCTCTCGACTTCGTCGAAACGATCATGGCCGCCGACGATAAAGGGGCCATCCGCGAAGCTCGCCACTTGAAGCGCCGCGCTCGCAAATGCGAGGTGTGGGAAGGGAGGCGATTGGTGGCGACTTTGGAGGCCGACGACCTCGCCGCCTGAGCCCTCGATCAGCCAGCGCGTCCAGAAGCCGGCAAGCTCGCCTGCCGACGGAAATTGTCACTCAGGCACGCGGGTCAACTGCGTGTAGGCGATCCGCCATCTCCCCCTGTCTTTAATCCAGACGTGTGCAATCCGAAGCGTGCGGCTTAGGTGGGAACCATGTTGCGTCCAGTTCAAATGGAAGACGCCTCCCGTCAAAGCGGTTTTTCCAAGCACACGGTATAGCGGCTGCACGATCCCGTCAGTCTGGAGCGTGAAGTCGGGCATCGCGAAATCGGCGAGGTAGGATTCCTTGTTCTGCACGCTGGCGTCCGA
>DATLOY010000156.1:0-9886 GCA_035536015.1 Sphingomicrobium sp.
AGGTCGTTCGAATCCATCGCCCGCTCCTCGACGCGCTGGTTGTCGCGGAACGTGCCCGACTGGCGGAAGAGCTGGTCGACAAGCGTGGTCTTGCCGTGATCGACGTGGGCGATGATCGCCACGTTGCGCAAATTCATCTCAATTTTCCCGGAAAAATTCGACCCGCCATGTAGTCGTTTCGGCGTCATGTTGCAATGCAGCATGGCAACAGCCGCGGAGCTTGGGCGTTTTCGTCATGGAGCAATA
Source organism: Sphingomicrobium sp. (assembly GCA_035536015.1). Lineage (GTDB taxonomy): Bacteria > Pseudomonadota > Alphaproteobacteria > Sphingomonadales > Sphingomonadaceae > Sphingomicrobium. The sequence goes on from DATLOY010000156.1 coordinate 247, forward strand.
ACAGCAAGGAGTTAGGTCATGCCTGGCAAACATACGTCCAAAGAGAAACGCAAGGCCAACCATATCGAAAAAGGCTATGAGAAGCGCGGTGTGTCCCACAAGGAAGCCGAGCATCGCGCCTGGGCCACCGTAAACAAGCAGGACAAATAGAACCCGCTCAGCGCGGCAGGCGCTCGAGGATTTCGAATCCGCGCTCCAGCGCGCGCAGCTCGCTATGCGCCAGCTTGGCGATTCGGCCCTCCAGCGTCGCATCGGATGTCGGCGGGCTGTGGAGCCTCTGCCGGCCTTCCTCGGTCAGCCTTAGCGCGAGCCTGCGGCGGTTGTCCGGGTCGGGCTGCCGGTCGACGAGCCCGGCGCGGACCAGCAGGTCGATCGCGCGGCTGACGGCCGGCGCTCCTCGCTTAACTTTCGCAGCAATCTGATTCAGAGTCGCCGGCTCGGCCGCGCCCACCGCGGCGAGCAAGTCCCTTTGTTGCCCCTGAGCCTTGGCCGCAGCCATGTCGCCGCCGAGACGCTCCATCAGCCGCGCAAATCGCGCGGCGAGTGCCGAAGGTGACGATCCGCCGAAGTGGCTGGCCATGTTTTCACTCTAACAACAATTTGTGCGCCCGCAATGTTGCTGGCATTGACGGTCAATGGCGGCACGACCTCCACTCCCGCGCAACGTCTGGATTCTCGGCTTCGTCAGCCTGCTGATGGACCTGTCGAGCGAGATCTATCACTCGCTCCTCCCCGCTTTCGTGACCATGACTCTGGGCCTTCCAGCGACCGCGCTGGGAGCGATTGACGGCATTGCCGAGAGCACCGCCAATTTCGCCAAGCTCGCTTCCGGCCGACTCTCCGACCGCAGCCTGAAGCGAAAGCCGTGGATCGTCGCGGGCTACGGCCTCGCGGCCTTGTCGAAGCCCTTGTTCCCGCTGGCGACGAACGCCGTGACTCTGATGGCCGCGCGCTTCGCCGACCGAATCGGGAAGGGAATTCGGGGTAGCCCGCGCGACGCGATGGTCGCCGACGAGACTCCGCCCGAAATCCGCGGCCGCGCGTTCGGACTGAGGCAGGCGTTGGACACGGTTGGAGCGTTGATCGCCCCGCTCGTCGCCGTGGGTCTCATGGCGCTTTTCGCGGACCGCATCCGCCTTGTCTACTGGATTGCCATCCTGCCCGCGGCTTGCTCGTTCCTGCTGGCGTGGCTTGCGCTCAGGGAGCCGAAACAGCTCAACGCGCCAATCAAGACATCGCCATTCTTCTCGGGCTTCCGTGAGTTGACGAAGCCGACCAAGCGCCTGCTTGCCGTCGGTTTCCTGTTCACGCTTGCGCGTTTCTCAGAGGCCTTCCTGATCCTGAAGGGGCTGGAGATCGGCCTGTCGGAAACGCTGTCGCCGCTGACGCTCGCGCTGTTCAATCTCGCATACGTCATCCTCGCTTACCCGGCGGGGTCGCTGAGCGATCGGATGAGTCCGAAAACGATCCTGCTGGCCGGGATGGCCGCGCTCGTCGCGGGCAACCTCGTCCTTGCCAAGACCGACACCTTGCCCTGGCTGGTCGCCGGAGTGACTTTGTGGGGAGCGCATATGGCGCTGACGCAAGGGATTTTCTCGCGGATGATCGCAGACAGCGCGCCCGATCATCTGCGCGCGACCAGCTTCGGCGCCTTCTGGTTCATCAGCGGGATCGGCGGTTTGCTTGCAAGCCTTGGTGCCGGGCTCCTCTGGGACCGGGAGGGGAGTTCGGCCACGTTCCTTACGAGCGCTGGGGTTGCCGCAATGGCGATTGCGATGCTCAGCCTGCTGGACGAGGAGCCACGAGCTTCACCGCCCCACCCCTAACCCCTCCCCTAAAGTAGAGGGGAATTACCGCGTGAAGGTCTCGCCCTTCCCGGCCTTGTCGAGCAGCAGTTGCGAGAAGCTGAATTCCGGCTTCATCCGCTCTTCCTGTCGCTTCAGGCCTTCGACGATGTTCGCGAGGCCGACGCTATCGGCCCAGAACATCGGACCGCCGCGATAGACCGGCCAGCCGTATCCATAGACCCAGACGACATCGATGTCCGACGCGCGTTGGGCAATGCCTTCTTCGAGGATTTTCGCGCCCTCATTGACCATCGTGTAGAGCGTTCGCTCGACGATTTCCTGGTCGCTGATCTCGCGCCGTTCGACGCCCTGCTTCTTCGCGAAATCCTCGATGATCTGCTGCACGACCGGAGACGGCGACGGTCTGCGCTTCTCATCATAATCGTAGAAGCCCGCGCCCTTCTTCTGCCCCCAGCGATCGATCGCACAAAGCGCGTCGCGGATGTTCTCGATCCGGTTCGGATCGCGATGCCAGCCGATGTCGACGCCGGCGAGATCCGCCATCTGGAACGGGCCCATGGGCATTCCGAACGCGACATGGACCCGGTCGACCTGCTCCGGCGTAGCCCCCTCGAGCAGCAGCTTGGTCGCCTCGACCTGCCGCGGCATCAACATGCGGTTGCCGATGAAACCGTGGCACACGCCGGCGATCACCGGCACTTTCCGGATCTTCTTGCCGACGGTCATCGCGGTCAGGAGGACGTCGGGCGCGGTCTTATCGCCGCGCACCACCTCCAGCAACTTCATGACGTTCGCCGGCGAGAAGAAGTGCATCCCGACGACATCGCCGGTGCGCGACGTTGCCGCCGCGATCTCGTTGATGTTGAGATAAGAGGTGTTGGACGCAAGGATCGCGCCCGGCTTGGCGATGCGGTCGAGCCGCGTGAAGATGTCCTTCTTCACGTCCATATTTTCGTAAACCGCTTCGATGATCAGGTCGCAGTCGGCCAGCGCCGCGAAATCGAGCGTGGGGTTCAGGTTTCCCATCGCCTTGGAGACCTGCTCCTCGGTCAGCTTCCCCTTGGCAGCGCTCGCCTCATAATTCTTGCGCATGATTCCGGTACCGCGATCGAGCGCCTCCTGGCTCATCTCGACGATCGTCACCGGGATTCCGGCCGACAGGAAATTCATCGAAATGCCGCCGCCCATGGTTCCGGCGCCGATGACTCCGACCTTCTTGACGGGTCGCGGTTCGGTGTTCTCCGGAAGGCCTTCGATCTTCGCGGCCTTGCGTTCGGCGAAGAAGAAATAGCGCTGCGCCGCCGACTGCTCGCCGGTCATCAGCTCCATGAACAATTTGCGCTCTTCGATGACGCCTTCGTTGTACGGCTTCTCGCAGGCGACCTTCACCGCTTCGACATTCTTGAGTGGAGCTTCGAACCCACGGAAGCGCTTCGCATTCTCCTTGCGGAAATCGTCGAACACCGACGGGTCGCATTCATTGAGCTTGTCCTGCCGCTCCGAGCTTTTTGGAAGCGGTCGAACGTCGCGAACTTCCTCCGCATAACCGACCGCGTGCGGGATGAGGTCGCCCTCGATCAGCCGGTCGATGAGGCCGCAGGCAAAGCCATCGCCCGCTCCGATCGGATTGCCGGTCGCGCACATTTCGAGTGCCTTGCGGACTCCCGCGACGCGCGGAAGCCGCTGGGTCCCACCGGCCCCAGGAAGAAGCCCCAGCTTCACCTCGGGAGTGCCGAGCTTCGCGGACTTGTCCGCAACGCGGTAATGGCACCCCAGCGCGATTTCGAGGCCGCCGCCGAGCGCGGTCCCGTGGATCGCAGCGACGACCGGCTTGGAGCAATTCTCGATCGTGTCGACCACCAGCGGAAGCCACGGCTGCTGCGGCGGCTTGCCGAATTCCGTGATATCCGCGCCGGCGAAGAACGTCTGGCCCTCACATGCGATCACGACCGCATTGACGCTGTCGTCCTCCTCCGCCTGAGCGATCGCATCGACCAGGCCCTGCCGGACCGCGGTCGAAAGCGCATTCACCGGCGGGTTGTTCGACAGGATGATCAGCACGTCGCCATGCTTTCGGGTCGAGATCGGGCTGGTCGTCGGCTTTTCGAGAACTTCGGTCATCATTTCCTCCGAGCGGCAGGCGCTAGGCCGCCACTTACAGCCTTGCAAGCAGTTCGGGGCAACGGTTGTGGAGCGGAACATTGATTCCGTCGTTGTTGGACGAAGGGTCGATCCGGACCACCCCGGCGGAGAGTGTCATTGGGGGATTCTGAGCTTCAGCAACCGTCCGAGGGACTTGCACCGGCGAGCGCAATTCCTCCGACGTCGAAGCACACCATCAACAGCCTCCAGGCTGGCCGCGGGCTTGCCGCTTTGGCGGTCGTCGTCTTGCATTCCAGCATTGCCGCACGGTTCTTCGGCGGCTCGTTCCTGCCTTATTCCGTCTTCCAGTACGGCTATCTGGGCGTCGACTTCTTTTTCGTCCTCTCGGGCTTCATCATCTACCATTCCACTGCGGGCAAAGGCCGGTCAGTCCGGGATTACGCAATCGCGAGGTTCCGGCGGGTCTATCTGCCCTACTGGCCGATCGGCATCGGACTCGCGCTCCTTTACGTGGCGATGCCGTGGGCCAGCCTGGGAAGCCGGAACTGGGCCTGGTTGCCGACCCTGACGCTGCTTCCAGTCGATTCAGTCCCTGCGCTTGGGGTGGCCTGGACGTTGAAGCACGAGATCCTGTTCTATTTGCTGTTCGGCCTGTTCTATTTCTCGCGGCTGCTGCCGCTGGGTCTCGGCATCTGGGCAGTCGGGATCCTGCTTTCAGAACAGCAGCTGATCTTCAAGGACGTGAACCTGGAATTCTTCATGGGGATCGCCGCCTGCCTGCTTTACCGAGCTCGCAAGGCGCCCTGGTGGCTCGTCCTGCTCGCGCCAATTCCGCTGATCGCATGGATACTGATCGCCCCGGACGTCGCCCACAGGGCATGGGTAGGCGGAACGTTCGCGCTCCTGGTCGCTCCCCTCGCCCAACTCGAGCGCCGCGGCCTGTCCGTATCGAAGCCGCTCCTCATCCTCGGTGCCGCCTCTTACTCGCTCTATCTGGTGCACGAGCCGTTGATCTTGATTACCGCTCGCCTGGCGACCGGAAGCTGGATGGTCTTTTCAGCGTGCGTCGCCGTCTCGCTCACTGCCGGCCTGGTCTATCACTTCACCGTCGAGGCATGGGCCATCAGGAAGCGGAGCAATCCGGAAATTTTCGAAGGCCGCCAACACCGCCCAACGCCTGTCGCCGGCTTGATGCGGTTGTGGAATCGGCAGGTCCCGGGCGAGGCGCGCTGAAATCAGCACTTCCTTATTTCGACCTCTCGTGCTTGTGCTCGGCGGATGATCGGCCAACCGAAGTCGAACGATGACTGACCTCGACACCTTTCGCACCGACACTCGCGCCTGGCTCGAGGCGAACTGCCCGCCCGAGATGCGGCAGCCGATCCGTTCGGAGGCTGACATTTGCTGGGGCGGCCGCAACTGGACGTTCAAGTCCGACGCCCAGCGGCAATGGCTCGAGGCCATGGCTGGTCGTGGCTGGACCGTGGCTCACTGGCCGAAGGACTATGGCGGTGGAGGCTTGTCGCCGGCCGAGGCGATCGTTCTCAAGGAAGAAATGAAGCGCATCGGCGCGCGCTCGCCGCTGATGAGCTTCGGCATTTCGATGCTCGGGCCGGCGTTGCTCAAGTTCGGTACCGAGGAGCAAAAGAAACATTATCTTCCGCAGATCGCACGCGGCGAAATCCGCTGGTGCCAGGGTTATTCCGAACCCGGCGCCGGATCCGACCTGGCCGGTCTCCAGACGAAAGCGGAAGACAAGGGCGATCACTGGCTGATCAATGGCCAGAAGGTCTGGACCAGCTATGCCGACAAGGCCGACTGGATCTTCTGCCTCGTGCGCACGTCGACCGAATCCAAGCAGGGCGGAATCAGCTTCCTGTTGTTCGACATGGCGACGCCGGGAGTTTCGACGAAGCCGATCCTTCTGATCAGCGGATCATCGCCCTTCTGCGAAACCTTCTTCGACGACGTGAAGGTGCCGAAGGATCAGATCGTCGGCGACGTGAACCGGGGCTGGGATGTCGCCAAATATCTGCTCGGCCACGAACGCGAGATGATCAGCGAACTGGGGCTGGGCGGAGGCGGATCGCTTGGCGCCGCGACGAAACCGCAAGACCCGCTGCTTCGCGCGGAAATCGCGGCGTTCGACGTCGACGCCCTCGCCTTCGCTGCGATGAGCGAGCGGTTCGCGGCCATGTGGAAGGCCGGCGAAGCGCACCCCGCCAGTCCGTCGATGATGAAATATGCCGGGACCGAGCTGAACAAACGCCGCAACGAGCTGGCGATCGCCGCGGGCGGGTCGGATGCGCTCGAATGGGAGAGCGAACGCAGCAAAAATGGCAAGCCGGTACGCGACTGGCTGCGCAGCAAAGGCAATTCGATCGAGGGCGGCACGAGCGAGATCCAGCTCAACATCGTCGCCAAACATATCCTTGGACTGCCTGGCGCATGACGCTCCTCACCGACGACCAGAAAATGCTGCAGGAAACGGCGGCGAGCTTCCTTGCCGACGAAGGCACGCCGGCAAAGCAGCTGCGTCACTGGCGCGACACGGAGTGCGATGACGGGTTCGGCCACGCTCTATGGAAGCAATTCGGCGAGCTTGGACTTACCGGGATCGCGATTCCCGAAGACCAGGGCGGCCTCGGACTTGGCGCGACGGAAGCCGCGCTCGTTCTTGAAGAGATCGGCCGCAACCTGACGCCTTCGCCGTTCCTCACAACAGGAATCGTTGCAGCGAAAGCGATCGCGGGGACGGCGCACGCTGACCGATGGTATCCGCCGATCCTTTCGGGCGAAGCCGTGCTCGCAGTCGCGATCGACGAAGGCTCTCGCCATGCGCCGGAGCAGACTGTGCTCGAAGCAAAGCGGCAGGGCAATGGTTTCGTCCTCAACGGGTCGAAGCAATTTGTCGTCCAGGGCGCCTCGGCGGACATGATCGTGACGGCAGCAAGGACGAGCGGTTCACCCGGAGAACGGAGTGGGCTGACCCTGTTCGCGGTGCCACGCGGAGCTGCCGAGGTCGAGAACGTCCATCTCGCCGACAGTTCCTGGGCGGCGCGGCTGGCATTCGCAAATGTCGAGCTCGACGCCGATGCGGTGATTGGCGAAGTCGATGATGGCTGGGTACGTCTCACTGCGGGGCTGGATGCAGGTCGCGCCGGGGCGGCCGCAGAGCTGGTGGGCGTTGCAGCCGGCGCTTCGAAGATGACCTTCGACTATCTGAAGCAACGCAAGCAGTTCGGTAAGCTGATCGGCGAATTCCAGGCGATTCAGCACCGCGCGGCGCATCTCTACGGCGAAATCGAGATTGCCCGGGCCGCGGCCCTCAAGGCCGCTCAGCTCATCGATTCAGGCGACGAGCGTGCCGAGCTTTATGTTTCGGTCGCGAAAGCCAAGGCGGCAGACGTCGCCTCGCTTGCCGTCCGCGAAGGCGTTCAGATGCATGGCGGGATCGGGATGACCGACGAGCATGACATTGGGCTGTACATGAAGCGGGAGGCGGTGCTCGGCGAGCTGTTCGGCGATGTCTATTATCACCGCAACCGGGTCGCGGAACTCAACGGCTACTGAACTTCAGCCCTTGGCCTTGTATCCGCCGATGATCCCCAGGATGAAGGACGTGACAAGCGCCAGCTGCACCTTTCCCTCGGGATCGCTCCAGCCAAAATAGGTCGAACCCCAGCCGAACAGGGCGATGAACATGGCGATTGCAATGCCGATAGCCATTCGGTGCGCCTCCAAGGGCCGGAACTACGCCCGGCCGACAGTCGAGGATGCGCTCACGAAGGTAAACGGATGGTAAAGCTTGCCGGAATTTCACCTTGCATCCATAGCCCGCCGCGTCACCATTGATCTGAGGTTACAACCATGAAAGCGCGCGTCTTCGTCACGCTGAAACCCGGCGTTCTCGACCCGCAGGGGAAGGCGATCCATCATGCGCTCGAGGGGCTCGGCTTTTCGGGCGTGAACGACGTCCGCGCGGGGAAGCTGATCGAGCTCGATCTCGCCGACGGCATTGTTGATTCGGACATCGAGGACATGTGCCGCAAGTTGCTTGCCAATACGGTCATCGAAAACTTCCGGATCGAACGTCTGGAGAACGCATGAAGAGTGCCGTTATCGTCTTCCCCGGATCCAACTGCGATCGCGACATCGCCGTCGCTCTCGAGCAGGTCACCGGCCGCAAGCCGGCGATGGTCTGGCACAAGGATACGGAGCTTCCCGAAGGAACTGATTTCATCGCCCTTCCGGGTGGATTCTCCTACGGCGACTATCTGCGTTCCGGCGCGATGGCTGCGCGCTCGCCGATCATGCAGGCGGTCAAGGATGCGACGGCCCGCGGAGTGCCGTTGATCGGCATCTGCAACGGCTTCCAGGTGTTGACCGAGGCCGGACTGCTCCCCGGTGCACTGATGCGCAACGCGGGGCTGTCCTTCGTCTGCCGGCCGGTTCCGCTCAAGGTCGAGAACAGCCAGAGCCTCTTCACCAGTGCGTATGATTCCGGTGAGACCGTCGTCTTTCCGGTCGCCCACCACGACGGCAATTACCAGGCGGACCAGGATACCCTCGATCGGCTCGAGGATGAGGGGCGCGTCGCGTTCCGCTACCTCGACGAGGTCAATGGCTCGGCGCGAAGGATCGCCGGCATCCTCAACGACGCCGGCAATGTGCTGGGACTAATGCCTCACCCCGAAAGAGTCGTTGAACCAGCCCACGGAAGCATCGACGGACGCAGGTTGTTCGAAGGCTTGCTGGAATCCGTCGCCTGACTGACATGTTTCACCGGCAGTTCCGTGCAACCGCTTGAAGACGGCGGCGTCATGCACATCAGAATTCGATCGCGCCCGGGAGTGTCGAAGACCTTCGTATAGCGTTGGAGAGTCATCGGCTCGACGTAGATGACAACCGTCGTCGCCTGGGCGGCCGCCGAACAGCCGAGAATGATCGTCGCAATCGCGGTTCTGACGAAACGCATGATCGACACCCCCTTTGATCTGCCGTTCCGCTTCTACGATTGAATGGCGAATGAACAGATGTTCATATATCGGCGGTGAAGGGAGTGAAATCCGTCCCGACGTCGTAAACGTCAACGCCTTCCCTGCGCTTCAGCCATCCCACGACGGCATAAGTCACCGGAGTGAGGATCACTTCCCAGCTGACCTTCAGGATGAACTGACTGACCATCACCGCGCCAAGTGCCGCAAGCGGCCAATCCGGCATCCCGTAAAAGGCGAGCGGATAGAAAATCAGGCTGTCCGCGCCTTCGCCAATGATCGTGCTACCGATAGTGCGCGTCCAGAGATACTTGCCGTCGGTCCAGATCTTCATTTTCGCGAGCACGACCGAGTTCAGGAAATCGCCGACGAAGAACGCGGTCATCGATGCGAGGATGATCCGCCATCCGGACCCGAAGACCCGTTCATAGGCCGGCTGCCCGGTCCAGCCCTCGGCGACCGGCAGATGGACCACCGTCCATTCCATCACGGCCATGAAGAGCAGGGCAGCGAAGCCCGTCCAGATGGCACGCCGGGCTCGGGCAAAGCCGTAAACCTCCGTCAGGATGTCATCGATGATGTAGGCGATCGGGAAGAACAGAATCCCGGCGCCGAAGGGCCATGGACCAATACCCGGCAAAATGATGAAAGAGCGCTTTTCCGCTCCGATCACGTTCGACAGAAGCAGGACGACGACGAACGCGACCATGACGAAATCGAAATAGCGAAAGC
>DATLOY010000157.1:0-13081 GCA_035536015.1 Sphingomicrobium sp.
TGGTTGTTGATGATGAAATGGATCGTGCCGCCGGTGGCGTAACCGGGCAGGCCCGAGAAGCTGAGGCATTCCCAGACCACGCCCTGCCCCGCGAAAGCCGCGTCGCCATGGAGCAGGATCGGAAGGATCGTATCGCCCTCCTTGTCACCCTTGTAGGTCTGAACGGCGCGCGCTTTGCCGAGGACGACCGGATCGACGGCTTCGAGGTGCGAGGGGTTCGGCAGAAGCGACAGATGAACGCTGATCCCCTCGAACTCACGGTCCGATGACGTGCCGAGGTGATATTTGACATCGCCCGAACCGCCGACGTCGGCCGGATTGGTCGCTCCGCCGGCGAATTCATGGAAGATCGCCTGGGCCTGCTTGCCCATGACGTTGGTGAGGATGTTGAGCCGGCCGCGATGAGCCATTCCGACGGCGATTTCCTCGACTCCGAACTGGCCGCCATATTTGATCACGGCTTCGAGCGCGGGAACGGCGCTCTCGCCACCGTCGAGACCGAAGCGCTTGGTCCCGACATATTTCTTGGCGAGGAATTTCTCCCACTGTTCGGCGTGGATCACCTTGGTGAGGATCGACTGCTTGCCTTCGGGAGTGAACCGGACGGTTTCCTCGGCTCCCTCGATGCGCCCCTGGAGGAAGCGCCGCTCCTCGACCTCGTTGATGTGCATATACTCGAAGCCGATGTGGCCGCAGTAATTGGCCTGCAGAACGTCGACGATCTGGCGGACCGTCGCTTGCTCGAAGCCGAGCACTCCACACAGCCAGACCGACCGGTCGAGCTCATCATTCTCAAAGCCGTGGAAGGCGGGGGTCAGGTCGGCCGGGACGTCCATTCGCGCGAGTCCCAGCGGATCGAGTCGAGCCGCGAGATGCCCGCGCACGCGATACGTGCGGATCAACATCATCGCCCGAATGCTGTCTTCTGCCGCGCGGCGGATGTCGTCCGCGCTTGCCCCGGTCGCGGCCGCCTTTTCCTTTACCGCGGCCGTGAACTTCTCGATCGTCGCCTGCGTCGGATCGAGACCGAGATTGACCTCGTCGAGCTCGCTCAGCGGCCAGTTTGGCCGCGCCCAGCTCGGGCCCTGCTCCCTCTCAACGAATCCGACGACGTCGTTCATGATACTCCGCGTTCCCGGCGAAGGCCGGGGTCCAATCATGCTGTTGCCAGCAACCCCTTCAGTGTCCTGCCCAATTCAGATGGGCTTGGGGACACGGTGATTCCAGCCGCCTCCATCGCCGTGATCTTGCTTTCGGCATCGCCCTTGCCGCCGGAGACAATCGCTCCGGCATGGCCCATGCGGCGTCCTGGCGGCGCGGTGCGCCCGGCAATGAAGCCGACGACCGGCTTGCGCCGCCCGCGCTTGGCCTCGTCGGCGAGGAATTGCGCCGCATCCTCTTCGGCGCTTCCGCCGATCTCCCCGATCATGATGATCGATTGGGTTTCGTCGTCCGCCAGAAACATCTCGAGCACGTCGATGAACTCGGTGCCCTTGACCGGATCGCCGCCGATCCCGACCGCGGTCGACTGGCCAAGACCTTCGTTCGAGGTCTGGAACACGGCTTCATAGGTGAGCGTGCCCGATCGGCTGACGACGCCGACGCTGCCCTTCTTGAAGATATTGCCGGGCATGATCCCGATCTTGCACTCATTGGGTGTGAGCACGCCCGGGCAATTCGGACCGATCAGCCGCGACTTCGAGCCCGAGAGCGCCCGCTTGACGCGGACCATGTCGAGGACCGGAATGCCCTCGGTGATGGTGACGATCAGCGGGACCTCCGCGTCGATCGCTTCGAGGATCGAATCGGCGGCGAAAGGCGGCGGAACGTAGATGACCGACGCGGTGGCGCCAGTCTTCGCGACCGCTTCATGAACCGTGTCGAAAACCGGAAGTCCGAGATGCTCGGTGCCGCCTTTGCCCGGCGTGACCCCGCCGACCATCTGCGTCCCGTAATCGAGCGCCTGGCGGGTATGGAAGGTGCCGGTCTCGCCGGTCATTCCCTGGGTGATGACCTTGGTGTTCCTGTCGACGAGGATGCTCACGCCACCGCCTCTTCTGCGAGGTCGTTGTCAATCTGCTTGCAGGCCTCGAGCAGCTCCTTCACCGCATCGACGCTGACCGTGAAGTTCTGCCTCGCTTCGGCATCAAGCTCGATCTCGACGATCCGCTCGACACCGCCGGAACCGATGACGCAGGGCACGCCGACGTAGAGATTGTCCACGCCATATTGCCCGCTGAGATGCGCCGCGCAGGGCAGAACGCGCTTCTTGTCCTTGAGAAAGCTCTCGGCCATCGCGATCGCGCTGGTCGCCGGCGCGTAATAAGCCGAGCCCGTCTTCAGCAGCGCGACGATCTCCCCGCCGCCGCCGCGCGTCCGCTTGACGATCGCGTCGATCTTTTCCTGTGTCGACCAGCCCATCTTGATGAGGTCCGGAATCGGAATGCCGGCGACGGTCGAATAGCCGACCACCGGTACCATCGTGTCGCCGTGGCCGCCGAGGACGAAGGCTGTCACGTCCTCAACGCTGACGTCGAATTCCTCGGCGAGGAAGTGGCGGAAGCGCGCGCTGTCGAGCACTCCGGCCATCCCGACCACCATCTTGTGCGGAAGACCCGAGAATTCGCGCAGCGCCCAGACCATCGCGTCGAGCGGGTTGGTGATGCAGATCACGAACGCGTTCGGCGCATGCTTGCGAATGCCCTCGCCGACCGCCTTCATCACCTTGAGGTTGATCCCGAGAAGGTCGTCGCGGCTCATCCCTGGCTTGCGAGGAACGCCGGCGGTGACGATGATCACGTCCGCGCCCGCGATATCGGCATAGTCCGACGTGCCCTTCAGCCTGGCGTCGAAATCGTCGATCGGCCCGGCCTGAGCGATGTCGAGCGCCTTTCCTTCCGGAATGCCTTCAACGATGTCGAACAGGACGATGTCACCCAGCTCGCGCATCGCGGCGAGGTGAGCGAGGGTTCCGCCGATCATTCCGGCGCCGACGAGGGCGATCTTCTTCCGAGCCATGGGGCTGGTTCGAACCTTTCTGTTGTTACGGCGGCGTTCTTGAGAGTCGCCGCATGGAGAGCGCGGCGCCCGATTAGCGAGGTGGCCTGCGACGGGCAACCGCTGGCCCAAGATGAAATCACCGTAACCTGCGCAAAGAATCGGCAACCCGAAGCGGGCGGCGCTCGTTTGGAACGGCGATAGAAGGAGATTCTGCGATGAATAAGTTCATTCTTGGACTGGGTGCCGCCGCCGTTGCGCTGACGGCCACGCCCGCGATGGCCGACCGCCATCATGACAATGGCTACCGCCACCACGGCCGCGAATGTGCGAAGTGGCGCCACGGCCATTGCGTGCGCTGGAACAATTACGGCTACCGCATGTCGATGTCGCGCCACGCGCGCCATGCGATGTGGCGCACAGGCTACGTGTTCGGCCCTCGCTATACCTATACGTCCTACCGGGCGCTGCCGCGCGGCTATGTGACCCGATATGATCTCAACCCCGACTATCGTTATGTTTATCGGGACAATTACATCTACGTCGTGAACCCGCGGACCTATGCAATCGAGCGCGTGATCGACGCCTTGACCCGCTAAAATCCCCTGAGTTGAGCTCTCGGACATTGGGCCGTCGGCGCTTGCCGGCGGCCCATTCGTTTCGGCGTCCTCGAACTGTGTCGGGCTCACGACGAATGGCGAAACGACGCGCCAGCCGCGTCGTTGATTTCGGTAACGCATTCAAGGAGGTAGTGATGCGTAAACTGATTTTCGCATTGTCGGGAGCCGCAATGGCCCTGGCGTTCACGCCGGCCGCGGCCGCGCCCCACACTTATGTCTGCACGAAGTGGCATGACGGAATTTGCGTCTCCACGCACCGCGTGAAGGGCGACCCGCCGTACAAGGTCGGCTACGTATTTGGACCGAACTATACCTACACGACCTACAGCGACATTCCGCAGCCGGTGGTGACCTACTATCACCTCGATTCGAACGGCCGCTATGTCTACAGCAACGGTTACGTCTATGTCGTCGACCCGACGACCTATGCGGTCACGAAGGTGCTCGACGTCATCCAGCGCTAGCTGCCCTGGTTGAGCTGCAAAAGAGAAGGCCGCCGGTGTCTTCCGGCGGCCTTTCATTTGTGGGCTATTCCTCGATCAGGCTCAGGATATTCCCGTCAGGGTCCTTGAACCATGCGGTCTTGAAGCCGCCCTCACCGACATAGAGATCGCCCCGGGACTGGAGACCGGGCAGGTCATAATGTTCGAAGAAGACGCCCTTCTTCTTGAGTTCGCTGACCTCTTCCTCCGCGTCATCGACCTGAAAGGTGAGCGCGGTCGCCTTGTTCGTTCCGGCAAATTGTGAGCGATAGACGTTGATCGTCGTATCGCCGCTTTCCATCGTCAGGCCCTCGCCCCATTCGTCCTTGGTCTCGAGACCAAGGGTGTCCTCATAGAATTTGCGGGCGCGGTCGAGGTCCTTGACGGCGATCATCGGCGTTGCGTCGGCTTTTCCAAGCATGTCAGCCTCCTTCCTTGACTACCAACAGGGGTCGGCGATTGCCGTTCCGCCGTTCGGTCCGGTAACCATTCCGCTCAACGTTCGTTCATATCGTAAGCGATACGTTCGGAGGCACTATGAAACATCTTGTTCTGCTCGCAGGCGCTACTGCGCTCGCTCTCGCCGGCCAGGCCGCGGCGAAGCCAGGAAACGGTCACGGCAATCCGCACGGCTATGGCTATAACGGACCGGTCGGATATGGCGTTGGCGGCTGCCCGCCGGGCCTCGCCAAGAAGCACAACGGCTGCCTTCCGCCCGGCCAGGCGAAGAAGCTGTACAATGTCGGTCAGCGCTTCCCGCGCGGCTACGGCACGGCCTGGGGCTATAACCAGATCCCGTATGACGTCCGGAGGCAGTACGGCCTCAGCCCGTACGGCAATTATTATTACGGCGATGGATATCTCTATCGCGTCAATCCGAAGACCATGCTGATCCAGCAGGTCGTTCAGGCGCTGCTGTACCGCTAGCCGTTCCAGTGGCAGCCTGCCGGGCGGCCTTTTCTTTGGCGTGCGTCGCGTGCTAGCGGCGCGGCATGGCTGAGTTCACGCTCCCGAAGAATAGCAAGATCGTCAGAGGCCGCGAGTGGAAGCCCGAAGAGGGCAAAAGGCTCAAGACGTTCAAAATCTATCGCTACGATCCGGACAGCGGAGCGAACCCGCGCTTCGACCGCTACACGATCGACCTCGACAAATGCGGGCCAATGGTCCTCGACGCTCTGGTCAAGATCAAGAACGAGATCGACCCCACCCTGACCTTCCGCCGTTCCTGCCGCGAGGGGATTTGCGGAAGCTGTGCGATGAACATGCACGGACGAAACGGCCTCGCCTGCACCACCGCAATTTCGGAGATCAAGGGCGAGGTCCAGATCACGCCTTTGCCGCACATGGAGGTAGTGAAGGATCTCGTTCCCGACCTCACGCACGCTTATGCGCAATATGCGTCGATCCAGCCGTGGCTGAAGGCCGCGACCCCGGCACCATCGAGCAAGGAGCGGCTGCAGAGCCCCGAGGATCGGTCGAAGCTCGACGGCCTGTACGAATGCATCCTCTGCTTCTGCTGCTCGACGAGCTGCCCGAGCTACTGGTGGAACCAGGATCGCTTCCTCGGACCGGCCATTCTGCTGCAGGCCTATCGCTGGCTCGCCGACAGCCGCGACGAAGCCACCGGGGAGCGGCTCGACGGCCTCGAAGATCCATTCCGCCTCTATCGCTGTCACACGATCATGAATTGCGCGAATGTCTGTCCCAAGGGGCTGAATCCAGCGAAAGCGATCGCGGAAACCAAGAAGCTGATCGCCGAACGGGCAGCGTGAGCGACAACTCACAGGAAGTCGACGGGCTGATGGAGGACGTGGGCCTCCCGACGGGAGCCACGCCCGACGCCGACAATCCCGGCTGGTTCAGCTGGGGCGATTTCCCGCGAAGCTCATTCGCCGCGGCGACCGGCCGGCTGCTGTTCAAGCCCGACGGACCGGGCCGCGGGATCTGCCGCATGTTCCCGACCGGAGCGCACATGAACATGGGCGGATCCATCCACGGCGGCGCGATCATGAGCTTCATAGACATGTCGATGTTCGCGGGCGGCCTCTGTGCCGGAATGGAGCGCGGACATTATGTGACGCTGGACCTTACGACGCATTTCCTCGCGCGCGGTCAGGCCGGGTCGCCGCTGGATTCGCATGTCGAGCTGGTGAGGCAGACGCGCGGCCACGCCTTCCTCCAGGGTGTCGTCAAGCAGAATGGCGAAAATTGCTACAGCTTCAGCGGCACGCTGAAGCGGGTGAACCGGCCGAACGCCCCGGCGCGATGAGAGGACCTGTCGGCGCGGCTTATGCCACGCTCCTCAAGGCCGGCGAACTGAAGCCCGATCCCGCACAAGCGCGAGCTGTCGAAGCGCTCGACCGTCTCGCCGGGGCTTTTCGGCCGAAGGGACTGTTTTCGAACCTGTTCGGGTCTCGCGATGACGGCCCCGCGGGCGTCTACCTTTGGGGCGGCGTCGGGCGCGGCAAATCGATGCTGATGGACCTCGCCTTCGATCATATTGCGATCGAGCCGAAGCGCCGCGTCCATTTCCATGAATTCATGCTCGAAACGCACGGCCGGCTCCGCAAGGCGCGCCAGAGCGAGGAAGGCGACCCGATCGAGCCGGTCGCCGAACAGATCGCGGAGCAAGCGAAACTGCTCTGCTTCGACGAAATGCAGGTGACGAACCCGGCGGACGCGATGATCCTGTCGCGGCTGTTCGGGAAACTGCTCGAGCGTGACGTCAAGGTAGTGACGACGTCGAATCGGCCGCCGCGGGACCTCTATATCGACGGGCTCAACCGCGAGCTGTTCCTGCCGTTCATTGACCTCATCGAACGGCGAATGCTCGTGGTCGAAGTCAACGGTCCGACCGATTACCGACTCGATCGCCTCGCGGGTGTCGAGGTCTGGCATGTGCCCAATGGGCCGGAAGCGACCGCGGACCTTTCCCGCGCCTTCTTCCAGCTCACCGATTATCCGGTCGAAGATCGTGCCAAAGTGCCGACGGAAGAGCTCGACGTGGGCGGCGGCCGCACCCTTCATGTACCGAAGAGCCTCAAAGGCGTGGCGGTCTTTTCGTTCAAGCGCCTGTGCGGCGAGCCGCGCGGTGCCGCCGATTATCTCGCCATCGCTCGCCGCTATCATACGGTCATCATCGTGGGCATTCCGGTAATGTCGCGCGAACGCAGGAACGAGGCGGCGCGGTTTGTGACGCTGATCGACGCACTCTACGAACATAAGGTGAAGTTGCTCGCCGCGGCTGACGCCGAGCCCGAAGGTTTATATCCGGCGGGCGACGGCAGCTTCGAATTCCAGCGGACCGTGAGCCGGCTCGAAGAGATGCGAAGCGCGGAATATCTGGCGGAGGGCCATGGCGCTGTAACTTGACGGCGCAGACGACACGCCTAGCGTCGTGCAACTCATTCAAGGGGAGGGTATCGATGCGTAAACTGATCGCCACGGCGTCGCTTCTGGCCATAGCATCCGCAACGAACGCGGCTGCTCCACCTCAGCTGACCGCTGCGCAGCATGAGGCGACTCATGCGATGTTCGAACACATCGTCGATATCCCGACCGTGATCGGACGGCACCGTGTTCCCGAAGAAGCGCAATATGTCGCCGATCAGTTCAAGGCGGCAGGCTTCCCTGAAGCCGACATCCACGTCGTCCCCTATCATACGGGCAGCGCCACGACCGGCGACGACGACACGGCGGCGGTGATCGTCCGCTGGCGCGCCGCTGGAACGCCCAAGGCAAAACCGATCCTGCTGATGGGCCATATGGACGTGGTCGAAGCGAAGGCCGAGGATTGGTCCGCCACCGATCCCTTCAAGATGGTCGAGAAGGACGGCTATTATTACGGCCGCGGCACCATCGACATGAAAGACGGAATCGTCGCCATCACCCAGGCGATGATCAACCTGAAGCAGTCGGGATTCAAACCGAAGCGCGACATCGTCGTCCTGTTCACCGGCGATGAGGAAACCAACGGCATCGGCGCGAAGAACGGCGCCACGCAATGGCTGGACCTGCTCGGCCATCCGGAGTTCGGGCTTAACGCCGATGGCGGCGGAGGCAGTGTCAACACGGACGGCTCGCCGGCGGGCTTCACGATGCAGACCGCGGAAAAGACGTTCGCCGGCTACACGCTGACGGTGCGCAACCGCGGCGGCCATTCGTCCAAGCCGCGCAAGGACAATGCGATCTACAGCCTCGCCCATGCCCTCGACAAAATCGAAGCCTATCGCTTCACGCCGATGATGAACGAGACGACGCGGGCATATTTCGATGGCCGGCAGAAGCTGGAAAAGAACCCGCTCGGCGATGCGATGCGCCGTTGGCTCACCAATCCGAACGATGGTGAAGCGGCAGACTTCATCGAGGCCAGCGAAAGCGAAGTCGGCCTCACCCGCACGCGCTGCGTTCCGACGCGGCTGTTCGCGGGGCACGCGGACAACGCGCTGCCGCAACTCGCGACGGCGATGATCAACTGCCGGATCTTCCCCGGAGTCGACCCGAACGCGGTTAAGGCCGAGCTCGAGCGGATCGTCGCCGATCCGACGGTCGTGGTGACTCGGAACGACGATTATGTCGCTTCGCTGGCATCGCCGCTGCGGCCCGACGTGACCGCCGCCTACACGCGTGCCGTCCAGGCGCTGCATCCCGGCCAGCCGGTCTTCCCGGAGATGTCGACCGGAGCAAGCGATGCGCGGCCATTCCGTGTTGCCGGCATTCCTGTCTACGGCACGAACGGCGGCTGGACCGTCACCCCGATCGACAATCGCGCGCACGGCAAGGATGAGCGGCTTCCGGTGAAATCTCTCTATGACAACGTTGTCCACTGGGAGATGATGCTGCGCGACCTCGCCGGCAAATAGGAGTTGGATGCGATGAAGCGAGTGCTTGCCCTTGTTCTGGCGACTGCGCTGTCGAGCGCGGCATCCGCGGCGGTCGATCCGCGAACGGTTCCGACCAAGCTGGACCCCGCATGGCAGGCGAAGACGCGCGCCGTGTTCAAGCAGGCGATCGAGATACCGAGCGTTCACCATCGCGGGCAGACGCAACGGGTCGCCGAGTTGCTCGCGAGCCAGTTCCGCGCGGCCGGCATTCCCGACGCGGATATTCACTTCATGCCCTACGAAGGCTTGCCCGGCGACAAGACCACGGCGCTCATCGTCCGCTGGCGGTCCGCGCATCCGACGAAGAAGCCGATGCTGATCCTCGGTCACATGGACGTGGTCGAAGCGAAGCGCGAGGACTGGAAGTTCGACCCGTTCGTGTTCCGCGAACAGGACGGCTATTTCTACGGCCGCGGCACCAGTGACATGAAGAACGGCGACGTCGCGACGACCATGGCCGCGGTGAAGCTCATGTCCGAAGGCTTCAAACCCGACCGCGACATCATCTTCTTCTACAGCGGCGACGAGGAAACGAACGGACAGGGCGCGACCCTTGGATCGACCAAGTGGCGCAATCTTACCGACGCCGAGTTCGGCCTGAACGCCGACGGCGGCTGCGTCTCCTACGACCGGAACTTCAGGCCGCTCGGCTGCGGAATCTCGATGGCCGAGAAGACCTTCCAGACCTACTTCTTCACCACGCACAACCCCGGCGGACACAGCAGCCGCCCGCGCCCTGACAATGCGATCTACGATCTTGCGGACGCGCTCGAGAAGCTCCGCACCTATCGCTTCCAGCCGATGCAGAATGACGTGTCGCGCGCCTATTTCGAGGAGCGCTCCCGTCAGGAAGGCGATAGCCAGCTCGGCCAGCAAATCCGCGCCTGGCTCGCCAACCCCAACGATGGGGCAGCCGCCGACGCGATCGAGGCCAATCCGCTTGAGGTCGGGCTGACGCGCACGCGCTGCGTCGCCACAATGCTGAGCGGGGGCCATGCGGACAATGCGCTTCCGCAAAGCGCGACCGCGACCGTCAATTGCCGCATCTTCCCCGGGGTGCAGCCCGTCGCGGTGCAGGCGGAGCTGCAGAAACTCGTCGGTCCGAATGTGGAGGTGAAGGCGGACCCCAATTACGTCGGCCAGCCGACCCCCGCTTCACCTCTGCGGCCGGATGTCTTGAAGGCAGTCACTTCGGCAATTCAGAAGTTTCACGGGCCCGACATGCACGTCTTCCCGATGATGTCGACGGGCGCGAGCGACGGCAGCTTCTTCCGGGCCCAAGGCATCCCCGTTTACGACATTGATGGAAGCTGGGGCATTTCGCCCGATGACGAACGCGCCCACGGTCTCGACGAACGCACCCCCGTTCGATCGATGTACGACGACGTGCTCTACTGGGAGATGATCTACAAATCGCTCGCCGGTTAGACTGCGACCAGGTCCCGAGCGGCCTCCAACACTTCTGCCGCGTGGTTCGGGACTTTGACCTTGCGCCATGCGCGGAGGACGCGCCCGTCCGCGCCGATCAAATAGGTCGCGCGTTCCATCCCCATATATTTGCGGCCGTACATCGACTTCTGAACCCAGGTGCCGAAGGCGTCCGAGACCTTACCGTCTTCGTCCGACACCAGGGGAACGGCGAGGCCGTACTTGCCGATGAACTTCTCGTGGCTCTTCATCGGATCGCGCGAAAGGCCGATCACCTTGACTCCGGCCTTGGCGAAATCCGGCGCGAGCGCGGTGAAATCCTGCGCCTCGCGAGTGCAGCCCGATGTATCGTCCTTGGGATAGAAATAGAGGACGAGCGGCCGGCCCGGCGAGGCAAGATCGGTGGTCGTCCCGTCACTCGCCGCCAGCTTGATTGCCGGAGCCCTGTCACCTTCGTCGATCATGATGCCTCGTCCTTGATGCGATTCCACAGTCCCGAAATGCTTTGCCGCGCAGCATCATGCTCGGCAAGGAGCTCGTCCCATCCCGAGGCGCCGCAGGCCTCGGCGACCAGCTGCCACGTTGATGCCGTTGGCTTGACGTCCCCGGGCGCAACCAGCCGCATCATCACCAAAATGCGCGTCAGCAATTTTTGTGCAGCAACAATATTTCCGTCGACTAAATGATCGACGTGGAGCTCGGCAATCGCCACTTCGAGGCGTGGATCGAGGCCGACCTGCCGAGTGAGCTGGAGCACATGGACCGCAAATTCGAGGTCCACCAGGCCCCCGGCGCCGAGCTTCACGTCCAGCGTGCTCTGCGCCGGTTTGTGTCGTTCGATCTCGGCGCGCATTTTCACGGCATCAGCGATGACGTCCGAGGCTTTCCTGGGCTTGCCGAGGATCTCGGCGATCAGGCGCGAGGCACGTTCGCGGACTTCGGCGGAGCCGAAGACCGGCCGGGCCCGGCACAACGCCATATGCTCCCACGTCCAGGCTTCTTCGCGCTGGTAGCGCTCGAACGCGGCGAGCGAGACGACGAGCATGCCCTTCGCCCCTTCGGGCCGGAGCCTCGTGTCCACGTCGTAAAGCGGGCCGGCGGCCGTCGGCACGCTGAGCGCCGCGGTGACCCGACTCGCCAGGCGGTTGAAATAGTCATTGGGGCCGAGCGGCTTCGGGCCGTCCGACTTCCCTTCGGAAGCAGCCGTATGCAGATAAATGAGGTCGAGGTCGGAGGCGTGGGTCAGCTCGCACCCTCCGAGCCGGCCAAGCCCGAGAACAAGCAGCTCCGCTCCGGGAAAACGCCCATGAATCTCTTCAAACTCGCGAATCGAAGCTTCGCCGAGCGCCAGCAGGGTACCTTCCGCGACCCGAGCATAGCCCGCCGCAACCTCGAGCGGGTCGCGCCGCTGGTCGATCAGCTGCACGCCCAGCGCAAATCGCCGCTCGTTCACCAGTCGCCGGGCACGATCCAGCGCTTCGTCGTACGGATGGCCCCTCATCGCGCTGCTCAATCTCTCAGCGAAGCTCTCGGCGGAGTCGGGCATTTCGAAGCTCGACGAGTCGAACAGGCCTTCGAACAGCTCGGGCCGGCGAGCGAGTTGATCGGCAAGCGCGGGCGCATGCGCGAGCACTTTCGCGAGCAGCCGAGCCAGATGCGGCCGCCCTTCCAGCAGGCGGAAGAAGTTCACTCCGCTCGATAGGCGCTCGACGATGTCGCTCAGACGGTTGAGCGCGTGGGTTGGATCGGCACCCTGGGCAATGGCCCGCATCAGCCCGGGAAGCATCGCCTCGAACGCCTGCTGGGCCGCCGGGGAGCGCAGCGACCGGGCCTTGCCCGAGCGCCAGCGCCCGATGTGGCGGGCCGCATCCTCGACGTCGGGGAAGCCGAGCTCGCGGAGTTCCCGGGCCAAGAGGTCCGGATCTTTGGAAAGCTGTCCCTGTCCGCCGGGCGACAGGCTGTCGAAGATCTCGCCTGCGCGCTCCACGGGCGGCCGCAGCACCTCCAGCAGTGCGGCACCGCCTTCGAGGCCGTGCAGGCGAGCGACGTTGTCGAGCGCGTCGGGCGACTGGGGCAGCAAATGCGTCTGCGCGTCATCGATCATCTGCACACGATGTTCGACGGTTCGGAGCAGCCGGTAGGCCGTGCCGAGGTCGCTTGCGATCACATCGTCGATCCGGCCCGCCGCGAGGAGCGCCTGGATGGCATCCAGCGTCGCCGGGGTACGCACCGAGGGGTCGCGGCCGCCGTGGATCATCTGCTGGATCTGGACGAAGAATTCGACCTCGCGGATTCCGCCGCGTCCGCGCTTGAGGTCGTATCCGGGGCCGATCTGCGCTCCCTGGGCGAAATGGTCGCGGATGCGCGTCGAGATCTGCCGCACCTCGTCGATCACCCCGAAATCGAGCGACCGGCGCCAGATGAACGGCTGAATCGCTTTGAGGAATCGCTCGCCCAAGCCGATATCGCCGGCGCAGGCGCGAGCGCGGATGAAGGCGGCGCGTTCCCAGGGCAAAGCGCTCGATTCATAATGCGAGATCGCAGCGTTGATGGGCAGCGCGATAGGCGTGACTTCCGGCGATGGCCGTAGGCGCAAATCGACCCGGGCGACGTAACCGTGCTCGGTGCGCTTCTGCAGCAGCCCGATCATCCGGCGGCCGATTCGCACCGC
>DATLOY010000158.1:0-11021 GCA_035536015.1 Sphingomicrobium sp.
GTTGAACGAATAACGTTAACGGACGGAGAGTCGGAATCCCGCCATCGCAAACAAAGAACACCGGTGGGCGGTTTTGGCAAGCTTGACGAAAAGTGGAGATGCGCTGCGTGAATCTTTTCAGTTTAGTGACTAAAGTATTCATTGGTTAACGGGCCAAGTATTACTACGACCTCATACGCCCCGTTCTCTCGTATCGTCGCATATTTGATATTGTTTCCGAGCATTCGTGATCCGAATGTTAATAACTCACCTCCGTTTTTTGTGATATATTTGGTTAAAGCGACGCGTCCGGACATTGACCTGGAACCAACGAAAACGCTTAACACTTGTTTAATAGCGATGTTTATCGGATTCCCGGGAACGCTTCCAAAGTGTTGGCTGCTCGGCAAAAATCGTCGCCGCCTTCGTCCCGAAACGGGACGCGAAGCGGAGTCGTGGGACGGAATCGCTGCGACTCGGGACATTGATCCAGGTGAGTCGTTCGGGCGGCGAGCTTGGCCCGCCACGAGACCCTAATGCGCCAGGACCTCGACGAAGCTCTCGGATGGACCCTTCAGGTAGATCCTCTGGTGCGCCGCGCGAAAATCAGCGGGGTGGGCTTTTGCAATGTTCGCGACGAAGGTCTGCGGGTTACGGTCGTAGAGCGGGAACCAGCTCGATTGCACCTGCACCATGATCCTGTGGCCGGGCAGGAATCGGTGGTTCGCATCGGGCATGCGAACTTTGTACGGCATGACAGCCCCCGGCTTGACCGGCTTACCAATCTCGGTGGATTCCCGGTAGCGGCCACGCATGATGTCGGCGGAAACCATAAGCTCGTAGCCGCCCATTTCCGGTTGGGACCGCACCTCGGGCGGATAGACATCGATGAGCTTGACCACCCAGTCCGAATCCGTGCCCGTCGTCGAAGCGAAAAGCGTCGCGCTCACGGGCCCCGAAATGCTGACCGGCTTGTCGAGGACGTCGCTGACGAAGGTCAACACGTCCGGCCGGGTTTCCGCAAATCGCTGGTCGTCGACTAGCCACCGGCTCCAACTCGAATCCGATGCATAGACAGGCCTGATAGGACGCAGCCGGTAAGGCACGGGCTTGGCGGGGTCCGACACATATTCGGCGAAATCTTCGCCGTCCGTGCCAGGTGAGAAGCCGAGACGGCCATGCCCCCGGAGGTAGAGACGCATCGGCGTCCCCGACGAAGGCCAGGACGGGAGTCGGCGCCACTCGTTCGCGCCGGTCTGGAATGCGAGCACCGGTGAAAGAGGCTCGCTCGGCGCAATGTCGCGCAGATTGGTGTCGAGGAAAGGTTTCAGGACATGAGTCCGGAAATAGAATCCGGTGTCGGCGCCCCATTTGATGGCCCCGAGCGATGACGCCTCGTTCTGAGACTGCCCGTGCGACCACGGCCCGAGCACGAGAAAATTCAACCTGTTGTCAGAATCACGCGCCTCGAGCGCGCGGTAGGCGGCCAAGCCGCCGAAATTGTCTTCCTGATCGAACAGGCCGTGGACCGTCAGCACTGGAACCTTATGCGAAACCCGGCTGAGCACCTGCTCCAGCGCCTGGTCGCGCCAATAGGCATTGTAGGAATCGTTATCGATGATCCGTCGCCACGCCGGCAGCTTGTCGGCGCCGTTCTGCCGGGCCATCTCCTCGGCCGATCCCGCGCTCAAAAGCGCGTCATACAGATCGTAATAACCCCAAGCGGGATCCTTCGACCCGGTCGAATCCGCCATCAGGCTAAACATCCAGTCGAAATAGCCCTGCCGGAACGCTCCGTTGTGATAGAAATCGTCGCCGATCCAGCCGTCCACCATGGGATACATGGGCACGGCCGCCCTGAGCGCCGGATGTGGATCGATCAGCGCCTCGAGCGTGGTCAGGCCGACATACGACGTGCCGAGAATGCCGACCCGGCCATTATTATTGGGCAAGTTCTTCACCAGCCAATCGATCGTGTCCCACGCGTCGGTCGACTCATCGGTATTCGTTTGGTTGAACGGGCCGCGCAGTGGCCGGGTCAGGACATAATCGCCTTCGGACCCATTGCGGCCGCGAATGTCCTGGAAGGCCAGGATGTAGCCGTCGTCGAAGAACGGTCCCATCAGGTTCGGCAGAGTCGATGCGCCGTTGGTGCTGTCGATCGCCTGTGTCTGGTTCTTTGCGCCATAGGGCGTGCGGCTAAGCAGGATCGGCATAGGCGCCGCAACGCCTCGCTTGCGGACGATGACGGTGTGCAGCTTCACCCCGTCGCGCATCGGGATCATGACTTCCTGGCGATCGTAATCGAACCGATCCGTCGGCGCGTCGAAGCCGGGCACGAGGTCGCCGCTCTGCGTCACGGGCTGCCCAGCGTGAATTGGCGCGGCACCAACGCCCGCAATCGCCAAGACAATCGTGAGGCAAATACGCAAATTCATCGAGGCTACTCGCGAACACTTTGCTGTTGCAGGAAGGAAGGCACACAGTTGCCGCGACCGCAAGGCGTGAAGTCGACATAGGCCTCGTCGCTGCCGAACCCGCTGAACTCTACCCCGACCGGCCGCAAACGCTCGCGCAGCTGCGACCAGGTTTGACCTTCGTCGAGCCAGGCCAAGATGCGGCTGGCGCTCCCGTTCGTGGTTCCGTCGAGCACGCGCATGAGGCGCTGCTGATCATACGGCTCGTCCGCCTGCCGATACACTTCGCGCATGGTGCGCTGGAACGCCTGGGGATCGGTCTTGCTGAGTTCGCCATCGAGCAGGAAGCCGAACATCGCTCCGCCGCCGTAGATCAGTTCCCAATTCTTGAATTTGTCGGCGCCGGCGGCGGCGAATTTGACCCCAGGTGAAATTTTGCGGCCGAGCTCATAGCGCCGGGCGAAATTGGCGAGGCGCTGCTTCAGGGTCGCATCGTCAATCAGGCCGGCGCGATACATAAGCTTTACGGTCAGGTAGTCGGTCACACCTTCAATGAACCAAGTCGAACGGTCGTCGGCGAGTCGAATACGCCCGCTGCCGTTCCAGAGATGCATCAACTCATGCCCCAGCCAGTGCGGCCAGGCGATTTTGTCGATCGATTCGGCGGGAGTGGCGAGCCGCAGCGCGAAGCTATCAATGAAGGCGCCGCCGTCGGTTTCCGGGTCGGTGAACGCGAAGACTGTCAGCCTGTCGAGCGGCGTGCTGCCCCAGAATTCCGAATAGGCGGCAGGCAGTCCGATTAGCAGCTCGCGCAGCCGCGGTTCGACCGGCGCTAATTTCCGCTCGGCGAGCCAGGTCAGCTTGATCGGTCGCGCTGACTCGACATGCGGGGTGTCCTTGCTCACTGCGAACAGGTTGTATGTCAGCTTCCTTCTCGCCGGCACTGTATAGGAGTTTCCAGCGCCGTCCCAAGGCGCGATCACGTGCCAGTTCGGCGGAAGGACGAACTGAACGTGGATGGGCGCGTCGGGCCAGGAGTAATCCGCCAGAAAAAAGGCATTGCCCGCAAAAAAATAGGTGTTGTCGAAGTGCGTTGCGACTTCGTCCTTACCGGGCCCCGCTTGGGCCCAGTTTACCTCATCATGCCTCGCGAGGACCGTATATTGGACGCGCCCGATCGGCCCATCCGCTCCCTGCCAATTCGCTTCGCCCAGATATTTCAGCTGCTCGGGCCGCCCCCTTGAGTCCCAGGCGCGCAGCGACTTGATGAAGGCCGCCTGCCCTTCCGGGTTCTTCGCGCTGGGGAAGAAGTAGAGCGTCAGTTTCGAAGCGGGCTGATGAAAGCGGGCATCGACATGGAATCCGTCGCCGCCTTCATATCGCACGGCATATTCTGCGACCGGCCCTCGCGATTGGTGTGGTGCTGCCCAAGCCGGTTGGGCGCCAAACAGTGCAAAAAGCGAAGCGAAGACGCGAACGCTGTCGAGCAACCTGCTCATGGCAAAATCCCATTCGTTATCAGGGACGTGCCACTCAACCCGCCGGAAGTGACGCACAAGTCAGAATCTTTCGGAGCTCCCATTGCATCGCCGAATAAGGCAATTCGGTCCCTCATTCATGCAATTGAGGCATTGAATGGAATTGTAACCACGGCCGCATTTGCCGGTGCTCCACGTTCAGAAGACGGAGACTACCTCGCCCAATCCGCAATGGATCGCCCAAAGCGCCGAAAAGTCCCGCTGAACCGCCAGATCGCTGCCCTACTCTCGGACGAAAGACGAGGATGCGGACGCCCGGTCCGCTGAAATTCGGCGACGTCGGTAAAGGAAGGGCGGGTGATGAAGTGGCGATTTCTAGCGGTTCTGGCCATCGTTGGCTTTTATTTTCCCTGCGAAGCCCGAGCGGCGGGTCGAGCCACCGTTATAACCAGTCGGGCCCTCGGCATTCGTGTAACGAGGCCCGCGGGCTGGCACACGCTGACGGCGAGTGAGCACGAGGAGAACCTGGAGCGGGTGGATATGAACCCCGACGTTCGGTCACGGGCAATCAATGTCAGTGGCACGGCGCTCATCGTCACCAAGTTCAAGGAACCCTACGGCAATCTGAATCCAAGCGTCGAAATCGACGTTCGGGACGCGGGCGATCTCGAGGGGGAATCGGCCTCATATATTCTCAATGCAGCTCTCGATTCATTGCTTGCGGACGGGCAGCTCGTGACGAATGTCCAGGATACGACCGTGGGGGGGCGGCCGGCCGCCTATGTTCGTGTCGATCATGTCCTCAGAGTCCGCGGCAAGGCTTTTCCGACAGCGTCTGAGCTGTGGGTTATTCCCCGTGGGCGCTATTTTGTCTTGATCGACGCGGGCACTCGCGTTGACCAGGCCAATGGAACCCGTGCCGAGGTTCACAAGGTCGTTCAAAGCATCCGCTTCACCCGTTGAAGCCCCGGAGTGCGCGAAGATCATTGCAGGATTGGATGGCGGAGAGGGTGGGATTCGAACCCACGGTACGGTTGCCCGTACGCCGCATTTCGAGTGCGGTGCTTTCGACCACTCAGCCACCTCTCCGCATTGTGATGGGGTGCTGACCGCCTG
Organism: Sphingomicrobium sp.; assembly: GCA_035536015.1. Classification (GTDB taxonomy): domain Bacteria; phylum Pseudomonadota; class Alphaproteobacteria; order Sphingomonadales; family Sphingomonadaceae; genus Sphingomicrobium. Next base: position 4,991 of record DATLOY010000158.1, read on the forward strand.
GGCAGTTCCGGCCGGGAGGGCGCGCTCTAGCAGCGGCTCCAGTTGTTGCCTAGATAGGAAGCCATGCCCCCTTTTGAACCTTTCGAACGTTCCCCGCACATGGCCCGGCAGATCGACATTCCGCTGGCGCGCTTCGCGATCGGGGACGTGGTACGACACCGCCTACTCGATTTCCGCGGAGTGGTGTTCGACGTCGACCCTGAATTCGCCAACAGCGAGGAATGGTATGAGTCCATTCCGGAGGCCATCCGGCCGCGCAAGGACCAGCCATTTTATCATCTGCTCGCGGAGAATTCGGAAACGACCTACGTCGCTTACGTCAGCCAGCAGAACCTGCTTCCGGATGAAAGCGATGAGCCGGTCAGTCATCCGGAGATCGCTTCGATGTTCGACCGGCTGGAGGGCGGCCGCTATCACTTGAGGCCTGAGCACAGGCACTGAGGTTGACAGGTCCGCACCCCTGCCATAGGCGGCGCGCTTTCCCGCGCTTGGCTGCCGATCGTTAGACGCGCCCGCGCGCGGGACCGAGATTTCGAGGAAAGAGAAAGCCAATGTTCGCAGTCGTGCGCACGGGCGGGAAGCAATATCGCGTCGCCCCGGGAGACAAGATCGTCGTCGAGAAGCTCGACGGAAACGCCGGTGACAAGGTCACCCTGGGCGACGTCCTGCTGGCCGGCGAGGGCGGCGACCTCAAGTCGACCAGCGGCCTCACGGTCGCGGCCGAGATCGTCGCCCAGGCCAAGGGCGAGAAGGTTACCGTCTTCAAAAAGCGCCGGCGGCACAATTATCGCCGCAAGAAGGGCCATCGCCAGCAGCATACGATCCTGAAGATCGTCGCGATCGGCGATCACAAGGCCGAAAAGAAGGCCGCTCCCAAAACGGAAACCGCCGCAAAGCCTGCTGCACATGCGAAGGCGAAGGCCGAGACCGAGAAGGCCCAGCAGAAGTCGGGTGCCGTCGCCGGTACTCCGACTGAAAGCCCCGCGCCGGAAAATGACAAGAAGGCCAATCCGCCTGTGAAGGGCGATGTCGAGCAGGCTCCCGAAAAAGCCGCTGGAGGCAAAAAGGCCACGGCTGGCGGTAAATCGGCGAAGGCTGCCTCGACACAAAATGCTGCACCTGCTAAGGCCGCGGCCAAGAAGTCACCCAAAGCGAAGAAGTAGTTCTAGCAATGGCACATAAGAAAGCAGGCGGCTCGTCCCGCAACGGCCGCGACAGTGAAAGCAAGCGCCTCGGCGTGAAGAAGTTCGGCGGACAGTCTGTCCTCGCCGGCAATATCATCGTGCGCCAACGCGGAACGAAGTGGCACCCGGGCGACAACGTCGGCCTGGGCAAGGATCATACCCTCTTTGCACTTACCGACGGCTGCGTCGCGTTCCGCGACGGCAAGCTTGGCCGCAAATACGTGCACGTCATGCCGATTAGCGGAACGAGTTCATAGGAGCGGTCATAAAGGGACCGCTCCCTCGAAGGGGCGGCCCGGACGAGATCCAAGAGGATCGAGACCAAAAAGGGAGAAAGGGGAGCCCCGGAAGGGGTCTCCCCTTTTTCTTTACCTTCTCCCGAAACTGTCACGGGCACCCTCTAGGCGCCCGCGTTGAGGAGAATGGTGATGTTCGCGAGAACGCCAAGATTGCTGCTGAGGCCGGGTTTCCCGGAGGATGCGCCGGCGCTTGCCACTGCGATTGCCGACGAGGCGATCGCTCGCAATCTGGTGGTCGTCCCGTGGCCCTACAGCCTGCGCGATGCCGAGGCGTTTCTTGCATCCCCGCGTGATCCTGTCCTGCCGTCGTTCTTGATCTACGAGCGGACCGACGGACCGCCGCAGCTGGTCGGTTCATGCGGCCTTGGCCGGCGGCCCTCGGGCGCGGTCGAGATGGGGTACTGGATCTCCCGTCCCTATTGGGGTCGCGGAATCGCCACCGAGGCCTGCCGCGCGCTCATCGAAATCGCCCGGACGCTCGGCCTGGCCCAGCTCGAGGGATCGCACTTCGTCGATAATCCTGCTTCGGGGCGCGTCCTCGAGAAGCTCGGCTTCGAGCCGGTCGGCATCATCGCGCCGAGGATGAGCTGCGCGCGCGGCATGGAAGTGCCCGCGCGGCTGATGCGGCTGCGGCTGGCTGCGGGCGCACTGGTCGAGGATGCGGAGGCGCTGGCGGCTTAGGCTGCCCGCCTCACCTTCTTCTTCGGCTGCGGCGCGTCGGTGACGCTCGCCTCATAGGCGTGCAGCAGGTGCCGGTCGTCCTCGTTCCACGGATGGAATCCGGGCAGGAAATATTTGAACCAGGCCCCTGCGATCTTGCGGAACATTCCCGGGCGGATCCACAAATACCATAGCAACTTCGCCCACGCGCGAAGGCCGGTGACCCCGTCCTGGCGCATCAGCTCGAGCGAGCCCGCCGTCCGGTCGACGATGAAGTTGCGGGTGACGTAAAGCATCACCTTCGCCTTCACCTTCCACCTTTTCCATCGGCCCCAATCCCGCGTTGCGTAGAGCCAGGTGTCGTAAGCCACGCCCTTGTGCTCGATCTCCTCGCAGGCATGCCAGCGCCAAAGATCGGCCGTTTCCTTCTCCGCGCCTTCGAGATGCGACGGGTTGGCGAGCAACTGATGCGCCAGGATCGCCGTGAAATGCTCAAGTGCGGCGGTGGCCACGACATTGACCACCGGCGGCCGTGCGCGCGTGATTGCGAGCCGCTCCTCGACGCGCCGCTCGAGTTTGCTCAAATCGTAACCTGCATCCGACGCCCGTCGGTTGAAGGCGTCATGCTCCCGGCTGTGGATCGCCTCCTGGGTCGTGAAGCCTTTGATCTCTTCGGCGAGTTTTGGGGGAGCTTCATGACGAAACGCGCGGACACTCTCGACGAAATAGGCCTCGCCCTTGGGAAAGGTGGTAGAGAGCGCATTATAGATGGCGGTCGCCTCGACGCGTCCGCCGTGCCATAGACGCGGCGTCCGCGCCTCGCGCCCAAAGCGACGATCGCGCGGGATGATGCTGAGGTCCTCAGGCGTTGGCAGGGTGACGGTGCTCATGGTCCCAATTTACAGCTACTTACATTAATGTCAATAAAGCGCAGACGACTCAACCCTGAGGAAAGCCGGTCCGTCGCCCTCGACGCGGCGCGCACCCTGCTCGTCACCCGCGGTCCGCAGGCGGTGACATTGAAGGCCGTCGCCGCGGAGGTCGGGCGGACTCACGCCAATCTGCTCCACCATTTCGGAACGGCCGCCGGCCTTCAGTCCGAGCTCGCGCGGACGATCGCCGAGCGCGTGACCGGAAGCATCGCCGAGGCCGTTGAGCGCGCCCGCGCCGGCGAAGCCGACGCCCGCGATATCGTCGACATGACCTTCGATGCCTTCGGGCGCGAAGGCGCCGGCGCTCTCGCCGCCTGGATGATCCTCTCGGGCGATCGAGAGGCGCTCAATCCGATCCTCGATTCGCTGCGCAAGCTCGTCGCGCAATTGAGCGTCGGGCACGAGGAGCATCACGTCGCTGAAACGACGCTTTTCCTCGTCCTCGGAGCGCTGGGCGATTCGCTGCTCGGCCCGTCAATTGCCGACGCCCTCGGCCTTCCGCGCGACACTGCGCGCGAACTTGCCGCCGACCGGCTCCGCGCGCGGCTCGAGGCGCACCATCCCCCGGCTTCCTCGCCGCCTTCCAGGGTTTGATTGACCGATGCCGCTTCACACGCCGCCGGAGTGGCAGCATCTGGCGATCTACGCCATCGGCGTCGCCCTGATCGTCATGATCCTGGTTCGCGTGCCCATCCTCGGAAGGGTCATACGATTCGCCTTTACGCTCGCCCTGCTCGCCTTCTTCTTTTTCGTGCTGATGGAGCAGGCGCCCTACCAGCCGGCTCTGTCGCGCTTCACGGATAGCCTGGGCCTCGACCAGCAGGAAGTCGTCGGGAAGGAGCTTCGCGTTCCCATGGCAGCCGACGGCCATTTCTGGGTGCGCGCCAGCGTCAACGGCGTCGAGCGGCGCATGCTGATCGACAGTGGAGCGACCGTCACCGCCATCTCGCAGCGGACCGCGCATGCGGCGCATGTCGACACGGGCGTCGGTCTTGCGCCCGTCGTGCTCCAGACCGCGAACGGAGCTGCGCCCGCCGAGACAGGCACGATCGACGAGCTCAAGGTCGGCAACATCGTCGCTCGCAACCTGAAAGTCGTGAGCTCGCCCGGTCTCGGCGACCTCGACGTCGTCGGAATGAACTTCCTGTCGAAGCTCGAAGGGTGGAGGGTCGAGGGCCGGACCCTGATCCTCGTCCCGCATCATCCGCAGAGCGGCTAGAGGTTCCCCTCCCCGCCGGCATCGCCTAACTCGCGCGCATGCATTTCCTCGACCAGGCGAAAATCTTCATCCGTTCCGGAGCCGGCGGCCCGGGCGCAGTGAGCTTTCGTCGCGAAAAGTTCATCGAGTTCGGAGGTCCGGACGGTGGTGATGGTGGCAAGGGCGGCGACATCGTGTTCGAGGCTGTGCCGGGCCTCAATACATTGATCGACTTCCGCTACACCCAGCATTTCCGTGCCCCTCGCGGCAAGGGCGGTTCCGGCTCCAACCGGACCGGCGCGGGCGGCGAAGACCTGGTCATCAAGGTACCCATCGGAACTCAGATCCTGTCTGACGACGAGGGACGCAGCCTGCTCGCGGACCTGACCAAGCCCGGCGAACGCGTGATCTTTCTCCGCGGCGGAATGGGTGGCCGCGGAAACGCCAGCTATAAAAGCTCGACCAACCGCGCCCCCCGCCAGCACCAGACCGGCGAAGCGGGCGAAGAAATGTGGGTGTGGCTAAGGCTGAAACTCCTCGCCGACGTGGGCCTGGTTGGCCTGCCCAACGCGGGAAAATCGACGTTGCTCAACTCGGTAACGAATGCCGGCGCGAAGATCGGCGATTACCCTTTCACCACGCTTCGGCCGCAGCTCGGTGTCGTGCGGCACAAGGGGCGCGAATTTGTGATCGCCGACATCCCCGGCTTGATCGAAGGCGCGGCGGAAGGGGCGGGCATCGGCGACCGATTCCTTGGCCATGTCGAACGAACGCGCTTGCTGCTCCACCTCGTCGACGCGTCGGGCGAAAATCCGGCCGAGGCCTATCGTATCGTCCGCGAAGAACTCGATTCCTATGGCGCGGGACTGGACGAGAAGGCCGAGATCGTCGCCTTGACCAAGGCCGACATGCTCGACGGCAAATCGTTGAACAAGATCGCAAAGGCGGTCGAAAAGGTCAGCGGGTCCAGGCCTTTTCCTGTCTCTGCGCCCCTTGAGGAAGGCATCGGGCCGCTGCTAGATGCCGTGACCCAGCAACTCGGAAGCGCAGCGCGGGACGCCCGTGAGGAGGCCGAGGGCGATCGTCCCTGGTCGCCACTGTGAAGCTCGCGATCACGGGCGGCACAGGTTTTGTCGGCTCGCATCTGATCGACGCGGCGCTCGAAGCGGGACATTCGGTCCTCGCCCTCACCCGACGTCCGCAGCCGGAACGGACCAATCTCAGCTGGATCGAAGGCTCGCTTTCCGATGGCGCGTCCCTTCACCGCCTGATCGACGCGACCGACGCCGTCATTCACGTCGCCGGTGTGGTCAAGGCGCGCGACGCGACGGGCTTCGAGGAGGGCAATGTCGGCGGTACGCTGGCGATGCTCGCGGCCGCGACCGCCGGCGGGACGAAACGCTTCGTGGACGTCTCCTCGCTTGCCGCGCGTGAGCCGCAGCTTTCGCTCTACGGTGCGTCGAAAGCGAAGGCCGAGGCATTGGTCGAACGCTCCGGCCTCGACTGGGTGATCGTCCGACCGCCTGCTGTCTACGGGCCGGGTGACAAGGAAACGCTCGACCTCTTCAGGATGGCACGCGGCGGCCAGGTCTACATGCCGCCCAAGGGACGCCTGTCGCTGATCCACGTCGATGACCTTGCCCGACTGCTGCTCGCGCTCGCTGCACCAGGCACACCGACCAAGGTCGTCCTTGAGCCGGACGACGGAAGGCCGAATGGCTGGACCCATCGCGAGTTCGGCGATGCGCTCGGCCGCGC
>DATLOY010000159.1:0-8729 GCA_035536015.1 Sphingomicrobium sp.
CAGCAGCCCCAGCAGCACGCGCCTCGTGGCCGCGGACCGCGTGGCGGCCGTGGCCGTGATGGTGGCGGTCGTGGGCGGGGCGGACGTCGAGACGATCGCCGCGGACGCCGGGACGACGAGGAAGGCGGCGAGGAGCTGATCGAGAAGCTCGTTCACATCAACCGCGTCTCGAAGACGGTGAAGGGCGGCAAGCGCTTCGGCTTCGCGGCGCTCGTGGTCGTCGGTGACGGCAAGGGCCGCGCGGGCTTCGGCCATGGCAAGGCCCGCGAAGTTCCGGAGGCGATCAGCAAGGCCACCGCGGCAGCGAAGAAGGCGATGATCCGCGTTCCGCTGCGCGACGGCCGCACGCTTCATCACGACGGCCTTGGCCATTTCGGCGCGGGCCGTGTGACGATCCGCACGGCTCCGGCCGGAACGGGCATCATCGCCGGCGGTCCGATGCGCGCGATCTTCGAGAGCCTCGGAGTTGCCGATGTGGTGACCAAGTCGGTCGGCACGTCCAACCCGTACAACATGATCCGCGCGACCTTCGAGGCGCTGAAGGAGCAGACGAGCCCCCGCTCGGTCGCCCAGCGCCGCGGCAAGAAGGTCGCCGACCTGCTCGGACGAGGCGGCGCCAACGCCGCTGAAGCCGAGGCCCAGGCCGAAGCGATCGCGGAGTAATTCATCATGGCAAAGATCAAAATCACGCAGACCGGGTCGCCGATCCGTCGTGACAAGACGCAGCGGGCGACGCTCGTGGGACTTGGCCTCAACAAGCTGCACAAGGCTGTTGAAGTCGAAGCAACCCCCGAGGTCCTCGGCCAGGTCAAGAAGGTCCAGCACCTCGTGACGGTCGAGGAAGGCGCCTGATTTTAGGACCAGGCCCCGGCCTTCACCGGGGAACCGCGCGACAAAAGCGAAAGCGAGTGCAACGAAATGAAACTCAACGAACTCAGGGATAACAAGGGCGCGCGCCAGGGCCGCGTCCGGGTCGGCCGCGGAATCGGCTCGGGCCTCGGCAAGACCGCCGGGCGCGGACAGAAGGGCGCCAAGTCGCGCTCGGGTGTTTCGATTGCCGGCTTCGAGGGCGGTCAGATGCCGCTCCACATGCGGCTGCCGAAGCGCGGCTTCAACAACATCTTCGCCCGCGACTATGCCGAAGTGAACATCGGTGCGGTCCAGAAGGCGATCGACGCCGGCAAGCTCGAGGCCAAGGGCACGCTCGACCATGATGCGCTGAAGACCGCCGGCCTGGCTCGTGGCGGAAAGGACGGCGTCCGCCTGCTCGGCAAGGGCGAGCTCAAGGCCAAGCTGGCGTTCAAGGTCGCCGGCGTGTCGAAGGGCGCCCGCGAGGCGGTCGAAAAGGCGGGCGGTTCGGTCGAGCTGATCGAGCGCAAAAATCCGGCCGAACTCGCCGCTGCGAAGAAGGGTTCGCGCAAGGCCGCTGCGAAGGCCGAAGCCTGATCCTCGCAAAGACGATAACGCGGCTTATATGAGCGCTAGCGTTTAGAGGAATTCCATCGAATGGCATCTGCAGCCGAACAACTCGCCTCCAGTATCACGCTTGCGAACTTCTCGAAGGCGACCGAGCTCAAGAAACGGCTGTGGTTCACGCTTGGCGCGTTGATCCTCTTCCGGCTGCTTTCATTCGTTCCGATCCCGGGCATCGATCCGGCGGCGATGGCCCAGCTCTACGAGACGCAGAGCGGCGGTATCCTCGACGTCTTCAACACCTTCTCGGGCGGCGCTTTGTCGCGCATGAGCATCATCGCTCTCGGCGTCATGCCCTACATCACGGCGTCGATCGTCGTGCAGCTGGGCGCCACGCTGTATGGGCCTTGGCAACAGCTCCGCAAGGAAGGCGAGACGGGGCGGAAGAAGCTCAACCAATATACTCGCTATCTGACGCTGATGATCACCCTCGTGCAGGGCTACCTCGCCGTGCGCGGGCTGGAATCCCAGTCCGTGAAGCAGGGTATCCAGGCGGTCGTGATGCCGGGCCTCCTGTTCGATATCGCAGGAACCGTTTCGCTGGTCGGCGGGACGCTGTTCCTGATGTGGATCGGCGAGCAGATCACGAGCCGCGGTATCGGCAACGGAGTGTCCCTGATCATCATGGCGGGCATCGTCGCTCGCTTGCCGCAGGCGGTCGGGCAATTGCTCGAAGGCGGCCGCACGGGCACGCTCAATCCCGTCGTCGTCATCGGCATTATCGTGCTCACGATCGTCCTGATCCTTGGCATCTGTTTCATGGAGCGGGCCCAGCGCCGGGTCCTGATCCAATATCCGAAGCGACAGACCGCGCGCGGCATGCAGCAGGAAAGGTCGCACCTGCCGATCAAGCTCAATACATCGGGCGTCATCCCGCCGATCTTCGCGTCGTCGCTGCTGCTGATGCCGCTTACCGTGCTTCAATGGGCGGGATCACGCACTACGGAAGGCGGGTCCGGCGACTGGCTGATCACGATCAGCACTTATCTGCAGCACGGCTCGACTGCCTATATGGTGCTGTACGGCCTGCTGATTGCCTTCTTCTGCTTCTTCTACACGGCGGTGCAGTTCAACAGCGAGGAAACCGCTGACAATCTGAAGCGGCACGGTGGCTTCATCCCCGGCATCCGCCCGGGCAAGGCGACCGAGGAATATTTCGATTATCTCCTCAACCGGATCACGGTTGTCGGCGCGACCTATCTCGTCGTGATCTGCCTGATTCCCGAATTCCTGTCGGCCCAGGCCGGCCTGAATTTTCGGCTCGGCGGGACCAGCCTGTTGATTGTCGTCAACGTGACGATGGATACGGTAAGCCAGATCCAGAGTCACCTGATCGCGCACCAATATGGCGACTTGATCAAGAAGGCGAAGCTCAAGACCACGCCGCGCCGGCGTTAGTCGGGCCTGGAGGGGAGCCGGGGCATGATGAACATCATTCTTCTTGGCCCCCCGGGGGCCGGCAAGGGCACGCAAGCCGCACGCCTTCAGGCGCAGCGCGGCATGATCCAGCTTTCGACGGGCGATATGCTGCGCGAAGCTCGGGCCAGCGGCTCTCCGATCGGCGACAAGGTCAAGGCGATCATGGACGCGGGCGAACTGGTCAGCGACGAAATCGTTACTGCCTTGATCGGTGAAAGACTCGATTCGGCGCAGGCCAAAGGCGCGATTTTCGACGGCTATCCGCGCACTCAGGCACAAGCCGAAGCGCTCGATCTGCTGCTTTCGGAACGCGGTCGGAAGCTCGACTATGTCATCGAGCTTGTCGTGGACGAAGACGCCCTCGTCGATCGCATCACCGGCCGCTTCAGCTGCGCCAAGTGCGGCACCGGCTATCACGACCGGTTCAAGCCGACCAACGTTGCCGGAGTTTGCGACGTTTGCGGTTCGACGGAGTTCGTGCGGCGGCCCGACGACAATGAGCAAACCGTTCGAAGGCGCATGGCGGAATATCGCGCCAAGACGGCGCCGATCCTGCCTTATTACGAAAGCCGCGGGCTGGTTCGCCGGGTGGATGGGATGGAGTCGGTCGACGAGGTCGCTGCGCAGATCGACGCGGTTCTGGACGCCACGGAATAAGCTGGGCATCCTCCGGTTTGGGAGGAGTGCATGAAATATCTCATGACATTGGCGCTCTTGGGACTGGCGACCCCGGCATCCGCGGAGGTCGTTTCATCCTCCTCCAATGGTTTCGAGGTGAGCGAGACCGTCAATCTGGTCGTGAAGCCGGACGCCGCGATGACTGCGTTCCTCAACGTGGCCGCGTGGTGGGATCCCGAACATACTTACAGCGGTGATTCCGCCAATCTCTCCATCGCTCCCAACATCGGCGGCTGTTTTTGCGAGAGGTTCCCGAAGGGCGGGGGCGTCGAGCACATGCATGTGACCTTCGTCGATCCAGGCAAGCGCATCGTCTTCACCGGGGCGCTGGGTCCGTTGCTTTACGAAGCGACGTCGGGCGTGATGGACGTGCAGGTCAAGACGATCGCGGGAGGCGCTCAGCTCATTCTCGATTACCGGGCTTCCGGTTTCTACAATGGCGGCGCTGACAGGCTCGCTCTCGATGTCGACCAGGTTTTGGCAGGACAGATCAAGAGGTACCGGGCTTTCGCCACCAATCCGACGGCTCCGCATTGACGTTTGTCGACAAGCCCTTGTTGACAGGGACTTTCCCGATCATCAGTGATCGATCGAGTAGAGGGAGAAATCGATGCGCGCGTTGATGGCACTGGCGGCCGCGTCCGTCCTCATCTCGGCAACCGCTTGGGCCGACGAACCCAAAGACGCCGCCAAAAAGGATGACGGCGACAAGATCGTCTGCAAGCGGGAGCAATTCGTCGGATCCGTCATCCCCAGGCGCATTTGCATGAAGAAGTCCGACTGGGAACAGGGCGAGATCAATGCCAAAGAGACGATGGACAAGCGCCAGATGCGCGCTGATCCTGTCTCGTTGAGCGGCGCGAACGGCGGCTAATCTCGCTCGAGGCTGACAAAGACGAACCCGGGCGCGCCTCCTTCCGCTGGATGCCCTTCGCGTCCGGTCTCACGCCAGTCCGTTGAGTTCCGAGGATCGGGCATCACGGTATCGCCCGTTACATCTTCCGCGATTTCGGTGAGTTCTAGCCGGTCGGCGATCGGCAGAAACAAGGCGAAGATTTCCGCGCCACCAATTATCGAGACCGGCTCGCCGCCAGCGAGAGCGAGGGCATCATCGACACTGTGAGCGACCTCGGCACCGTCGGCGTGCCAATTGCGATCGCGAGTAAGCACGATGTGCCGCCGTCCCGGCAACTGTCCCGGCAAACTCTCAAAGGTGCGCCGGCCCATGATCATCGCCGTTCCCATGGTGAGCGCCTTGAAGCGCTTGAGGTCGGCCGGGATGTGCCATGGGAGCTTGCCGCGGCGCCCGATCACGCCGTTCCGCGCTCGAGCCACGACCAGCGTGATTGCCGGACGATTCATCCAGGAATGGCCACCGACATGAGGTAGCTTCGCCGTCCCTCGGCGAATGCTCGATATTTGCGGCTGCCGGTCAGACCCGCATAATTGCCGAGCTGCCTCCGGAGCAGGAGCCGCCCCGCAAGCGGGGCATGGCGACGCAGGACCGTCCTGCGCCGCGGAGTATCAAGCCGGCAGGCTTCGAGCACATTGCGGGTGATGTCGTCGAACTCGGCCGCGAAACCAGCTTCGGAAAGCTGGCGATGCACTCTCTCCACGTGCGCGCTACGAAAGCTGTCCGCATACAGGAAGATGCCATCCGGTTTCAGGACGCGCGCGACCTCGCGGAAGAACTGTTCGCGATCGCCATAATCGTTGGATGCCTCGACGTTGAGCAGCACGTCGAAGGTCGCATCAGCGAAGGGCAGTGCAAGCGCGCTGCCCTCGACAAATCGCCTGTTGTCGGTCTCACCATGCGTTCGGCGACAGAATGCAACCGCGCTCGGTGCGACATCCAGGCCGGTTACGTCGAAGCCCTCGCTGCCCTCGCCTACGAAGGCCATGAGTCCGCCTCCACGCCCACAGCTGACTTCAAGGACCTTGAGGCGCCCCTCGAGGGGCCGCTTCGCTTTCAGCCGCTCGAACAATTCGCGATACATCTGATGCTGGAAACGCTCGGGATGATCGCCTCTGGCCGGAGCGAACCCATAATTGTTCGTGGTCGTCGCGCCCCAATCAACCGAATAGAAGCGCTCCCACAATGCCGGCCTCCGGCTGTGATCGTCGCGAGCCGAACGAAGGTTGCGTTCGAACCATTTCGGCAGGATTGCGCAACCGCCGACAAGAAGCACGAGCGATCCCATGGCCCAGGCCCAAACAGACATCATGTTCCCCTACGCTCAATGAACCGACTTTAGGCTGACCCACGGCGCTGCCAAGCCCGGTAATTGCCGCTATTGCATGACCGATATGGATGATGACCAGACGAACCTAATCGCCGTTCTGCGGGAGCGGCTCGGCCCGAAATCCGTGATCACGGACCCCACGGAGATTGAGCCATGGCTTAGCGACTGGCGTGGGCGCATCCACGGCGTCTCGCCGGCCATGCTTGCTCCGGAGTCAACGGATGAAGTTGTCGAAATCGTGAAGGCCGCGGCCGAATATGGAGTGCCGCTAGTGCCGCAGGGCGGCAACACAGGGATGGCCGCGGGTGCAACGCCGGCACCGGACGGGTCGGAGATGCTCCTTTCCATGCGACGGATGAATCGGATCCGTTCGCTGAGTGCCGAAGACCGCATGGCGGTCGCGGAAGCGGGCGTGGTTCTCGCAACATTGCATCAACGGGCCGGCGAAATCGGGATGCGTTTCCCGCTGACCCTTGGATCGCGCGGCAGCTGCACCATCGGCGGTCTTGCGTCGACCAATGCGGGCGGAACCCAGGTCTTGAAGTTTGGGACGATGCGTTCGCTGGTCGCCGGTGTCGAAGCCGTCCTGCCAGACGCAACCGTCCACAGCGGCCTGTCAGGTCTCAAGAAAGACAATCGCGGCTACAATCTCGACCAGCTGCTCATCGGGGCTGAAGGAACACTCGGAGTCATCACTGCCGTCGCCCTGCGGCTGGTGCCCGCGGTCGCGTCTCGCGCAGTCGCCTGGGCGGGTGTCGAGAGTCCGGAACGAGCGCTCGGGCTCCTGCGCTTTGTCGAAGACCGCAGCCGCAACATCGAAGGATTCGAGCTTGTCTCCGGGGACTCGCTTCAGCTTGTCCTCAAGCACATTCCCGGCACTCGCCCTCCTCTCGCTGACGACCACGCCTGGCACGTGCTGATCGAAGCCACCACGTCCGACGGAGGTTGGGACGTCGTCGAGGAATTGGAACAGCTGCTCGCGGCTGCGATTCGGTCGGGCCTCGCCGACGACGCGGTGATTGCCGCGAGCGAAGCTCAGGCGGAGGCCTTCTGGCGAATTCGCGATTCCATTTCGGAAGCGGAGCGTACCGAAGGCCCGACTCTGGCGCACGACGTCTCCGTTCCTGTCTCCGAAATGCCGAACTTCATCGTCGATGCTTCTCGAGTCGTCGAAAAGAAGTTTCCCGGCGTGATCGCCAGCGCCTTCGGCCACCTCGGCGACGGAAACATCCATTTCCATGTTCGAGCTGGAAGCCACGCGGCACCCGATTGGTACGATCGGGAAGGCCGGGCAATCTCACGCTTTGTCGACGATCTCGTGGCGGAAAGGGGCGGCTCGATCTCCGCTGAACATGGGATCGGGCAATTGAAGATCGAAGAGTTCGAGCGTCTCGCCCCGCCCGGACGGATCCACGCGCTGCAGGCGATCAAGCATGCGCTCGATCCGCTCGGAATCATGAATCCGGGGAAGCTGGTTCCTTAGTGCGGCGCCATCATGTCGCGAAGCCGCTCGGCCAGCGGTTCCGACGGAAGGCCGCTCCGAACGGCGATGAAGATGGCATCATCACCCGCAATCGTGCCGACGATCTCCGGCAGTTTCGCCTGATCCAAAGCGAGCGCAACGAGGTGCGCTGAACCTGGCGGGGTTCTGACGATCACCAGGTTGCCCGAAGTTTCGACGGCCTGGGCCCATTCGGCGAAGATCCGCTGAAGCCGATCGGTCGGCCAATTGCGTTCCCCGAGCCTTTCGGGAAGCGCGTAGGCCATGCGGCCATCGCGCTTGACCTTGATCGCCCCGATCTGCTCGAGGTCGCGGGCCACAGTGGCCTGGGTAACCTCAAATCCTGCTTCGATAAGCCTCGCGGCGACTTCGTCCGAACTCTGGACGGATCCCTCTCGAAGCATGTCGACAATTGTCCGCTGACGTTCTGCTCGTGGCTGACTCATTTCGCTCCTGACACCAGATATCGTGAGCCGAATACGCGTTTCGGCAAGTCGTGCAATGGCTGGCGCGCCCGGCAGGACTCGAACCTGCGACCCCAAGCTTAGAAGGCTCGTGCTCTGTCCAGCTGAGCTACGGGCGCGTGCTTGCGCATGAGTAACCGCAATTGACGTGACAAGGAACCGCGCTACGCCTTCGCCATGCGGGGGGAAAAGCTAAAGCACGTGGAAGCGCGCGCGATGCACGGCGCACGCTTTCGCTATTTCGATTTCGTCATGGTCGCGTTCGTCGTCGTGCTGCTTCTGTCGAACGTGATCGGAGCGGAAAAGCGCTCGTTCATCACTTTGCCGGGCATTGGTCCATGGCCCTTCGGCGCCGGGATTCTGTTCTTCCCGATCGCCTACATCATCGATGACATCCTGACGGAGGTTTACGGCTTTGCCCGCGCCCGGCGCGCCATCTGGGCGGGCTTCGCGGCGCTGCTCTTCATGGCCGTGATGGAATGGACGGTGGTCCATTTGCCGGTCGCCGAGGGCTGGACCGGGCAGCCGGCCTATGAACGGGTCTTCGGGTCCGGATGGCGGATCATCCTCGCATCGATGACCGCTTTCTTCGTCGGCGATTTCCTGAACTCGGTCGTGCTCGCGAAAATGAAGATCTGGACCGACGGCAAGTATCTCTGGACGCGCACCATCGGCAGCACGATCATTGGCGAAGGCGCGGACAGCCTGATCTTTTATCCGCTCGCCTTTTACGGAATGTCCGATTGGCCGCTGACGGTTCTCGGGGAAGTGATGCTCAGCCAATTCATCCTGAAGGTCAGTTGGGAAGCGATCCTGACGCCCGTCACTTATGCCGTGGTCGGCTGGCTGAAGCGCCACGAAGGCGTCGACGTATACGACCGCCGCACCGATTTCACGCCGTTCACCGCCGACATCTAGATATCCGCAACGTCGCCGATCTGGTAAGTTGAA
>DATLOY010000160.1:0-14298 GCA_035536015.1 Sphingomicrobium sp.
GCCTCGTCAATGACCCATTCGCCGATTACCGGCATGAGCCCGGTTTCTTCGGCCACCGGAATGAAGACGTTGGGCGGCACAAAGCCGCGCTGCGGATGATTCCAGCGGATCAGCGCTTCAAAGCCAATGAGTTTCTGAGTCTTGGCATTGACGAGCGGCTGGAACATCAAATGGAACTGCTTCGACGCAATGCCTTGACGAAGGTCGCTCTCAAGCCGGACGCGATCCTCCTGCTCCGACTGGAGCTCGGAGGAGAAGTAGCGGGCGACGCCGCGGCCGGCATCCTTTGCCTGGTAAAGCGCGAGGTCGGCTTTCAGGATCAGGTCGTCGACGGTCGCACCGTCGATCGGACCGAAAGCGCAACCGATCGAAACGCCGATGCGGATCTCGGTCTGGTCGATCTGATAGGGTTCCTTGATCGCCTGGATGATGCGATCGGCAAGGCCTTCGACGATCTTGCGGCTCTGGGCATCGGTGACGACGATTGCGAACTCGTCGCCGCCCATTCGGCCGACATGGCCGTCTGGTCCGACTTCGTCGACAAGCCGCTTGGCGACCGCACGCAGGACCGCGTCACCCTTCGGATGGCCGAAAGTGTCGTTGACCGGCTTGAAGCCGTCGAGGTCGAGAAACATGATGGCGCAGGGAACATTGCCGGTCGTCGCCGAGCGCAGTGCCTCGCCGAGAAGCTGGCGGACGCGGCCGCGGTTGGGCAATCCCGAAAGGACGTCGACATTCGCGAGATGGGTCAGCCGCTCCTGCGTCTGGCGGATTTCGGTGATGTCGGAGCCGACGCCGCGGAACCCCTCGAAACGGCCAGCCGTATCGATGATGGGATCGCCGGCGATCGAAATCCAGCGTGGCCCTCGCGCCGTCTTTAGCTCCATTTCGAGCGAGTTGAACGGCTGCTTTTCAAGGAGTACTCGGCCGAGATCGGCATGACCCCCGAGCAGCGCCGGCAGAGAATGGCCGATCAACTGGCTGGCCGGCTTGCCCAACAGCGCGCTCATTCGCGAGCTGATGTAGGTGACGCGATTGTCGCTATCGACCTGCCATAGCCAGCCGACGCCCCGCTGCTCATACTCCTGAAGGAGCAGGCTCGCGCTTTCGCTCTGGCTGCCGACGTCGGCGTTCGTCTTCAATTGGTGGAACGCCCAACGAGCAACGTGGAGCACCCCGAACACGGCAACGCCGAGAGTAAATACGATCGAAATCATGTGCTGGAAGGGAATGCTGTGGCGGCCGAGCAAAAGGGCCCCACTGACTCCTGCCGTGAACGCCACCATCCATGCGGTCACGCATGGCGGGACAACGACGAGGCCAAGCGCACCCACTCCAAGCCCGGACATGAGCGAAGCGGCGATGACCTGAGTGGCCGGATGGAGCGACGGAAATACGTAGAGCGGAAGGCTGAGCCAGATGGCGGCGCGGACTGCGACTTCGCCGACCATGGACCACATCGGCACTCGCCGGCCCGAACGGCCGACGCAGGTGATCGACTGGGTTCTTGCGAGCTGCAAAGCGCCCAGATTCACGCCGGCCACGGCCAGAGCCCAGGGAAGGAGCCAGGTCGTCGGCACGGATTCCCACAGGCAGGCGATCATCATCAGCGAAGCGACGATGTTGGCGGCAGCAAAGAAGGGCGCGAGCTGGGCACGCGAGATCAGCTGCACGTCGCGCAGGGGCGAGCTTTCGGGCTCGGAGTCCCGAGCCGCGAGGCCCGCCGATTCACCGCCCGGAAGCCGGGCCGAAATCATGCGCTTATAGCGATCTGGTGCTTCGTACATCCGCCCGTCGTTCCACGTCCGCGAGCGAATTAGCCAAAGAGCGTTTAAGGCCGGTTAAGGCCCCTCATTATCCGGCCGAAGCCTGAAGACCCAACTTGTCGAGATCGCGGGTGACCAGCGGATGGTAGAATGACCGCGTTTTCATATAGATACGGGTCGCGATTGGCCGGCCCCACTGCCTATCCCCGGCAAGAGCGGTGAGAAGCGGCTTCACGAATTTTCCCCGCCCCTGTGCCGACAGGAACTGCTCAAGCGACGGAATCGCCGGATCGTAACGATTGCCGACCGCGAGATCGAGCCAGGCGAAGCGCACTTCCATATTGCCTATGTCGTTGAGATTGAAAGCGGATTGCAATGCGTCGAGCCGAGCTCTTGGCTGCTTGCGCGGGAGGCGATTGAGGAAACGCAGCCGCTCTTCCGTGTTCCACTTCGCCCAGCCTTGCGGCGGCGCGGAGCCATTGGCGAAAGCCGCAACGGCCCGGTCCTGTTCGCTGAACGTATCTGCAGGAGGCCGGGCGATGTTCGGTGGGACTCCGGGCTGATAGACCCAACGGTCGAGCATCAGCTTACTTTCCAAGGTCGTATCGCCCTTGATGAGGTTTTGCCGGAGGTCGGCGAGGAACATGGCGGAAGTGACCGGCTGAAAGGCATGCCGGTCGAACCAGCCCTTGAGCCAGGCATCGAACCGGTCGCGGCCGACGATCGTCTCTATGGTGCGGAGGAATGCCGCCCCCTTCTCATAAGCAATGTCGGTGAGACCGTCGTCGGGACTGCGCCCCTTCAGGTCAAGGTGGAGGCGTGTGTCGGGCCCGTTCGCTCCGCCATTTTCCGCGACCGCCTTGTTCATCGCATCGATGCTGAGCGCGATATGCTCGTTCGCGGCCTTTTTGCCGTAAAGCTCCTCGATGACGCGGCTTTCGGCGTAAGTCGTCATCCCCTCGTTGAGCCAGAAATCGTTCCAGGTGGCGTTGGTCGCGAGGTTGCCCGACCAGCTGTGCGACAATTCATGCGCGACCAGGCTGACGAGACTCTTGTCGCCGGCGATGAAGGTCGGCGTAAGAAAGGTCATCGTCGGATTTTCCATACCGCCGAGCGGAAAGGACGGCGGCAGGACGAGCACGTCGTAACGGCTCCAGCGGTAGGGTCCGTACAGCTTCTCGGCCGCGCTCACCATTTTCTCGGTGTCGGAAAGTTCGCGCGCAGCGGCATCGATGGTCGCAGGTTCTGCCCAGACGCCGGTTCGCGGCCCGAGCGACTTGAAGCTGAGGTCACCGACCGCGATCGCGATCATGTACGGAGCGACGCTATGCTCCATCCGGAACTTGAAGATGCCTTCGCCGCCCTCGGTCATCGGCTCGGCGGATCGCGGAGCGCTCATCACCACGGTCATTCCGGGCGGCACATGCACGGTTGCTTCCCAGCTCTGCCGGACGCCTGGCGAATCCTGCGTCGGGATCCAGGAGCGATTGTTGATCGATTCGCCCTGGCTGAAGAGAAACGGTGCCTTCTTCCCCGCAGTTTGCTGAGGCGTCAGCCAGAGAAGCGCGGAAGCATCCGGAGCACTCTTGTAATTGATGACGATCCTCTTCGTGTCAGGCCGGAGATCGACGGCGAGCGGCGAACCCAGGTTCGGATCTCCTGCGCCAACCTTGTAGTTTAGCGCGCGGCCTGAACCATCGGCGATCGTGGCGATTTCGAGCCCCCGATCGTCAAGGATGATTTCCCCGGCGCCTGGCTTGCGCTCGATGTCGAGCGTCGCGGTTCCGCCGATCCGTTTCGTGTTGAAATCGACGCTGAGATCCAGCGCGACATGCGTGACGCGCGCTTCGAGCGGACGGGCGTAGCTGTGGGTGTCGACTGCGTCGGGCGTGGTCAGGATCGGCGCAATTTGCACTTCGGGAGTTTCAGGGGCACCGGCGTTGCCCTGCTCCCCTGCGCGGCAGGCCGTGAGCAAAATTGCGGCAAGCGTGGCCGCACGGGCGATAAGCTTCATCCCAAACCCCTCAAACAGGCGCCGGGACCGCAACGCCCCGCCAAGCATTCGGTGCCGCTAGAGCCACCGGCTCCGATTCGGCAAGCCCGCGGGTCGCAAAGATTGGATCTGCCCTCTATATCGGCGGTGATGGCGACCGACAGCGCGACCCTGGAGCGGCGTACCGCGGCGCGGCCGAGGCGGGAGGAAGATACGGACACTCCCGAGATTCGCTCGCCGGCGGCGCCGATCGCGCGCGGCATCGGCCTGGATCAGCCGTTCTTCGAAGACAAGAACCGCGCCTTCTGGATCCTTCAGTCGATCGGCTGGAGCGGATACTTCTTCCTGCGATCGCTTTCCGGCTTCGCCAACAGCATGGGCTGGATGTGGCTCGTCCACACCGTCCTGCTCACCATGGCAGGTTATTCGCTGACCTTGCTCATGGCCTCGCTGTTCCGGCGGCTGATCCGGATGCGGCCGCTCGTCACGTTGATCTTCTCCCTGCTTGTCGTGATCCTCGCGTCCAGCGCGTTCTCGATCATCGAGACCTGGAGTTACGCGACTTTCCTCAAGCCCAATGCGAAGCCGGTCGGCGTCGAATATCTTGGTGCGATCCTGCTCAACTTCTCACTGCTCGCAGCCTGGGCGGCGCTTTATTACGGGATCAACTATTTCCTCCTGCTGGAGGACCAGATCCGCCAGCGTGAACGTCTGGAAGGTCAGGCTTCGAGCGCGCAGCTCGCCATGCTTCGATACCAGCTCAACCCGCACTTTCTGTTCAACACGCTGAATTCGATCTCTACCCTCGTCCTCCTGAAGCAGACCGAGCGGGCCAATGCCATGTTGGCTCGGCTGTCATCCTTCCTGCGCTACACCCTCGCAAATGAGCCCACCGCCAAGGTCACGCTCGCGCAGGAAGTCGAAACGCTGAAACTTTACCTCGAGATCGAGAAAATGCGGTTCGAGGATCGCCTCCGGCCCCATTTCCGGATCGAGCCGGAGACGATCGGAGCGCGCCTTCCTTCCCTTTTGCTACAGCCGTTGATCGAGAATGCGATCAAATATGCGGTCACACCGCTTGAGAATGGGGCCGACATCTGGATCACCGCCCAGCGCGAAGGACAGGCGGTCAGGATCGAGGTGGCGGACAGCGGCGGAGAAGAAGCCGCGGCCGAATTGGCGGCAAGTCCCTCGACGGGCGTCGGACTGGCGAACATTCGCGACCGTCTGGCGCAAGCCTATGGCGGTTCCCACCGTTTCGAGACGAGGAAGAACGACAAAGGGGGGTTCAGCGTTATCCTGGAAATTCCCTACGAGACTGGAGACAAGGCCTGATGACCATCCGGACCATTTTGGTCGACGACGAGCCGCTGGCGACGCAGGGCCTGCAACTGAGATTGCAGGCGCACGACGACGTCGAAGTGGTCGCAACGGCCGCCAACGGGCGTGAGGCGATCCGCCAGATCAAGACTCACAAGCCCGATCTCGTCTTCCTCGACATCCAGATGCCCGGCTTTGACGGGTTTTCGGTGATTCAGGGGCTGATGGACGTCGAGCCGCCACTGTTCGTCTTCGTGACCGCGTTCGGCGAACATGCCCTGCGCGCCTTCGATGCCAAGGCAGTCGATTATCTCATGAAGCCGGTCGATGAGGATCGGCTTGCCGCGACGATGGACCGCGTACGGCAGCGCCTTTCAGAGAAGCGCAGCGCTGAAGAGGCGGAACGCCTGAAGGACGCTCTTGCCGAGCACGCCCCCGAAGCAGCCGAGGAACTCGCCGAAGCGGCGCCCGAGGGCCCGGCCGCGAACCGCTTCGAAAAAATGATCAATATCAAAGACCAGGGCCAGATCTTCAGGGTAGACGTCGACACGATCGAACGGATCGACGCGGCGGGCGATTATATGTGCATCCAGACCGGCGACAACACGCTGATCCTTCGCGAAACGATGAAGGATCTGGAGAAACGTTTGGATCCGCGCCGCTTCCAGCGGGTCCATCGCTCGACGATCGTCAACCTCGATCTCGTCCGTCAGGTGAAGCCGCATACCAACGGCGAGTGCTTCCTGGTCCTCGATTCCGGAGCGCAGGTGAAAGTGTCCCGAAGCTACCGCGACGTGGTGGCAAGATTTGTCCACTGAGGCGCTCGTCGAGGTTGCCGTGAGCAAGAATTTCGCCGGCCGGCGGATATTGCTGGTCGAAGATTCGCCGGTGGTCGCGCCCTTCACGGCGGACCTTCTCCAGGATCTTTGCTGCCTGGTCGTCGGACCTGCGCCGAATATGGCGGCCGCTCGGGACCTCGTGGAAACCGAGGAATTCGACGCCGCGATCATGGACATCCACATCCGTGGAGAGCGTGTATTCCCGCTTTGCGAGACGCTCGATTCCAAAGGCGTGCCGTTCCTGCTGACAAGCGGCTACGCGGACTGGCAGATGCCCGACAAGTGGGAGGATCGTCCGCGGCTCCACAAGCCCTATGCGATCGACGATGTTGAGCGGGCTCTCGCCAAATTGCTGGGCTAGGCCGCGGCCGGAAGCTTGACCGTCACGCTGGTTCCCTCCCCAAGGACGCTTTTGATTTCGAGCGTTCCGCGGTGCCGCTCGACAATGTGCTTCACGATCGCGAGGCCGAGGCCTGTCCCTCCCGATTCGCGGCTTCGGGCCGCATCGACCCGATAGAAACGCTCGGTCACGCGCGGCAGGTGTTCGCGCGGAATGCCGGGTCCATGATCGGTTACGCTGACGGCAATCGATGAACCGTCCCGCTTCGCCCCGACCTCCACTTTCGAACGCGAGCCGTCGCAGCCGTAGCGGACGGCGTTCCCGATAAGATTGTCGAAAACCTGCTCGAGCTGGGCGCGGTCCCCCCGAACCTTCGGAAGATCGCCTGGTATATCGACGACGAACTCACACTGGTTGCCGTTCCTGGCGTGACCGGCGCTGGCAACGGCAGTCTCGATCACGTCGTCGATCGGTACTTCGTCGGCGGGGGCCAGGAAGCGATCGGCCTCGATTCGGGACAGGCTCATCAGATCTTCGATGATGCGCAGCATACGCTGCGCCTCCTCGCGGATGGTCGAGCCGAACCTGGTGCGAAGCTCCTCGGGCTGTTCGCCCTCCTCGGCGAGCGTCTCGGCATAGCCGAGTATGGTCGACAGAGGCGTCCTCAGCTCATGACTGGCGTTGGCGACGAAATCGACGCGCATCTTTTCCGCCGAAACGGAAGCCGAGCGATCGACCAGCCGGACGAGCACCGTCCCGTGACCAAGATCGCGAACGGAAACCTGCCAGGGGCGCCCGAACTCCGTGATTCCGGTGACTCCAATGTCGCCGCTCCGGCCGCCCAGGATGTGTTCGAGAGCCTCGGGGTGACGGATTGCAAGCCGGATATCGTTGCCCTCGATCCCGGTCCCGAGGTGCGCCTTGGCGGCCCGATTGGCGAATCCGACGGTCAGCCCTTCGATAATGAGCGCGGGCTCGTCCAGCGCCTCGACCAGATTGCGCATTTTTGAGTCTTCACCCGCCATGGCGGCTCTCTAGCGGATTGGCCGCCGCGAGCCACGTCCGCAAAAGTGAAGTCCCCTCGCCGCATGGACGAGGGGACGCGGTCTTTCGGCCGAAGGGGAGAGGGGGCCGAAAGGCATTTTGTTCAAGACTAGAAAGCGAACTGCCCGAAGACGCCCACTTCATCATATGTGCCATTGGTGGAGTTATCGAAGCCGCCGATCGTCCCGTTGGAAGTCGACAGGAAGCCGTTCTTGGCCCTGTCGCGCTTGTAGACCAGCGCGAGGTCGAGCTCCTTGATCGGCTTATAGTTCAGGCCGACGTTGAAATAATGATCCCTGAGGTCCGGGCTCGCGTCCTTCTTGGGCTTGACCCAATCGTAGCGCCCGAACAGCGAGAATTGCTTGTTGAACGCGAACGAGCCGAATGCCGACCAACCGTCCGCCGTGTCGCCGGCGGGGCCTGTGACGTTCAGCCAGTTCTTCGCATGGAAATATTCGATGCCCGCGCGGATCCGGCTATCCGTGTAAGCGGCGAGCGCATTAATTCGGGTTGCGCGACGCGTGTCGACACCGCCATCGGCGCTCTTCCCGAGCTTGCCGGTATAGCCGCCGACCGCGAGGACGAACTTCTTCAGCGGGTTCACGCTGATTCGGCCCTCGAGGTCGAGGGTGTTCGAGCTGCGCGAGAGCGTCTTGTAGCCCGCTCCGTTGACGGCCGAGACAGCATAACTGACCAGCCCGTCAGCGAACGATCCACCGGCGTGCACGCCCCAGTCCGAAGAAGTACCGAACTTGGTGCGGTCGATCAGCGTATTTTCGATGTAGCGATAGCCATAAACGCTTTCAGCGAACGGCACCCAGGGGAGGTCCGCCGCGCCGACTCGAACGAACAGTTCCGGAGCAAACTTCGCCTGAACATATGCCTTCTTGACGTAGACCAGCACGTCGTTGGTTGTGCCGTTGGTTCCGTAGCGGAAATCGGTCGTCAGATTGGCCGAGAAGGTGTCGTTGAACTTGTGGTCGACGCCCAGGTAAAAGCGCTTCAGCTCCGTCTCCGTGCCATTGGCGCTCTGATTAATGCCATTGCGCTCCTGATCGATCGAACTGACATTGAAGAACGCCTTGCCGGTAATCGAGGTATTGGCGAACCATCCAGGCGAGTCCTTCTTCAAGGCGGGAGTCACCTGCGTTGCCACCTTCGCAACCTGGGCGGCCTGCGTGGCCTGCGCAGCCTGAAGCTGATCGACCTGCGCCTGCAGGGCCTGAATCTGTGCGCGAAGCGCGGCAATGTCTTCGGCAGTCGGAGCGGTTTGCGCCAAGGCCGGAGTGGCGGTGAATGCTGTGCACGCGAGTAATGCCGCCGAAAAACGAGAAATCATGGGACCCCCCAAATGACTGGATCGAGTACTCAAACTCAAATCCGCGCTAACGGTGTAAGCGGATGAAACTGTGACTGTCGGCAGACAGTTTTGTGACAATCGTTTCCGCGGACAAACTGTGCCGCTACGCTCTCACATTCGGAGGTCGCGCCGCCTCGTCGCAACGCAACGGCAACATTGGCGTCACATCGCTGTCATTGAGCGGGCGTAGGCCAAATCGCGATGGCGATCGGCCATCTCCCATATTTTCGCCCTTGGGGGGTATCTCAATGAATATGTTCCGTTCCTTCACTTTTCTCGCCGCATCTGCGTCACTCGGCTTTGCCGGCACGGCCAACGCGGCGGCGACGGGCGCCGGATCCAGCTTCGTCTATCCGGTGCTTTCGCGCTGGGCGGCGGATTTCAGGAAAGCAGGCGGTGACGAGATCAATTATCAATCCGTCGGATCGGGTGCGGGAATCGCTCAGATCAAGGCAGGAACGGTTGACTTCGGCGCGACCGACAAGCCGCTTCCGCCGGACGAGCTTGCCGCTTCTGGCCTCGTCCAGTTCCCGGTCGTCGTCGGCGGCATTGTACCGGTCGTGAACCTGCCTGGGCTTCGTCCGGGTCAGCTCAGGCTGACCGGGCCCGTCCTCGCCGGCATCTTCGCCGGGCAGTATAAGAAATGGAACGATCCGGCGATCGCCAGGCTCAATCCGGGCTTGCACATCCCGCCGACGGATATTTCCGTGGTTCACCGCTCGGACGGTTCCGGCACGACCTTCAACTTCACCCACTATCTCAGTCAGGTGAGCAGCGGCTGGCAGAAGCAGGTCGGCGAAGGAACGACGGTCAATTGGCCGACTGGCGTTGGCGGAAAAGGCAATGAAGGCGTCGCCAACTATGTCCGCCAGATCAAGGGCGGCATCGGCTATGTCGAATATGCCTATGCGCTGCAGAACAAGATGTCGCACGCCGTGGTGCAGAATAAGGCCGGACGCTACGTCCAGCCGAATGCGCAGACTTTCTCTGCTGCCGCTGGCACCGTCGATTGGGCGCGCGCGAAGGACTTCTATCTCCTTATGACGAACGCCCCCGGCGCAAACGCCTGGCCGATCGCCGCGACGACCTGGGTGCTGATGTACAAACAGCCCAAGAATCCTGCGAACAGCGTGGCCGCCCGCAAGTTCTTCAACTGGTCACTGACGAAGGGCCAGAAGCAGGCGGTTGCACTCGATTATGTTCCGCTTCCCGGACCGCTGGTGAAGCGCATCCAAACCTACGTGGCCGCGAACGTTCGATAGGCTCAAGCACTGCTCATGGAACGGCCCGTCGAACGGCGGGCCGTTTCTTTTTGCCTTAACCGTCGCTGTCGAGCGAATAGCCGGCCGAGCGCACCGTGCGGATGAGATCCGGCCGCCCGCTCGAGTTGAGCGCCTGGCGAAGCCTCCGGACATGCACGTCGACGGTCCGCGCATCGATGTCCGGGTCGTGGGACCAGACCGCATCGAGCAACCGCTCGCGCGAAAAGACCCGTCCCGGATGCTCCAGGAAATGTTTGAGCAGCCGGAACTCCGTCGGACCAAGCGCGACCTGATCGCCGTTGCGCCTCACCCGGTGCGCGGCGACGTCCATTTCCACATCGGCGTAAGCGAGCTGTTCGCCGGCAAGCGCCGGCCGCACGCGCCGCAGGACGGCGCCGACGCGCGCAACCAGTTCGCGCGGACTGAATGGCTTGGTCACATAATCGTCGGCGCCCGTTTCGAGACCGCGAATCCGGTCGCTTTCCTCGCCCCTGGCGGTCAGCATCATGATCGGCACGTTCGCCGTCGTGGCTCGGCGCCGCAAACGCCGGCAAACCTCGATTCCGCTGATGCCTTCGATCATCCAGTCGAGCAGAATGACGTCCGGCCTGATCTCATCCACCAGGATCAGCGCCTCTTCGCCGTCCCCCGTGCGCGTGACATCGTAGCCGGATCGTTCAAAGTGAAAGGTGACCAGATCCGCCAGCGCGCGATCGTCTTCAATCAGCAGCAACTGCTTGTTGTTCATCTCTTACCTCGGCGACTTGCCGGGCCGGTCCGCCATGTGCTCACCCGTCGCGGCATAATAGACCATCTCGGCGATGTTCGTCGCATGATCTCCGACGCGCTCGAGATTCTTCGCGATAAAGAGAAGATGCGCGGACGGCCCGATGTTGTGAGGGTTCTCCATCATGTGCGTCAGCAAAGTGCGAAAAATGGAGTCGTAGAAGTCGTCGACGGCGTCGTCGCGTTCGCAGACGCGGACCGCGGCCTGGGCGTCGCGCTCGATGAACGCGTCGAGCACATCGTGAACCATGCTCGCGGAAATGCGCGCCATCTCGGGCAAGAGCGAGAGTGGCTCGATCTTCCCCACATTCTCGAGCAGCGGAACGCGTTTCGCGATGTTCTTGGCATAATCGCCGATGCGCTCGACGACGCCCGAGATTTTGAGCGCAGCGACGACATCGCGAAGATCGCTGGCCATCGGCGCCCGCAAGGCAATCAGCTGCACCGCCTTGCGCTCGGTCTCGACCTCGAGGATGTCGAGCTTCTTGTCGTCGGCGATGACGCGCTGAGCGCCTTCAAGGTCGCGCTCGACAAGGCAACGCATCGCCTCGCCGATCGAATGTTCGGCAAGGCCGCCCATCTCGCTGATCAGCGCGCGAAGGCGGTCGAGATCCTCATCGAAAGCCTTGAGCGTATGTTCGCGGGTCTGCTGCATATCGTCTCCCGTCAGCCGAACCGGCCGGTAATATAGTCCTTGGTCCGCTGTTCGCGCGGATTTGTGAAGATGTCGCTGGTGCTGCCGAACTCGATCAGCTCACCGAGATGGAAGAAGGCCGTTTCCTGCGACACTCGTGCAGCCTGCTGCATATTGTGGGTGACGATCACGATCGTGAAGCGTTCGCGCAGCTCGTGGATCAGCTCTTCGATCTTCGCCGTCGATATGGGATCGAGCGCCGATGTCGGTTCGTCGAGCAGGATGATCTCCGGCCGAACGGCGAGCGTCCGCGCAATGCACAGGCGCTGTTGCTGGCCCCCTGACAAGGAGAGAGCGCTGTCGCTGAGCTTGTCCTTCACCTCGTCCCAAAGCGCGGCCTGGCGCAGCGCATCTTCGACCCGGGCGTCGAGCTCGGACTTCGAAAGCCGCTCATAATAAGACAGAGCGAAAGCGACGTTGCTTCTGATCGTCGAAGGGAATGGCGTCGGCTTCTGGAACACCATTCCGACCCGCCGGCGCAGGTCGGACAGCGGATAACGACGGTCGAGTACGTTGCGGCCATCGATCGCGATCGAGCCCGCCGCATATTGATCCGGATAGATCTCGTAGATCCGGTTGATCGTGCGCAACAAGGTCGACTTGCCGCAGCCCGACGGACCGATGATCGCGGTCACGCCGTTCGCCGGCACGGCCATGCTGACGTCCTTGAGCGCGTGCGATTTTCCGTAATAGAAATCGAGGTCGCGGATATCGATCGCGGTCGGCATCTTCGTTCGGATTTCGGATGGACCGCTATTCCCCGGAACGGCGATGCGCAATGCTGTGGCCGTATCGTTCATTCTTATTTGCCTTTCCTCGCGAGCAAGCGAACGAGGATGTTGAGGATGAGAACAAAGGCAGTGAGGACGAACGCGCCCGCCCACGCTAGGGTATGCCACTCATCATAAGGGCTCATCGCATATTGGAAGATCACTACCGGCACGTTGGCGAGCGGGCCGTTGAGGCTCGCACTCCAGAACTGATTGTTGAGCG
Organism: Sphingomicrobium sp.; assembly: GCA_035536015.1. Classification (GTDB taxonomy): domain Bacteria; phylum Pseudomonadota; class Alphaproteobacteria; order Sphingomonadales; family Sphingomonadaceae; genus Sphingomicrobium. The sequence goes on from DATLOY010000160.1 coordinate 12,398, forward strand.
CCGTGAACAGAAGCGGCGCGGTCTCGCCGGCGATGCGGGCCACGCCCAGAAGAATGCCGGTAAGGATCGCGCTCAGCGCTGCCTTGTACAGGATCTGCCGGGTCACTCGCCAACGCGGAAGGCCGAGTGCAAAGCCAGCCTCCCGCATCTGGTCGGGAACCAGTCGTAACGCTTCTTCGGTCGTTCTGACGACGATTGGAAGCAGGATCATCGCCAAAGCGATCCCGCCGGCAAAGCCCGAGAAATGGCCGGCCGTGACGACGACCATTTCATAGACGAACAAGCCGATCACGATCGAGGGCGCGCTGAGCAGAATGTCGTTGATGAAGCTGACGACGGAGGCGAGCCGAGTGTATCGCCCATGCTCCGCTAGAAAGGTTCCGGCCGCAACGCCGATCGGAGCACCAATGACCAGTCCGAGAGCGATCATGACGGCGCTTCCGTAAAAAGCATTGAGCAAGCCGCCGCTGGAGCCGGGCGGTGGGGTCATGTCGCTGAAAAGCTGGGGCGTAAGGGCGGAGGCCCCCTGGCGAAGCGTCGTCCACAGGATCCAGAATAGCCAAAAGAGTCCGAAAAGCGTGGCGGCCATGGCAAAGCCGAATGCGGCAGCGTCGGCGACTCTTCGGCGAGCGGGGATCGCCATCAGTGCGTCCTTCCGTACTGGCGGTTGATCCGCAGCAGCATCAGCTTGGCGATCGTGAGAACGATGAAGGTCACGACGAAGAGCAGGAAGCCGAGCGCGATCAGGGACGAACGATAAAGTTCGGTGTCCGCTTCAGTGAACTCGTTCGCGATCGCGGCCGCGATCGAATTGCTGGGCATGAGCAGCGATGCAGACAGGTCATGCGCGTTGCCGAGCACGAAGGTGACGGCCATGGTCTCGCCGAGCGCCCGTCCAAGCCCAAGAAAAACCGCTCCGATGATCGCCGACCGTGTGTAGGGCAGTGTGACCCGGCTGAGGATTTCCCAGCGCGTCGATCCGAGCGCCACGGCCGACTCCTTGAGCGGAGGGGGAACGGCGCTGAACACCTCTCGGGCGACGGTCGCGATGAACGGGATGACCATGATGCCGAGCACGATTCCCGCGGTGAGCATTCCGATGCCGATAGGAGGGCCGCTGAACAACGGACCAATAATAGCCTTGCTTCCGAGATGATCGCTGAGCCACGGCTCGACATTCGCGGCCATGAACGGCGCGAAAATGAACAGGCCCCACATGCCGTAAATGATGCTTGGAATGGCCGCGAGCAACTCGATCGCGACCGCAATCGGAGCCCTGGACCAGCGCGGAGCGATGTCCGTCAAGAACAAGGCGATGCCGATGCTCACGGGCACTGCGATGATCAGCGCGATCGCCGATGTGACGAGCGTCCCGTAGATGGGGACAAGGGCGCCGAACACATTGTTGACGGCATCCCAGTCCTTGCCGGTGACGAAATGCCAGCCGAAAGTCTTGAAAGCGAGCCGTCCACCCCACGCCATCGACAATGCGGTGGCGCCGAGAAGCAGCAGCACAAACCAGGCAGCGGCGGCGGTAACGAGCTGAAAAGCCCGGTCGGCGCCGGCGCCGCTCTTTCGGTTCGTCGAAGCTACAAGCCCGGAGTCCTCGGCGAGCGTCGCGTTCACTTGATATTGGCGCCGATGTAGCTCTCGATCTGCCGAACCAGGGGATCGGGAAGCGGGACGTAGTCGAGCTTCTTGGCCTGATCCTGTCCATGCTCGAGCGCATATTTGAAGAATGCAATCGCCGCAGAGGATCTCGCCCGGTCCTTTGGTTGCTTGGGCAGCAGGATGAATGTGCTCGCTGCGATCGGATAAGCATTCGCCCCCGCCGCATTGGTCATCACCAGGTTGAAGTCCTTCGCGTTCTTCCAATCGGCCGTCGCGGCCGCCGCAGCGAA
>DATLOY010000161.1:0-2189 GCA_035536015.1 Sphingomicrobium sp.
ATCCATCAGCTTCAGGATCGCCTGCTTTCCCTGCTCTTCATTCTTGTCCTCGAGGGCGGCGAGCGCCGAGCCTGCGATGATCGGAATGTTGTCGCCGTCGAACTCACGCTTCGAAAGCTCCTCGCGGATCTCCAGCTCGACCAGCTCCAGAAGCTCCGGATCGTCGACCTGATCGACCTTATTGAGGAACACGACCATGGTCGGAACGCCGACCTGCTTCGCGAGCAGGATGTGCTCCTTGGTCTGCGGCATCGGGCCGTCGGCGGCCGACACGACGAGGATCGCACCGTCCATCTGGGCGGCGCCGGTGATCATGTTCTTCACATAATCGGCGTGGCCCGGGCAATCGACGTGCGCATAGTGACGCTTGTCCGTCTCATACTCGACGTGAGCGGTCGAGATGGTGATCCCGCGCTCGCGCTCTTCCGGCGCCTTGTCGATGTTGGCGTAGTCGGTGAACTCCGCCTGTCCCTTTTCCGCGAGCACCTTGGTGATCGCCGCCGTCAGCGACGTCTTTCCATGGTCGACGTGACCGATGGTCCCGATGTTCACGTGCGGCTTCGTCCGCTCGAATTTAGCCTTCGCCATTTTACGCCTCTTCTTCTTTGGAAAATCGGGTCGACGCCCGCTTCGCGGACGCGCCCATAGCTACAAATTTATGCTTACGCCAGCTTCGCCTTCACCTCGTCGGCGATGTTCTGCGGCACTTCCTGATAATGCGAGAACTGCATCGTGTACTGCGCACGTCCCTGGGTGAATGAGCGCAGCTGGTTCACATAGCCGAACATGTTCGCGAGCGGGACGAACGCTTCAACAGCGATCGCATTGCCGCGCGTATCCTGTCCCTGGACCTGGCCACGACGGCTCAGCAAATCGCCGATGACGTCGCCGACATAATCTTCCGGAGTCACCACCTCGACCTTCATGATCGGCTCGAGGAGCTTGATGCCGGCCTTCTGCGCCGCTTCGCGCATCGCGCCGCGCCCGGTGATTTCGAATGCCAGCGCCGAGGAGTCGACATCGTGATAGGCGCCGTCCGTCAGTCGGATCTCGAAGTCGATGATCGGGAAGCCGATCAGCGACCCGGTCTCGGCGGTCTCACGCATGCCCTTCTCGACCGACGGGATATATTCGCGCGGAATGTTGCCGCCCTTGATCTCGTCGAAGAACTGAACGCCCGAGCCGCGCTCGCCCGGAGCGACGCTGACCTTGACGCGGCCGAACTGGCCGGAACCGCCCGACTGCTTCTTGTGGGTGTAGTCGACGTCGACCGCCTTCGCGAGCGATTCGCGATAGGCGACCTGCGGGGCGCCGACGTTCGCCTCGACCTTGAACTCGCGCTTCATGCGGTCGACCAGGATCTCGAGGTGGAGCTCGCCCATCCCCTTGATGATGGTCTGGCCCGATTCATGGTCGGTCGTGACTCGGAAGCTCGGGTCCTCGGCAGCCAGACGCGCGAGCGCGAGGCCCATCTTCTCCTGGTCGGCCTTGGTTTTGGGTTCGACCGCGACCTCGATGACCGGGTCCGGGAACTCCATCCGCTCGAGGATGATCGGCTTGTTCGGGTCGCACAGAGTATCGCCCGTCGTCGTCTCCTTGAGGCCTGCTATGGCGACGATGTCGCCGGCATATGCCGTTTCGATGTCCTCACGGTTGTTCGCATGCATCAGAAGCATGCGGCCGATCTTTTCCTTCTTGTCCTTCACCGAGTTCGAGACGGTGCCCTTCTCGAGCTTGCCCGAATAGATGCGGGCGAAGGTGAGCGATCCGACGAACGGATCGTTCATGATCTTGAACGCCAGCGCCGAGAACGGAGCCGTGTCCGAAGCTTCGCGGGTGTCGGTCACGTCGCTGTCCGGCTTGATGCCTTCGATGGGCGGGACGTCGAGCGGGCTCGGGAGGTAGTCGACGACTGCGTCGAGCAACGGCTGGACGCCCTTGTTCTTGAACGCCGAGCCGCAGAGGATCGGAACGAACGAGAAGTTGAGCGTGCCCTTGCGGATCAGCTTCTTCAGCGTCGCGACGTCGGGCTCGGTGCCCTCGAGATAGGCTTCCATCACGTCATCGTCCTGCTCGACGGCAGTCTCGATGAGTTCGGAGCGCGCGGCGGCGGCCGCGTCTTTCAGATCGTCGGGGATCGGATGATATTCGAACTTCGCGCCGAGGCTCTCGTCGAGCCAGATGATGGC
>DATLOY010000162.1:0-2666 GCA_035536015.1 Sphingomicrobium sp.
CCGATCTGCTCGAAGCGCTCGTCTTCGCCGGGCGGAAGGCCGCCATCGCCGAGCTTGCAGGCGCTCACCAGCGCGCGGTGGACCAGGAGGTCGGCGTAGCGCCGGATCGGCGAAGTGAAATGGGCGTAGGTCGCTAGTGCCAGGCCAAAATGGCCAAGGCGCTCCGGACCGTAGCGCGCCTGCATCTGGGTGCGGAGCAATTGCTCCATGATCTCCTCGCGGCCGGCGCCCTCGCCGACGCGTTCGATGATGCGGTTGAATGTGCCCGGTTTGATCACCTGGCCGAGCGCGAAGTCGATCCCGAAGGTCTTCAGATAGTCTTTGAGGGCCACGAGCTTTTCGCGGCTCGGAGCCTCGTGGACGCGATACATGACCGGCGCCTTCTTCGCTTCGAGCGCGCGGGCGGCCGCCACATTGGCCGCGATCATATAGTCCTCGACCAGCCGGTGCGCGTCCAAGCGGTCGCGCGGAGCGATCGAGGTGATTCGGCCTTTCTCGTCGAGCATCACTCGCCGTTCGGGCAGATCGAGTTCGAGCGGATCGCGCTTCTGGCGCGCCGCGAACAATGCTCGCCAGCAATTCCACAAGGGCTTCAGGGCCCTTTCAACCAGCTCGGCCGACACGCGACCCTCGATCGGCTGCATCGAGCAGGTCGGAGAGGAAACTTCGATCCTCTCCTCCTCCGCGGCATCCATTGCGGCCTGAGCATCCTCATATGCAATATTTGCAGCAACGCAAATCTTGGCTCGCGTGAAATTCCAGTTTTTCAGCGTTCCATCGCGAGCGATCTTGAGGTGACAGGCCAGCGCCGCGCGTGTCTTCCCGGCCTTGAGCGAGCAGATGTCGGCGGACAATTCTTCAGGAAGCATCGGCACGACGCGATCGGGAAAATAGACGCTATTGCCGCGGGCCCGAGCTTCGCGGTCTAGTTCCGACCCCGGCCGTACATAGAAGCTGACGTCGGCGATCGCGACGATCGCATTCCATCCGCCCTCGCCGTCCGGTTCGGCCCAGATGGCGTCATCATGATCGCGCGCGTCCTCCGGATCGATCGCGACGATCGGCAGATGAGTCAGGTCCTCGCGCGTGGCCCCGGCTTCGAGCGGAAGCTTCGACACGCGATGCGCCTCGTCGATCGCTTCCTGGCGAAATTCGTGCGGCAGGGCATGTTTGTGGATGGCGATCAGGCTGAAGCTGCGCGGCGCGAACGGATCCCCGAGCACCGCATCGACCCGCACCGACACTCGCGGCGGCCTTCCGCTCACTTCGCACAGCACGAGGTCGCCGGGCTCGGCGTCCTTCAACTCGCTGATGTGGAGCTCACGCCGTTCCTTCTTGTCGACTGGCGAGAGCCAGAAACGATCGCCTTCCTGCTTGACCACTCCGAGCGCGAGCTCGGCGGATCGAGCCAGCTTTTTGAGCGGATGCGCGACCCAGCCCTGTCCTTGCTCCTCGGTCCGGGCGAGAATCCTGTCGCCAATCCCGAGCGCGCTACGCCGGCCGCGCTCAAGAAGCCGCAATCGCGGCGGCTGGATCTCGGCGTGCCATTCCTCGGGCACCGCGAAAACATGACCGCTGTCGTCGACCTGCGTCACCCGAAGCACCGTGACCTTTGGCACACCTCCGGCCTGGTGAAAGGCGCGGCCCCGCGAATGATCGATCAACCCCTCATCGGCCATGTCGTTGAGCAGGCGCTTGAGGTCGATCTTGGACTGACCCGACAGCCCGAACGCGCGCGCGATCTCGCGCTTCCCCGCCGGCTGGTCCGACGAGGCAATGAAGTCGAGGATCTGCTTTCGGGTCGGTAGCTCGGCGTTGCGCTTGCGGGCCATGGTGCGCCCCTAAACGCGCCTAGCGCAGCTGGCTATCCTTGCTGCCGCGGCGGTTGATGGTTGAATGCGTGACGGCCTTGTCGCGTGTCGTCTGGCAAGCGATGCAGGTGCGGACACCTGGCAGCGCCTCGCGCCGCTTCTTCGGGATCGGCTCGCCGCAATCGTCGCATTCCTCCGCACTCTCGCCCGAAGGGGTAAGCGCCCGGGCGCGGAGGACCGCGTCCTTCACCGTATCGTCGATCTGGTCCTGAACCGCGCCGTCGCGGGTCCATCCGCCGGCCATGTCATTCTCCTTGGACGGAAAATATAGGAGCTCCTCCCCGGCGATGGGAGGGTTAAGGCTTCTTCCCGGCCGGCGGCGCCACATACGGCTTGAACGCGCCACCCGGTACCGCGGATGCGACCGGGCTCTCGAACCCGTCCTTGCTCACCGACGATACGCCGAAGATCCAATCGTCGACGCGGATCCCTTTCAACGTGACCCGACAAGGCGTTTCTATCGCGGCCTCGCCGCTACCGTTATCAGAGCGGTAGGCGAACCTACACGCATTCGACACTTTCCGTTCGAATTGCCATTGCGGAGCATCTGTCTGCCTCCATCGGACGACGTAATCTTCACCGAATTCAATGACGTCATCATGGGCCGTAGTTTGGGTCATCTCCCAACTTACAATTGTATCCGTGCTTACCGCACCCTCGACCTTCGGCTCGGGCGGCGGCGGGGCGCTGGCAATCGACGCCAGCGCGGCGACGTTCAACTTGGTCATCTTGGCGAGATAGGCGAAATCGACATGGTCGATCGTGTCGCCATATTTGATACCGTTCTCGGTCCTC